>DATNMU010000106.1:0-7921 GCA_035602195.1 Candidatus Acidiferrum sp.
TTGCAAGAACTCGCCGTTCCCGTAGGTCGTATCGGCCGCCACCGATTCTGGCTCTCGTCCTTGCCATTGCGTGAAGCGAGTGAGCATGTCCTGCGCAGCCACCGTTTCCTGACTCATCCGTGCTGCTGTCGCTTGTACTCCCACGATGACGCAACTGTGGTTGTCGATCAGATAGTTGTCGTAGTACCCCAGTCGGGCCGGCGTGCCGCCCTTGGTCGCATAAGTGGAATCTGGATCCGTGGTCGATACTTGGTCCTGCTGATGCACTGGCTCCTCGGTGGGATTCTGCTGCTCCAGTTCCACCAAGTACTGGCGCACAGTTTGGTTCACCTGCGCCGCTTCCGCGAACTGCTCGCGCGGAATGCGGCTTTCCTTCGCCGCATTCGCTTCCACGAAACTGCCATCGACCGACAGGTGCTTGCCCTGCACCAATCCCACTTCCATACACTGCTTCACGATCTGCTCAAACAACTCCTCGAACAGCTTCGATTCCTGAAACCGTCCATGCCGGTTTTTGGAGAACGTGGAGTGATGCGGGATCTCCTGATCGAACCCCAGACCGGTGAACCAGCGCCACGCCAGGTGCATGCGCAGTTCCTCCACCAGTTTCCGTTCGCTAGTGATGCCGTACAAATACCCGATCAAGAGGATGCGCAGCAGAAGTTCGGGATCAATCGAAGGACGGCCAGTATCGCTGTAACTGGCCTTCAGCTTCTCCCGCACAAAGCCAAAGCTGATGTGCTTTTCGATCAGCCGCAGTAGATGAGTCTCAGGAACCTGATCTTCCAGACGAAAATAGTAGAACAGCGCTTCGGACCGGTCGTGTTGCCCCATCATGATCAGCAGGCCTCCGACGATGAGAATCCAACAGAGCATGGCGAATGCTTTCTTCTAACATGCTTCTGCCGATTCTCATCCCGCTAATCGACGTGACTTTTTCAACACCCACGCCTGATTTCGTCAATCAGTCTTCCACTACTCGCGAATTGATGACACAATGCTTGACGTTCTAATGCAGAAAGGAAAGGTATATGAGAATCTCCTTTGGCCCGACTGCAAACGCATTGTTCCTGCTAGTGTGTTCCTCGACTCTGATCTGTGGACAAACCGATGTGGAAACAAGTGCAGCCGAGGCCAGCCAAGCTCTTATCAAGGCTCATGTCGCATGGAAGACCAAGCTATCTAGTCCCGGTGCTTCCATCCAAGCGAAGCAAACGGGACGCCAAGGATCGCTAGTAACGTACAGTCTTTTTGTATCGGGGTTGCCTTCCGATAAAGTCTACACATACATGAGTTGGCCTGTTGGGCAGGCGAAACCCTCGCCGGTCATGCAGGGAGTCACCATTGGGAAAGGCGGGGTTTTGATGTGTGCAGGGAGGACTTCAGAACAGTGCGGTGACGCCTCGAAGAAGGATGACCCCATAGATTTCACTTTCGATCCAGCGAAAGGTGAGCCGTACCGCCTGGCCCTCGTCTCTGGCGACAACAGGGTGGCTTTTGTTATCGTGCCCGACCCCATCTTTGCAAAGGACAAAGATTGCACCCTGAGTGTCGAACGTCTGCTTCCACATTTCGAACTGGCATACTTTGCAGGTACTGGGTTCCCTCCCAACAGCGACGTGTCTTTCGATAGCGAATCATATGGCGAGAAGCATCCGGTGAAGACCAAGGCAGATAACGAAGGCAACATCCAGTTCGCTCTGATGCCCTTTGTATCTGGCCACCATAAGGGCACCACTACGATTAAAGGCGTTGGAATGACTTGCTCCCCATCAATCAAGTTCGACTGGGGTAGCTAGTTACCATCCGACCGTAGGGATTTGTTGGCGAGAAATCGCCATTACACTCATTGGTCCGGGCTTGCCCGGCTCTCAATGAATGTAATGGCCTAATCGCGGAGACTAAAAACACAGCCGACGCAGGGTTGGTTTATGCGGCCCGAAAGAGGCGGACTTGGATCCGCATCTTCCTGGCTGACCAACTCCAGAGTGCAGTTATGCGGTCACGAGTTCGTGCTGCTTGAGGGTCGAGGTGACCACGTCAAAGGTGTGAACCTGGGGCGTGCCCTCGATGAATCTTGCCAGCGTCTTCAACACTTGCGGATAGGTGTTGGTGTTGTAGTTGTCGGCATCTTTCTTGCTTTCCCACATACTGATCGCGGTCACATCCACTCCGCCCGGACCGGCCAACGTGATTTCGTCTTTAAAGCCATTCTGCTTGTGCAGCAAAGGCAGAATATCTTTCTCAAAAGTGCGCGTGTAATCGGACAACATATTTGACTTCAGATGGAAAGAGACATTGCGTGTAAACATATAGGCAACCTCCCAAGGGTTGTAGTGGCTAAGAAGAAGAGAACTTCAGATGGGCTGACTTAGTTTCAGGGAACCTGAAAGAGGAGAAGGATGCCTCACTCAGGCTTACTGGTGCAGTTCAGTGGCCGTCTGCCTCCGACGCGCAACTTGTTGCTTCCACAATAGATCCGGTGCTGTAAAGTCTCGTCCGCCGTGTACCTTTGGCGGGAAGCACGCAAGAACGCCGTGCCCTGGACAACTGACCGTGGCGCAATTGTCGAAAAATCGCCATAGCACTAACTGAGCAGCGGTCAAAACGTGTAATCGCCTGATAGCGTCAGCGAGACTCTACTGAGACGGCGTCTAGAACCTGCTTTGCGGCTTCCAGTTGCTCGCCTGATACCCAAGATGGAATGAAGGCCGGGCACATTCGATTCGCACCGCAGGCACTCCTTGCCTGCGTGATGTTTACATCCATGCCCCGGATGAGACTAGCATCGCTTGCGTGGTCCAGCACGACCAACTGGGGTTTAATCGTCGCGACCTTCCCGCCAAGTTCCTCCACGTAATGGTACGGTTCGACCGTTGCAACAAATATCCACTTCCCCGACCTAGTTGTGTGGTGTGCACTGGTGAACTCGTAAAACTTGCGGTCGAGTTGGCGCGCGAAGTCGGATTTCCGATCACGATATACACGCACAATGACCGTATCTGGCGGTGGCGATACCCGGTGCCGTTCGCACGAGGCGAATACAAGCACTGTGGCTACCACGGCGACAACCCTATTCAAGCGAAGCAACATGGCACTATCGTATAGCGGGAAGTTCTCAACTGGTGAAATATCGCCATAGCGAAAATCAACCACAAGAGCGAAATCAACGTCAAAGGCAGCGGACAGGAGTGTCCGCTCCACACGGGCAAAGGGCAAGGGCGGGGGCGCCCGCTCTACATGGTTCTGATCTGGGCCGTCCCGTTTCAGAACCTCGGGAGAACTAAAACTTTTGATACCTTGTGTCACAGCTGCAAAGAGGGTATTACTCAATTTCTCGTGACACATTCTGGCCGGTTCACTGCCCGGGTTCCCCCAAACCTGGGCCGCTGAAAGTGTGTGCACGCGGGAGCAAGCTGCTTCACCCATCCCAGACAAGCTGTTTATGAGGAATCGCGTATGCGCAGTCCCAGGAACCTTTCCGCCCGTCTCACGACATTGTGTTTGATCTTCACCTGCGTAGTGGTTTTGCTTCTTTTTCAGTCAGCTTTCGCTCAAAGCGTTCCTTTGGCGCAGCATGTGGTTTTGGTCGTGGAGGAAAACACTTCGTTTAACACTGCATTTCCGAATGGCATGAGTTGGCTGTCGAGCCAGGGGAAGAAGTATGGATACGCCAACAATTATGTGTCGGATGTGAGTGGATCGCTGCTGGATTACTTATATCTGGCTTCGGGGAGTTGCGAATCGCAGTACTCCTGTGGAGGCGCGCCGGCGTGCAGCATGCCTTCGGGGAGCCATAATTTTAATTGCACGGGGAACAATTGCAACAAAATGAATAGTTGTGTGACCTCCTCGGCCAAAGATCCGATCACGGACGAGAACATTTTTCAGCTAATGGATAACCGGCCGGTGACGTGGAAGGTCTACGTGCAGAATTATTTGAACGCGGGCGGGAACGTGAATGTTCCGGACTTCAACACGGCGAACCAGCCTCCGTATACGCACTACTATGCGCGCCATAATGCGGCGGTGTGGTACGAGGAGATTTTGAGCAACGCATTCGGCTCGCAGGGGAACGTTGTGGACTTTGAGCAGTTCGGGATCGATGTGGCCAATGGCACATTGCCCAGGTTCGCGATTATTGCGCCGGATGGATGTTGGGATATGCACGACAGTTGCTCCTCGCTGAACGCCACGGATAATTTTTTGAGCAGTAACCTGACTCCGATGCTCAACCTGCCGGACTTCAAGGCGGGGGGGAGCGGGTTGTTGATCGTTACGTTTGACAATGGTAGTGGCGACGGGGCGGGGAAAGTTTTTACGACTGTGATTGGGCCGAACGTAAAGTCCGGCTACGTTTCCGAGCTGGCGTATAAGCACCAGAACACGCTGCGAACCATGCTGGATTCGCTGGGGATCGAGACGTATCCGGGATGGTCGGCGAGCGCGGCGGATATGTCAGACTTTTTTCGCGCGGGCGCGGGGAGCGTGGTGATTGATTCTCCGGCGAATGGAAGCACACAGGGGACGTCGGTTCTGGTGAATGCGGCAGCGTCAGAGTTAGGCGTGGCGGTGCACCACATGGAAGTGTGGGACACGTTCAATGGAAAGGCGACGAAGCTGGGGAACGTGTTCAGCAAGACGATTGATCGGGCATTCGCGGTGAGTGGCAATGGAGTGCATCAGATGAAAGTCGTGAGCGTCGGGGACGCGCCGAGCTATGCGGTTTTGCATCAGGAAATCGTGAGTTACACGGTGTCGACGGGGTATGGGGTGTTTGTGAAAACTCCCGCGAACAATTCGACGCAGAGCATGCTGGTGCCGGTGAGCGCATTTGCGGTGGAAGCGGGGGCGGAAAAATCGAGTTCGGGAATCGACCGGCTGGAAGTGTGGAATGGGGGCGAGAAGCTGGGAGACTCACCGATTGGGACGAGTATCAACCAACGGTATGCGTTCGCTCCGGGGAAATATACGCTGACGATTCAGGATGTGAGCGGGGCGAGCCAGCCTCTGCATAAGACGAATGTGAGCTTCACGGTGGCATCGGGTACGGGGGTGTTCGTGAATTCGCCGGCGAATGGTTCGACCTGGCCGACGACTACGGTGCCGATCAACGCTTACGCGTACGAACAAAAGGGGTCGAGTACGCCGCTGGTGGATCACATTGAGGTCTGGGACAATACGCGCGGAGTGAAGCTGGCGCAGTCGCCGACGGGAGTGGGAGTGAATAGCGTGTTTATGAATCAGAATGTGACGCTACCGGGGGCAGGAACGTATCAATTGAAGATTATGGACATCAATCCGAATAATGGATATAAGCCGATTCATACGGTGTATGTGACGGTTACGGTGAAGTGAGAGCGGCTAAAGCCGCAGGTAAGTTTTGTGGCTTTACGGCGCGGCTGAAAGCCGCGCCTTTTCAAAGCTATCTGTCGCTCCGCGAAAAAGGGGTTGACCCGCTGCTGGTTTCCGGATAAAGTATGTTGTTCCACAGGACATCCGAAAGGCTCCAGGCCTGCTGTTAACCACCTCGGCCTTTGAGCCCAAATCAGGAAAAACAAGCATCTTCGGGGTCTGGTTGCGCATCTATTGTGGGTAGGAAGTGCGCTAACTCCTTTATAAACCTTATTGGATTCAGCGGGTTAGGGCTGTTTGGTTCTGCCCAGTGTCCTCGGGAATAAAGCGAAAGCGAAGACGTTCATACATATACATAAGGAAGGAGCAGAAAGACTATGCGCTCTGATCGTGTGTTTGACGCTTTACAAACCTTAAGGAATCGTTATATGTTATGCCAGCTCGCCTCCAAGGCCACGCGGAAGTTCCACCGGCCCAGCACCAGAATCCAGGAAACGATGAACGGTGTGTTGGACCGGATCGCAGGCGCGGAGCGGCAGGAAATTCTGTCGGAGCCGGAAAATTTTGCTGAGGCACAAAGGCGGGCTGCTTAAAAGCAGCCCAGTCCGCCCGCCTCCTAATTGCTGTGTTTTGTCTTCCCTGAATACCCTCCTTTGAAAATCTCCCGCAGACACTAACGAATCATTTTTAGTGCACGGGTTTAGGTGAATCATGACCATTGCTGAACTGAAAGAAAAGAACATCACCGAGCTGACCAAGATCGCAAGGACCCTGGAGCTGCCCGGTGCCAGCGGACTGCGCAAGCAGGATCTCATCTTCAAAATCCTGCAAGCGCAGAGCGAAAAAGAAGGGCACATTTTCGCCGAAGGCGTGCTGGAAATTCTGCCTGACGGCTACGGCTTTCTGCGGTCGCCGGACTACAACTATTTGCCGGGGCCGGATGATATTTACGTATCGCCGTCGCAGATCCGAAAATTTGATTTGAAAACGGGCGACACGATCAGCGGGCAGGTGCGGCCTCCGCATGAGGGCGAGAAATATTTTGCGCTGGTGAAGATTGAGGCGGTGAACTTTGAATCGCCGGACGAAGCGCGCAATAAAATTCTGTTCGACAATTTGACTCCGCTGTATCCGCAGGAGCGGCTGAAGCTGGAAACCACGCGCGAGAATGCGAGCGCGCGAGTGATGGATTTGCTCACTCCCCTCGGCAAGGGACAGCGCGGGCTGATTGTTTCTCCGCCGCGCGCCGGCAAGACCATGCTGCTGCAGAACGTGGCGAACTCGATTACGACGAACCATCCGGAAGTGGTGCTGATGGTGCTGCTGATCGATGAGCGTCCGGAAGAAGTTACGGACATGCAGCGGTCGGTGAAGGGCGAAGTAATTTCTTCGACGTTTGATGAGCCTGCGGCGCGACACGTGCAGGTCGCCGAGATGGTGATCGAAAAGGCGAAGCGATTGGTTGAGCACAAGCGCGATGTCGTGATTTTGCTGGATTCGATTACGCGACTGGCGCGGGCTTACAACACGATTGTTCCGCCATCGGGCAAGGTGCTGTCGGGCGGCGTGGATTCGAATGCGCTGCAGCGTCCGAAGCGGTTCTTTGGGTCGGCGCGGAATATTGAAGAAGGCGGATCTTTAACAATAATTGCAACCGCCTTGATTGACACTGGATCGCGCATGGACGATGTGATCTTTGAAGAGTTCAAAGGCACGGGCAACTCGGAAATTATTCTGGAGCGCAAGCTGGTGGATAAGCGGGTGTTCCCGGCGATCGACATTCAACGGTCGGGCACGCGTAAGGAAGAGCTGCTGATTCCGCGCGAGGATCTGTCGCGAATCTGGGTGCTACGGAAAGTTTTGAACCCGTTGTCTCCGGTGGAAGCGATGGAGTTGCTGATTGATAAGTTGAGCAAGACCAAGGCGAACGGCGAGTTCTTGTCGAACATGAGCGCGCTGTAAAAGGGCTTTGCAAGGGCCAGTCTCCGAGAGGAGGCTGGCTTTTTTATTTGGCGGTGGAGTTGAGAGTTTACCGCAGCGACTTCGGGGGACGAAAAGCTCGAAAAGCATACCTCAGGCGCTGAAGCGCAACTCGTTTCCAACGGCTTAGTGGCACGAGTGAAACTCGTGCCCTTCCCGATCGCTGTATCGAAGCAGTCTGCGGCAACTTCACGGTTATCTTCCGAACTCTTCCCTTTTAGCGTCGAATCTTCTTCGGATGCACTCAAACATTTGACATTCTTCTTGACGGCGAAAGTGTCATACTTTCAGAGCGGGCTGGCTCAACGCCTGTTTTCGAGGATACCGTGCGACTACGACAAATGGCTTGGATATTTTCGATCGGTCTTTTGCTTTTGTTTTCTGGCAGTGCGGTGGGTCAAGGCAGAACAGGGTCGGCGCCCCCGTTGCGAACCGATCCCCTGGGAGTGACGGGGAACGCGGATGAGAGCGAACGTCGAATGGCGCGCGATATGGCTAAGAAGGCCAACCTGGAGCGGCAAGCCCAACTGAAGACTGACACCGAGAAACTGCTCAAGCTATCGCAGGAACTGAAGGACTACGTCGA
>DATNMU010000107.1:0-7539 GCA_035602195.1 Candidatus Acidiferrum sp.
AAAACCTGGCGACGTGGATTACTACACGCGGGTGCGCTGCTATCAATTGCTGCTCAACAAATTCCCGCAATCGACGGCGAAACTTTCTTTACTACCCCTTGCGATGCGAATGGGCGGACCGCGTGAGGCTATCTGGCACGCGCTGATCCGCAAGAATCACGGCTGCTCGCACTTCATTGTCGGCCGCGATCACGCAGGTCCGGGCAAAGACACCGACGGCAAACCGTTCTACGGTCCTTACGAGGCGCAGGAAGTATTCAAGAAACACGAGGCTGATATCGGCGTCACCATGGTGCCTTTCAACATGATGGTCTACCTCGAGGATCAGGATAAATACGTTCCTGACGACGAAGTGAAAAAAGGCGACCGCGTGCTGAACATTTCGGGCACGGAACTTCGGCAAAGGCTAAATGAAGGGCGCGAGATTCCCGCATGGTTTACGTATCCTGAGGTTGTAGCGGAATTGCGCCGCAGTTTCCCTCCACGCCATAAGCAAGGGGTCACGATCTTCTTCACGGGTCTCTCCGGTTCGGGCAAGTCGACGATCGCTAACGTACTGATGACAAAATTTCTGGAAGCTGGCGGGCGCCCGGTCACGATGCTGGATGGCGATCTGGTCCGCAAGAATCTTTCTTCCGAGCTCGGATTCTCGAAAGAACATCGGGACATCAACATCCGTCGCATTGGCTACGTCGCGTCGGAGATTACCAAGAATGGCGGCATTGCCATCTGCGCGCCTATCGCGCCTTACGACGCCACCCGCAAATATGTACGGCAGCTTATCGAGCCCTATGGAGGATTCATTCTGGTGCACATTGCCACGACCGTGGAAGTTTGCGAACAACGAGACCGCAAAGGTCTTTACGCGAAGGCGCGCGCCGGAATTCTGAAAGAATTCACCGGCATCTCCGATCCATACGAAGCACCGTCCGATGCCGAAGTCACCATCAACACGGGCGAATTGTCGCCTGAAGAAGCAGCTCAGGAAATCATTCTGCATCTGGAGAGGGAAGGCTTTATCGGTACGGCAGCGGAATCGGCGTAAAGGCTCCGGCTGACGCCAGAGAGTGAAGGGCTAAAGCCGGCACTGTTATGGATTTGCTGATCAAGAGCCTGGTGGGTTTTGGGGTCGGAGCCCTGATTGGAATGACGGGACTCGGAGGCGGTGTTTTGCTGCTTCCGATCCTGATCTTCGGCTTGGGCGTTCCTCCGATTCGCGCCGTCGGCTCGGACGCGCTGTTCAACTTTGTCACCAAGATCGGCGCCAGCATCGTGCATCTGCGCAAAGGCACGGTGCGGCGCAAAGTTGTGCTGGCACTGGCGGCGGGCAGCGCTCCTGGATCTTATCTGGGCGTAAGTTATCTGGTTCACCTGCGAAACCTCTACGGCAACGGCGTCAATCACTTCATCACGGTTGCGGTGGGAGTGTTGTTGATTTGCATTCCAACCTTCTTATTTTTTCAGAAAAAAATCGAGGACCGCGCCGCCGTGCGTCCCCCGACGATGAAGTCATTCGCCTGGATGTGGCTCATCGGCTTGGTAGCGGGATTTCTGGTAGGTATTACCTCAGTGGGCTCGGGCAGTATTGTCATGATGATGCTCTTGCTGTTCTATAGCTTTCAGCCGAAAGTCATGGTGGGAACCGATATTGTGCACGCGTTGATTCTTACCGGCGTAACCAGTCTTCTACATTTCCGGATGCACAACGTTGACATGAACCTGGTTGGGGCTTTGCTGATCGGCTCGATTCCGGGCGGACTTGTGGGCTCTTACTTTAGTACGCGGGTGCCGGTTCCGTGGCTTAGACGAATTCTTTGCGCGGTCCTGTTGGCGACCGGCGCTCGTATGCTAATGGCTTGAAAACGGTTCTCGGTTCTCGATTGTCAGTTCTCAAGGTTCAGTTCTGGGTAAGTGCATTTGAAAGTGGCTCGACTTATTAAAAGGGACATGGAATCGGAATCCTACGCGGCCATACTGGAACGCATTCACGCTGCGCTCGAAGCGTCGCGCGCCGTATTTGCGCGCTTCACTCCGGGAGCGATTGAAACCGAATACAAAATCGGGCACGATCCGGTGACAGAAGCAGACCGCGCCCTCGACGCCATTCTACGCAAGGAATTGCTGCGCGAGGGAGAAGGCTGGCTTTCAGAAGAGAGCGTTGACGATCCAATTCGCTTGCAGCGCTCCTGCGTTTGGGTAGTCGATCCGCTGGACGGCACCCGCGAATTTGTTAAGGGCATTCCCGAGTTCTGCGTTTCGATAGGCTACGTCAAAGGCGGGCGTCCCGTCGCCGGAGGAATTTTCAATCCCGCAACCGACGAAACTTTTCTAGGAGCAGTCGACTCCGGCGTTACGTACAACGGACGGCGGTCTCGGCCCAGCCAGCGTCAGAGCCTTGACGGAGCGCTGGTTCTCGCCAGCCGCAGCGAAGTAAAGCGTGGCGAATGGAAGCCGTTTGAAAACACCAATTTCAAAATCCGCCCGATGGGCTCAGTAGCCTATAAGCTCGCCCTGGTCGCAGCCGGACTGGCTGATGTCACGTTCACTTTGACCCCTAAGAATGAATGGGATGTGGTGGCGGGGGCGGCGTTAGTAAAAAGCGCGGGCGGCTTTGTCAGCACTCTCGAGAAAACTGACCTTACTGCGAACCGGCGTGATCCCCTCTTGTCAGGGCTGCTGGCGAGCGGGCCGTTCTTAGAAAAACAACTGCTCACCTTACTGCAGTCACATTTGCGGATGACGAACCCGCTCGCCAGTCTTTAAGCGAAGCATAGCTAGTCTTCGAGATTTTAAAAATCGAACCGGTCCCCTGAAAACAATCAATAGTTTCTTTTGCCCTCCTAAATGCGCAGCGCGTTTTCCTCGAAGACAACATTCTCGAGAACGGCTGCGCCACCGGTTGGTTTTGGCGGGTCGCGAGCTTGGATTTGCACCGCGCGCTCCACTACACTACGGTGCAGAGGTCAGAACGTAAGAATGAAAGTTTCCGTCATCATCCCGGTGTACAACGAACGCGCGACGCTGCGGCAAGTGGTAGACAGAGTTCTTGCAGTTCCGCTGGAAATCGAATTGATTTGCGTGGACGACGGTTCCAAGGACGGCTCAAAGGAGATCCTGGGACAATTGCAGGTTGAGCATCCCCATATCCGAGTTCTGTTTCAGCCTGCGAATATGGGGAAAGGGGCGGCCTTGCACCGAGGTATTCGGGAGGCCACGGGCGATTTCGTCATTATCCAGGACGCCGATCTCGAGTACGATCCCAGGGAGTACACGGTACTGCTGGAGCCGCTGATCGATGGGCGCGCCGAGGTTGTTTACGGATCGCGTTTTCTTTCCGGTCGTCCTCATCGTGTGCTGTACTTCTGGCATTCTGTCGGCAACCGGATTCTCACTTTGCTGTCTAATGCGCTCACCAACATCAACCTCAGCGATATGGAGACTTGCTATAAAGCATTCCGGCGTGAGGTCATCCAATCCATTCCTCTGGAAGAGAAGCGGTTCGGATTCGAGCCTGAAATCACAGTTAAAATCGCGAAGCGGAGGGTGCGTATCTACGAAGTCGGCATCAGCTACTGGGGCCGCACCTATGAAGAAGGCAAGAAAGTTCAATGGAAAGACGGGGTGCGAGCACTGTGGTGCCTAGTGAAGTACTGCATTACGGAACCCACGGTTGCGCCCAGGACGTCACGGGCGGCGGCCGACGACGCGACGCTCCCCTCTCGCACGCACGACGAACCCCTCGCGAAACGGCATTAAAATCGCGAAGTACGACCTCCGCCTGCGTCGTGCGGCACGCTCCTAACGCAAAGCCACTGGTGAAAGGCACGATTGGCTGTACTGTGCGCCGCCAATTGAGAAAACTCTCCCTGGAAGATTCCGGAAATCGAGGGTAACTTGCCTGCACTCGCGGTTACTGGTCAAACTCTAAGCACTCGGATATTCTCGGTATTTGCGCAATGGATTGAGACGGCATGATCTGGAACGGTATCAAGCAAAACCAGGACAGTAGCGCCTCGCAATGGCTGCATTCACCAGGGAAAAGTATCCCAGGCATGGGACTGCATGAAGACTCCGAAGGATGGATGGGAAGGCCATTCTGCCGATGAGTCACCTGTACCTCCTCGGAGGACGCCAGCGAAAATTGCTCTTCAAGGACGAGGAGGAGCAGCGACTCTATGAGGCAGCCATCATATTGCTCCTCGATACTTCGACTGGGAGTGCCAAGGTTGAACTGGAATACAAGACTCCACCCGAAGCGCGAGCGAGTGAGGAATCGTCCATCGCGTTCAAGACGGCCTCGCTGATCGGGAACAAGCTTTATACGTGCACTTCCACCGAGGTTCTGATCTTTGAGATCCCAAGCTTCACACGCATTGGTTATGTATCTCTGCCTTGTTTCAACGACCTCCATCACGTGACATCCACATCCGAGGGCAACCTGCTGGTGGCGAATACCGGACTCGACATGGTTGTCATGTTGACGCCGCAAGGTCGGGTTTTGGCGGAATGGAATGTCATGGGAGGAGACCCGTGGTCGCGCTTCTCACGCGAGGTCGATTACCGCAAAGTGGAAAGCACGAAGCCGCACCAGTCTCACCCGAACAGCGTCTTTCAACTGGGCGGCGATATCTGGGTAACGCGGCTGTCGCAGAAGGACGCCGTGTGCCTCACGACTCCGCGTAAACGAATCAATATCGACGTGCAGCGTCCTCACGATGGCCTGCTTTGCGGCGATCGGATCTACTTCACTACCGTCGATGGCAGAGTAGTAATTGCCAACCGTCACTCGCTGGCGATTGATCAAATTATCGACCTGAATGAAATTCACCGGGTTCGCCATAAACAAGATGTCTTGCTCGGCTGGTGCAGAGGAATATTGCCGCTCGACGAACGCAGGCTTTGGGTGGGATTCACACGCGTTCGCAAAACCAAGTTCACTGAGAATGTCATGTGGATCAAACACGCCTTCAAGGACAGAGAAAGACCTACGCACATAGCCCTTTATGACATCGTGGAAGGGGAATGTCTGCAAGAGATCGATCTCGAGAGCTATGGATTGAACGTGATTTTCGGCATACAGCCGGCGGTCGTCCAAGAGGATGCTTAAACCGCACCGAGAAGCGTTTCCCACATGCAACTGCTTAAATGAAGAAGTTAGATAAAGTCGCGCTCTTCAAGAATGTTGGCTCCAGTTGGTTCGCGCTGGGCGTCAATATTCTGGTGGGAATTTTTATTTCGCCTTACATCCTTCACCACCTGGGCGACGAGGCTTTCGGATTATGGGTGCTGATCTTCTCCATTACCGGGTATTACGGCTTGTTCGATCTTGGAATTCGTTCGTCCATCGTTCGTTACGTAGCCAAGTACTCCGCCAGCGGCGAAAAAGAGGAGTTAGACCGCCTCATCAGCACAGCGTTGTTCACCTATAGCGCCATTGGCGCGATTGCGTTGCTGGTCACTGTAATTGGTAGCTATCATGTCGCTTCCATTTTCCGAATCGACGCGGATTTTATTCCCACGGCGCGCTGGCTGTTTTTGATCGTCGGTTCCTCGGTTGCTCTGGGATTTCCCTTAGGAATATCCGGAGGTGTTCTCGAGGGTCTGCAGCGGTTTTACCTGTTGAACTTCATCAGCATCTGCTCGACTGCGGTTCGGGCCATTGGCATTGTGGTCGCGTTGCGGCACGGGCACGGCCTACTCACAGTAGCTTTGATTACCGTCTCAATGCCGCTTATATCCGGCCTCATCAATGGGATTGCGGTTTTTCGTATTTTGCCTTTGCGTCTCGGCATTCGAAATCTCAACCGGAAGAGTGTGCGGACCATCGCAACTTATAGCAGTTCGACGTTTATTATTCTCGTGTCCAGCCGGCTCCGTTTCAAAACGGACGCGCTGATTATCGGCACATTTCTGTCCTCCGCCGCCATCACCTATTTCACCATCGGCTCACGGCTGGTTGATTATGCTGGAGATGTAGTCAGCGGCCTCGCGCAGATATTCGTGCCCCTGTCCAGCGAGTCCGATGCCACCGGGGACCTGGCGGCGTTGCGAAAGATTTTTGTTGCGGGCAACCGGGCCTGCGCCTTGATCATATTTCCGATGGCAGCAATTCTGATTATTCTGGGAAAGTCGGTCATTGAGGCCTGGGTTGGCGCCCGATATGTGGCAGTCAGCTATCCAATTTTGTTGGTCTTGGTGATCCCGTCCACTTGTATGTTGGCGCAGTCGGCCTCGAACCGCATTCTGTTTGGAATTGCAAAGCACAAAACTCTGGCAATCGTAACCCTGATGGAGGGCACTGCGAATGTAGTTCTCAGCATCTTGCTGGTCAGGCGGTTTGGGATTCTTGGCGATGCGGCGGGCACAGCCATTCCACTGTTTTGCACCACTCTATTTTTCCTGCCGCGCCATCTCTGCCGGGTGTTGAGTCTGCGCATCGGCGTTTATCTGCGCGAGGCTTTTCTGCTGCCCCTCCTGCTATGCGCGCCGCTGATTGCGGTTCTGTTGCTCATGCGCCATTGGTTCGTTGCCCATAATTATCTCCAACTGGCGATTCAGTTGGTGTCAGCCTCGGCGGTTTATGGCGTCGGACTTCTGTGGGCGATATGGACCCGCAAAGCGTGGCAGGTGGAAGGCATTCACGATCTGGAGAGTGCCAACCAGGTGGCGGTCGGTCTGATTGATACTTATCAGCAGGAGGAAGCTTAGGGTGAGACGATGACCCCATCGATTTGTCAGTAGGATGCCTGCAGTTAGTTACTTACGGCACGGGGCAACCCCTTGGCGCATTGCGCTATACTCGGAAAAGCATGGGGCTACCCTCGGAGAATGTGGTCGCCGTCGCGCGAACCAAGCCAGCCTATGAGATTTGCGACGATCACAGTTTAGCTCCTGAGATTGGCGGCGCCACCAACTCAGCGGATCTCGCTCTTCACCAATTGTTCCGAACCTGGCGCCTGGACCTAGACCACTACGGAACCTCGGCCTGGAACCCGCTTGCCGCTTTCATCCCTTCCGGCAGCAAAATCGTTATCAAACCGAACTGGGTGTTCCACGAGAACCAGCGCGGCGCAGGCCTGGATTGTCTTATCACTCACAGCAGTGTCATTGAGGCGGTGGCAAAATACGTTGGCCTCACCAACCCCGCGCAGTTGATTATTGGCGACGCTCCTATACAGGGATGCGACTTCGCACAATTGCGAAAGCTCGCGGGCATCGACGAAGCAGCCGATCGGCTCCGCCAACGCGGGCTGCAATTCAGCATTGCTGATTTTCGGCGCACTATCTTAAAAGATAATTCTTTGGGACACGAAAGATCTGAAGGCGTTCGCCATCTCGAAAACTTCGTCCTCTTCGATCTTGGAGAAGACAGCCTGCTCGAATCGCTCAGCGGCGATACGGACAAGTTCAGGGTCACTATGTACAACCCTGAGCTGTTGCATCGAACTCACGCGCCGGGGCGACATCAATACCTGATTGCCCGGGAAATCGTGGAAGCGAATGTAGTGATCAATCTCCCCAAGCTGAAATCGCACAGAA
>DATNMU010000108.1:0-24144 GCA_035602195.1 Candidatus Acidiferrum sp.
CTGCGGAAGCGGTTGCTCGATTACTGCAAGATTGCGGCACCGGTGTATGCGTTGTTTTTGTTGGCCGACCGGCTTTATCAGTTTTATCGTTTTGGATCGTTCACCAACACATACGTCTCGCTGTTTGCTAAGGAGCAGCGGGTAGCCGATCCAACGCTGCCGGCGAATTTTCCGTGGAGCACGCCGTTCTATGAAGGTGTCTTAGGTCCGCTGTTTAAGCCGGAGAAGTCGATTTTTCTTTTTGATCCGCTGCTGGTGTTAGGAGTTGTTCTTCTGATCTTTTTGTGGCGTCGGCTATCGCCGGAAGTTCGCGCGTATGGTGTGACGTCGCTTTTGTTGCTCGCCGGCTACATCAGCTTTTATGCGCGGTACACATATTGGGCGGGGGATTTCGCCTGGGGAGATCGCTACGTTTCGACGTCGGTGGAGCTGGTGGCGCTGTTGGCGGTGCCATTGCTGCTGCGGATGCGGGGGCTCACGGACAGCAAGCCTCAGGGGCTAAAGCCCGAATCTTTGGAGGTCTTTGACGGCGCGGCTGAAAGCCGCGCCCTTTCAAAGCCAGGCGCTCTTTCAAATCAAAGGGACCTTTCAAAACAATGTGCCCTCTCAAAACGGCAAGATTCCGATCGCGGCGAAGGCTTTACAACTGCTGAACGGAAGCTGTCGCCGGTTGTTGGAAGATGGATATGGCGGGTGGGGATCGCGCTGGTCGCTGTCAGTTTGATCATTCAGGTGGCGTCGCTTGCTTTCTGGCTGCCGCTGGAGATTTATCAGATGGAGACGCTGGGCCATCCAACTTTTGTGATCGCCTTGCGCTTCCGGAATATTGCTGCGTTTGCGCTGGGCAAGATGCAGGATTGGGGATTGAATAACGAGTCAATGATGCAGGATCCTTGGGATTACGTGCATATCACGACGTGGAACTTTCTGCCATTTTTGTTGAGAAGGGTGGGGGCGGCGCCGGAGTGGGTGGTTGAAACGGCGTTTGTTGTGTGTGGGGCGGGGATTGCGGGCCTGCTGCTCATTTGCGAGAGATTAAGGCGCTTGTGGGAGCGCAGGGTAGAATGGTAGAATGCATAGGTAGAAGGTGGAAAATGAGCCTGAATATCAAGAACGAGAAGACCCATCGTCTTGTGCGGGAATTGGCACGGGCGACTGGCGAGAGCATGACTGCCGCAGTGGATAAGGCGGTGCAGGAGCGGTTGGAGAGAATACTCCGCAACAAGAAGGGGAATTTGGCGGAGAGGCTGCTGCAGATCGGAAGGGAGTGTGCGCCTTTGTGGAAAGAGCCCTATAAGTCGATAGATCATGGTGATTTGTTGTATGACGAGAAGGGCCTGCCAAAGTGATCGTGGACACGTCCATCATTATCGCTATTCTTCGCGCCGAGCCGGACGCCGCCGAGATAAGGGAAGTGCTGGCGCGACCGCAAGTTCGACGAATGTCGGCGGTGAGCTATGTCGAGGCGGGCGTGGTGGTTGACAGCAATCGAAATCCGGTTCTTAGCCGTCGATTCGATGACCTATTGCGCGACGTCCAGATGACTATCGAACCGGTAACCGTGAATCAGGCGCGCCTTGCGCGCGAGGCGTATCGCGATTTTGGCAAGGGACGGCATCGTGCCGGGCTCAATTTTGGCGATTGCTTCGCGTACGCGCTGGCGAAGGAGAAGGGCGAAACTTTGCTTTTCAAAGGAGACGATTTTCGGCAGACAGATATCGAACCCGCCGAAGCATAAAGGCGATACTCGATCATCTATCGATCGGCGCGTCGTGTCCGGCGCTTCAATCGTATTTTTCGTGCCGGATCAATTTTCTGTCCCATCCCATTGACTTCAGCAGTTCACGATTCGCTTTCACCATTTTGTCGAGACCACAGATGTAGGCGTGCATGTCCAAGCGTTTTTCGACGATTCTTGGAACGTGTTCCTGCACGTAGCCGCGAAGGCCTTGCCATCCGTCGCTGGCGCGGCTGAGCGTAGGCAGATAGTGAAATTTCGAGTGCTGGCAGGCAAGGCCGAGGAACTCGTCGTGATAGTAGATGTCTTTTTCGTATCGGTTGCCGAATAACAGCCAGAGATGTTTTTCCTGATGGCGTGATGCATCAGCCAGCAGCCAATGAAGCATGGAGCGAAAGGGGGCTATGCCTGTGCCAGTTGCGATGAAAAGCGTATCACGCATCGGCGGATGCAGAATGAAATCTCCGAAAGGACCCTGGCAGGCGATCTCTTCGCCAGCTTTCATGTCGCATAGAAAGTTCGACATGAATCCATCCTGCACGCGATTGAGGCAGAGCGCGAACCGAGGGTCTTCACGTGGAGGCGAGGCAATGGAGTAAGCGCGCGTGAGTTCTTCTCCATCAGGCTTCGATTGTTTGAACGACAGCCACTGACCGGCGACAAAGCCAAAGCGCCTCATTCCGAGCATCTCAAATTCCAGGTGTTTCGTTAGTCCAGAGAGAGCCGTGGAACGCACCAAATGCGCGATCTGAGTTTGGAAGGCCACTCATTATGTAGATGAGGTAAAGAGCGCGAGGAAGCTGAAATACGAAGTCAGTTCTACTCGACGGTTACCGACTTGGCCAGGTTGCGGGGTTGGTCTACGTCGCATCCTCTTCGAACGGCGATGTGATAAGCCAGCAATTGCAGAGGAACGATTTCGAGAATGGGCGAAAGTTCTTCGGGCGCGGCGGGAACGTAGAGAACGTGATCCGCGGATTCTTTGATTTCCTCGTCGCCTTCGGTGGCGAGAGCGATGACGACGCCGCTACGCGCTTTCACTTCTTTCAAATTTGACATGGTTTTTTCGTAGCGCAGCATGGAGTCTGGATTCTTCACGTCCCGTGTGGCAACGATGACGACGGGAAGGTTCTCATCGATCAAGGCGTTGGGACCGTGCTTCATCTCTCCGGCGGGATAGCCTTCGGCATGGATGTAGGAAATTTCCTTCAGCTTAAGCGCGCCTTCCAGGGCGATGGGATAGTGGATACCGCGCCCGAGAAAAAGAAAATCGTGAACGCGTTGAAAGCGCTTGGCTAAGTCTTCGCAGGCTTCATCATGAGCGAAAATACTTTCGAGTTTGGCCGGGATGAGCGTCAGTTCCTCGGCTGCAGTGCGGGTTTGTGCGGGAGTCATGGCGCCGCGAGTTTGGGCAAGATAAAGAGCGAATAAATAGAGAGCGGTGAGCTGGCAAGTGAAAGCTTTGGTAGACGCGACGCCGATCTCGGGTCCGGCGTGCGTATAGATCGTGCCGGCAGCTTCGCGGGTGATCATAGAGCCGACTACGTTGCAGATGGCGAACGTGTGCGAGCCTCTGGCTTTGGCCTCGCGCTGGGCAGCGATGGTGTCGGCGGTTTCGCCGGATTGCGAAATTACGAGAGTGATGGTGTTCGGCTCGACAATGGGGTTGCGATAGCGCCATTCGCTCGCGTAATCCACTTCCACGGGAACCCGAGCCAAGCTTTCGATCATGAACTTTCCCGCCAGCCCGGCGTGCCAACTGGTACCGCAGGCGACGATGTTGATTTTTTTTGCGGCGCGGAACTCGGTGTCGCTGATTTGCATTTCGTCGAGAAAGATGTGGCCAGTGTCGAGGGAAACTCGTCCTAATGTGGTATCGCGGACGGCGCGGGGCTGCTCATAAATCTCTTTGAGCATAAAGTGCTTGAAGCCGCCCTTTTCCGCCATGATCGGGTCCCAGGTTACGTGCTGCACCTGGCGCTGGATGGGCTTGCCGTCAAAATCGGTGAGGTGAACGCCGGCCGGAGTGACTACAGCCATGTCACCATCGGCGAGAAAGAAAATGTCGCGGGTGTGATAAAGAATGGCGGGAACGTCCGAAGCCACGAAGTACTCTTCATTGCCCAGGCCGACGACCAAAGGAGGGCCGTTGCGAGCGGCTACGATCTTGTTGGGCTCGTCGACGGAGATCACTCCCAGAGCAAAAACGCCGCTGAGTTCCTTCACAGCCTTGCGAACGGCTTCTTCCAGGCTAGGATGGTGGCCGTTGCCGGTCTTGAAAAGATGTTTCTCGATCAGGTGGGCGATGACTTCCGTGTCTGTTTCGGTGGAGAATTTGTGGCCTTCTTCAATGAGTTTCTTCTTCAAGCTCAAGTAGTTCTCTACGATGCCATTGTGAACAACGACAATTTTGCCGGTGCAATCGCGATGGGGATGAGCGTTTTCTTCCGTGGGACGTCCATGCGTGGCCCAACGGGTGTGACCGATGCCGTAGCTGCCGTGGAGCGGCTTGAGGCGGATGGCTTCTTCGAGGTTGCGCAGTTTTCCTTCCGCGCGGCGAATTTGCAGCTTGTCTCCGTTACCCGCGACAGCAATTCCAGCCGAGTCGTATCCGCGGTACTCGAGCCGTCGTAAGCCTTCGACAATGATCGGAACGACTTCCTTCTTACCAACGTATCCGACGATGCCACACATTGCTGGTTGCTCCAAAGAATCAGTCTGCGAGGGAGTAGCGAAATTCTTCAATCACCGGATTGGTGAGTACCTCACGGGCAATCCGCTCGACTTCAGCTTGAGCCTGCTCGCGGCTTAAGCCACCGTCAAGGGTAAGCTCAAAATACTTACCTTGGCGTACCGCTTCCAAACCTTTGTAGCCCATCTTCTTCAGGGCGCCATGAATGGTCTTGCCCTGAGGGTCGAGGACGCTTTTCTTGAGCGAAACGTAAACATAAGCCATCATGGGGATAAAACATTATACGGCAGGGAGATTGCCGACTGTGGCGCACTGAGGTAACCGGTTCAACCTAGCTTTGCGATTTGTTCGTCGATCGCTGCCAGGGTTTGTTCCAGGATCTGCCGATAGCGGGGATTTCCGGCCGATTGAATCTGCTCCAGAATCCGGCTGCGGGAGAGCTTTAGCCCCTCTTTGCGGGATTCGATCTTCCTTTGTTCGGGCGTGAGGCGGGGCTTGAGTTCGCTGATGGACCGGGCGTCGTCCTGCTGCTGTTCAACTGATTTGCTCTCCCATCCGCGTGCCACCGCACAATTATACGTGGTGTAGGAGCTCAATCCAAAAGGCTAGCGACGGTTGTATAAGTCCCCGCGGAATGAAACTCTCGTTCGTCAACGCCAGGCCGAGGCTGCCATTCTTCGCGAGTTCTCAAATCGCTGATCCCTCGGGAACGCGGAAGTGCTCCCGCTGGTCGTTTCAGGTCTGCACAACAAACAAATCGCCGCCGAAATCGGAGGTTACAGAGAAGCAACAGCGAAGATCCATCGCAGCCAGCTCGCAAAGAATGGGAACAGACTCTGTGCCATGATTAGTGGGGATGGCTAAAACATCGGTATCTCGAATTCGAAAAGTAATAGGTTTCATCCATCTCTGGCTGTACTACTTTTAAAAGGAGCTTTACCAAAGTTAACTTATTTATACCAAAGTATGACTTAGATTTGAAGTATTATCGAAGCGTAACCTGGTGTGAGATGTGGGAGGTGCCTTGGATTACTCCGGGAACGTTACACGGGGTTGTTTGTCCATGCAACATCAGTTCGGTTGCCGCAAGTTATGACGCAACGGGCACCTATAGTATTTGTATTAGACGATGATACTTCGCTCCGAAACGGGCTTAAGACTTTGTTTTCGTCGGTGGGTCTAAACTTCGAGTTCATCCGTTCTCCGCTCCAATTTCTGCAAAAAGTTCGGACCGATGTACCGAGTTGCCTGGTTTTGGATGTTAGATTACGCGGGAAAAGCGGGCTTGATCTGCAGCGTGAACTGGGTGAGAAGAACATCCTGACTCCTTTAATCTTCCTGACCGCACACGGCGATATTCCGATGGCCGTGCGTGCGATGAAATTCGGAGCCGTCGAATTCCTGACCAAACCCTTCCGCGACCAGGATTTGCTGGATGCGATCCAAATTGCATTGGATCGGGACAGGAATCGACAACAGCGCCAGGCCGAAATTGGTGTGCTCCGCGCACGTCTCGAATCGCTGACCCCCCGCGAGCGAGAGGTGCTGCCGCTGGTTGTCTCCGGTTTTCCCAATAAGCAAATCGCGGCCCAAATTGGGACTACGGAGTCGACAATAAAGGTCCACCGCAGCCAACTCGTGAAAAAATTTGGGGCGGAGTCTCTGCCAGAATTGGTAAGGATGGCTGAAAAGATTGGTATCCCTCTATTCAAGCGAAAGAGTTCTAGGTAGCAGTAAGGTTAGCTACGATCTAAACCTTAGTTAGTAATTTATAAACCAAAGTCAGTGTCTTCTATCAGCGGAGAAGACATTGGCGCGCTATCTCCATGTACTTTGTTCAGGAGTGATTGGGAGGTAGTTTGAGTTAAGCTACTCCCGTTGTCGAACTTTGGGGGGCTCATCGGGTGAGACGGCATTCGCGCACAATACCGCACTCTGTGGTCACCTCAAGGCTGCGCACACTTCTTTGAGCAGCGCCTTTTGGCCGGCCGGCTTGGCCAACAAGTTTACTGCTTCTAACTCGTGGACCATCCTGCGGACCCCATGAAAATAATGCCTTCGCGAACGGTTTGAGGGCCGCAAAGCGTGGAAGGGGGAGGGATCCCATTTTGGTAGGGTTTGTTACGAAAACCGATCTTGGAACAAAAAAAATGTCGTTTTGTCACGATTTGTGATAATACCGGGCAGTACTCTGGCGAATTGTGCGGGAAGCCTTTTGAGGGGGAGGCGACCGTTAGGAGCTTTTAGTCAATGTCCCTCTCGAGCGAAGAAGGCGCGCGGCTGAGTGCGCAGCCCTCCAATGCATTTGCATTGTCCGAACCCAGCGGCCGTGAACTGGTTGATCTGTTTCGCGCTCTAACGTCGATCGTTGCCTCCGATTCCGAATCCCGCGTTCCTGGCGATCCCATTTCATCCGCACCCCTCACCGAATCGGGACAACTACTAGCCACTTATTTTGGTAGGGCGAGAGTTGGCCTGTGTGTCTTGGACACCGACTACCGCTATGTCGCGATCAATCAAACGCTGGCGGGGATGAACGGCTTACCTGCCGCGGAACATTTGGGAAAGACCGTGCGGGAGGTGCTGGGTGACTTCGCCGAGATCATTGAGCCGCAATTCGCGCGGGTGCTGGCCACCAGGGAACCTGTGTTGAACATCGAAATCAGCTTTGTATTGCACAACCGGTATGAGCCCGGTCACTGGATCGAGCATTACATACCGATCGCAAACACGGCTGGTGAAGTCCTGCAGATTGGAGTTGTGGCGATAGAAATTACGGAACAGAGAAGGCTGGAAGAGTCTCTACATAGCGTCTCGCAGAAGCTAAAGGAAGAAAAAAAACGCTTGCACGCGATGAGCGAAGTAAGCCGGGTGCTGGCGTCGAAGCTGGAACTGGGGAAGGCATTTCCAAAGATTTCTGCCCATTTGCGACGGGTCTTGCGGCAGGAGTATGCCGCGCTGGCACTGCGCGACGACAGAACTGGACAGTTGGTCCGGCTGGCGGTCGATTTCCCTTTAGGAAAAAGCGCCAACGCGGATGGGGTAATCAGCATGGCGAGGGGTCCCGGAGGCAGAGCTTTAGAGCAGCGTTCCCCTTTAATTTTTGGCCGGGATGAGATGCGAAAGTTCGATCCCGGCATTGCCAACAGCTTGGCGGCGGAAGGTTTCAAGTCTTTGTGCTGCGTCCCTGTGCTTCGACCCACAGACACTGTAGGTGTTCTGGTATTGGGAAGTACCCGGGTTGATGCATTTAGTACAGACGACATGATCCTTTTAAACCAGGTAGCAGCGCAGCTCGCGATTGCCATTGAGAATGCGACGATCACGCGCGAAGTCCGGCAGCTTAAGAGCCGATTGGAGCTGGAGAAGGGCTATCTCGAAGGTGAACCTGCTATTCAACTTCATTTTGAGGAGATCATCGGAGAAAGTCGTGCGCTCAGGGAAGTACTCGATCGTGTTTCTGTGGTGGCGACGAGCGATGCCACGGTCCTCCTCTTAGGAGAAACCGGGACTGGGAAGGGCCTGATCGCTCGGGCAATCCACCAAACCAGCAAACGAAAGGATCGATCGTTTATCACCCTGAATTGCGCCGCGATTCCCACGGGGCTGCTGGAGAGCGAGTTGTTCGGACACGAGAAGGGTGCATTCACGGGTGCAGTGAGTCAAAAGACTGGACGGCTGGAATTGGCGGACAAGGGCACTCTGTTTCTTGACGAGATCGGGGAAATTCCACTGGACTTACAGCCGAAGCTGCTCCGCGTCTTGCAAGATCATGAGTTTGAAAGGCTGGGAGGCACGCGGACCATCAGCGTAGATCTTCGACTGGTAGCGGCTACGAACCGTGATTTGTCCAGAAGCGTGTCAGAGAAAGAATTCCGCAGCGATCTTTTCTACCGCCTGAACGTTTTTCCCATTCGCATGCCTCCGCTGCGTGAGCGGCGCGAGGATATTCCTCTGCTGATCCGGTATTTTGTGAGGAAGTTCGCCAGCGCAATGAACCGTAAAATTGAGACCGTCCCAAGCGAGGTCATGAAGACTCTCGTCGATTGGCATTGGCCGGGAAACATCCGGGAGCTGGAGAACTTTGTGGAGCGGTCGGTTATCCTCAGCGGCGGAAGTTCTTTGAGAGCGCCGCTGGCGGAATTCCATGCGGAAACGGCTAATGCCCCCGAGCAGTCGCTTGAAGGCACGGAGCGGGAACATATCCTGCGCGTGCTGCGGGAAACCGGGGGACTCATATCAGGGCTCAAGGGCGCTGCGCGGCGGCTAGGTTTGAAGCGAACCACATTGCAATCGAAGATGCGAAGACTGGGAATCACGCGCGATGATTACTCCAACCAAGAGCCAGAATAGGTTCTGTCGGAGGCTCTCTAAGTGCCGATTCGGCCCAACGCTGCCGAATGATCGGCAGTCCGGAGAATTTCTTATAGTGATTGCTGGTGAGGCAAGCTTAACTATCTGCAGGTTACACGCCTTCTGAGCGGAGGCCATTATGGAACTAAAACTGCGAGAGGGTTCCAATCCGGCAGCAATGGGGCGGGTTTTCCCGAACGTGGATGGGACGAGCGGCGTGCCTCGTCAGGAACTGGCCGACATCCCGGATCAGGGGGTAGACCGTGTTAGGAGCGAGGAACTACCAGCCGGCCAACTTAGTTCGCTTACTTCCAGCGCCCACCAAAGCTATTGCGAAAATCGCAGCGACTTCGTCGACCGAGGCATGGCCGGGCACTGCGGAGCATGACGGATGGAACGCTGCTCTGTCGAAGTTTGGGTCGGGAGTTGAGCGGGACTCAAACCTCGATCGGGTCCTAAAGGACGCTAGCCCGGGAGTAAAGGAGTTGTTGTATCTGCTCGCCTGTCAGGTCGAGTGGGAGCAGCGCGGCGATACCGGGGCCGCGTGGGAGGTGATTTCCGCTACCCGCAGTTCGCATGCGGACACGCGGGCCCACGCCTTGGCTTTGCTCGAACGTTCCCAGAACACTCCCCCGTCACTTTCAAGCAACGGTCCTACCAATCGGCACTGCCGGCAAACTTTAACCACGGAGGCGGGCATGAGAACTCCCTACGGTCTAGAAATCGTTGAGAGCTGCATGGGTTGCAAAGTGAGTCGCGAGGGTTTTTTCTGCCGCTTTTCTCAACCGGTGTTGAGGTCGCTGGACGCGGTAAGTCATCACACCGTGATGCCGGCGGGCGCTCTGCTGTTTGTAGAGGGACAGACGCCGCGCGGAATATTTGTTCTGTGCTCCGGGAAGGTAAAGCTTTCAACTACATCGAAAGAGGGAAAAGTGTTGATTCTCAAGCAGGCGGAAGCGGGCGAAGTGATGGGATTAAGTGCGGTCATTTCGGGAACCAATTACGAAATGGCAGCGGAAACCGCGTCTGCTTGCCAATTGAATTTCATCGGACGCCAGGATTTTATGAGTCTCATGCAGCGCGAGAGCGAAGTGGGGGTGCGTTCTGCCATGTGGTTGAGCCGCGAGTTTCAAGGCGCTTATCGCGACATTCACGACCTTGTGCTGGCGCGGTCTTCCTCCGGAAAACTGGCGAGACTGTTGTTATCTTGCGCCCCGGCAGGAGTGCAGCATGCGGATGAACTGCACCTGCGGGCGGCCATGACCCACGAAGAAATGGCGCAGCGGATTGGTTCATCGCGCGAAACGGTTACTCGGTTGCTGAGCGATTTGAAGAAAAAAAGGTTGATACGACTGGAAGGAGCGACGCTGGTAATTCGCAATCGGACCGGACTGGAAGCTTTGGCGGTTTAATCCTCCCCCATTTTAAAGCCCGAACAATTCCCGCAGGCGTTTGGTCTGTGCCCGGCTGACTGGAATCTCACTCTGCTTCTTATCATCCATGCGCAACTGGTAGGAACTTTTGAACCAAGGCACGACTTCGCGAATACGATTGATGTTCACCAAATAAGAGCGGTGGGCTCGCCAGAACAATCCGGGATCGAGACTGTCGAGTAGTTCTTCCAAAGTCCGGCAATTTGAATGACCCTCCATGCCCGACGGGCCGGCGGTCACTACCGTGATCACGCCATCTTCGATCGAGGCGTAACAAATCTCCCGCTGATCTACCAGAAACATTCGGCCGACAGCCTTGAGGAGTATTTTCGAAGTCTGCGGCTTGGGTGCCTGCAACATCCGGACCAAGGTGTCGATTTTTTCTGCGGGCAAGCCTTCGGCGCCCTGTTGGGTGCGAGCCCTTTGCACTGATTGTGCTACGCGTTTTTTGTCGAAGGGCTTCAGGAGATAATCAACTGCGTTCACCTCAAAGGCCTTCACCGCATACTGATCGAAAGCGGTGGCAAAGACGATCTGAGGCAGCGGAATCTTTTTATCGATGAGTTTCTTGATAACGCCGAAGCCATCGAGTCCGGGCATCTGGACGTCAAGAAAAAGAAGATCGGGATTATGTTCTTTGATGAGGTTAATAGCCTCAAGGCCGTTTTTGCCTTGGGCTACGACGTTGACGTCGCCAGCGCTCTTGAGCAGGAAAGCGAGTTCATCGCGGGCGAGCCGTTCGTCGTCCACGATTACCGCAGAAAGTGGCATTTCTGTCTCCTGAATCGCGCTGTTCATCAAGTATAGCGACCGCGTTTTGCCAGAGTCAACGCGACCGGCCAGCGAGAGGCTGAGTGAACCGCGGGTTAGACTGCATTTTCCAGCGCCAGCGCCATGCCCATCCCCCCACTTACGCACAAAGTAGCTACGCCGCGCCTGGTATTGCGCCTGAGCATTTCGTGCAGCAGCGTGACCGTGATTCGGGTGCCGGTGCAGCCGATGGGATGACCAAGCGCAATGGCCCCGCCATTGACATTGAGCCGGTCGCGGTTGAAATTCAGTTCGCGATCGCAAGCGATAACTTGCGCCGCGAAGGCTTCGTTCAGCTCGATCAAGCCAAAATCCTGCAGCCGCAAGTTATGTTTCTCTTCGAGCTTACGGAGCGCCGGGACGGGACCGATCCCCATGGTGCGCGGATCGACTCCAGCGGAGGTCACCGCCGAAATTCGTGCCAGCGGCTTCAGGTTATTTTGTTTCACAAAATGCTCGTTGGCAACGACCACGGCAGCGGCGCCATCGGTGATTCCCGAAGAGTTTCCTGCCGTGATTGTGCCGGTTTTCGAAAACACTGGAGCCAGCTTGCCAAGCTTTTCTTTGCTTGCGTCTTGGAAGGGATGCTCGTCACGATTGAGGGTGGTCGTGCCCTTTTTGCCTTCGATCGTAACTGGAACCAGTTCAGCGTCGAAGCGGCCAGCGGCAATCGCCCGTGCTGCGCGGGTTTGCGACGTGAGCGCAAATTCATCCTGCTCGTCGCGCGAAATTTTGTAGTGCTCGGCCAGCACTTCGGCGGTTTCGCCCATCACCATTTTCGCCAGGGGACAGAAAAATCCGTCCCGATACATGCCATCGACCAGATCCTGATTGCCGAGACGGTATCCCCAGCGGGCTTCGAGATAATAAGGAACGCGCGACATGGATTCCGTGCCGCCGGCGAGGATGCAGCTGGCATCGCCGAGCAGAATCGCCTGATACGCGAGAGCGATGGATTTTAATCCCGAGGCGCAGGCTTTGTTCGCGGTGAAGGCGGGAACCTCCTGCGGCACACCGCTGCGGATCGAAATTTGCCGCGCAGGATTTGGGCCTCCACCAGCTTGGCGCGCGTTGCCGAAGATGGTTTCTTCTACTTGATCGGGCTGGATTCCGGCTCGCTCAATCGCAGCCTTGGCGGCAACGACGCCGAGGTCGGCTGCGGTTTGCGAAGCCAGCGAGCCGCCGAACTTGCCGATCGGCGTGCGGACGGCGGAGAGAATGTAGACTGCCTGCAAGATGGGGACCTCCGAACATTGGAGTTTAGCAGGGCGGGGAAAGATGCTGGCGGCACTGAGCAGATCTAGCGATCGTTCATCTCGTCGCGGGTGTAGGGGCCGGTGCTCCGCTGCTAGTTCATCCTATCGCGGGAATTTCATAGCGGGAATCAGCGACGTTTGTGCCGAACTGACTTGCGTGCCGCGCGACCAACACCTAGGGTGACTTCAGGGCCCGTGGTGTAATCGGCAGCACATGAACCCGTCATGTTCCAAGGTGCGGGTTCGAATCCCGTCGGGTCCACGGCTTTCCCGGCTCCGGTAGGGAAAGTGGCGAGGAGGTCCCGGACGGGGGACCTCCTCAAACTAATATTGACTTCGCCCCTGAACCTGACGATAATTATTTCGGAACTTGACGGGTTCATGCCCCGGGCTGAATGTGGCCCGGGGTTTTGTTTTTTCGCGCGCGGTCCGGGTACTGTCCTAATTGTTATTCTTGCGAAGAGTCGGGCAGTGGAGAGAGAATTGCGTATGAGTACCGAAAAAACCTTGTGCAAGTGCGGACACGTAGAGTCGTCTCACACGTTCGACCCGAAACAAAGTGGGAGGGCCTGTACGGAACAGTATGCTGGAAGGGCTCCTAATTGCTAGTAACAAAGCTGTAATCTGTACGTGTCAGAAGTTTGAGCCGATGAAATAGAAATAGCCCTGATGCCCGTCCGGGCCGAGGCGTTACGCTCCTGCCCCCATTAAGGCGGGAGCATGAGTTTTGAAATTAGGACAGTACAGCGGTCCCGGCCCTCTTGCCATTCCCGCTAACCTCCGGCATAATAAGTGTTTGTCTTGACCTCGCCGGACGCTTCCGGAACAAGGATATATATCTGTGTTAATGATTCGACTATCGCGCATGGGTGCGCGTAAACAACCGCATTACCGCATTGTGGTGATTGAGAAGGCGCGGGCGCGCAACGGTCGGCCGGTGGAAGTTGTGGGGACGTACAATCCCCGCACCAACCCCGCCAGCGTGGATTTCAAGCGCGAGCGCGTTGACTACTGGGTTTCGAAGGGCGCGCAAATGTCGGAGCGCGTCGGGAAACTTTACTCCAAGCCTGCAGCTGCTCCTGCGGCTTCAGTGGCCTAAACTGCCGCCATGCCCGAAACCACTGCAGGCGTCAGCGCGCTCATCGAGAAAATCGCGAAGTGGATGGTCGATGCGCCCGATGAGGTTTATGTTGATCATCTCGATGACGACGTGATTGAACTTGAAGTCGCCGAGGCGGACGTGGGCAAGATTATCGGCCGGCAAGGGCGCAACGTGCGTGCCTTGCGCACGCTGTTGAGTGCGGCGGGCGCGCGGGCGCGAAAGCGGTACACGCTGGAAGTCATCGATTAACGGCGGAGCAGGGAACCGGACCATTCGCGATCCTGAAACAAGTGGCGAGTTCATTACGCTGGCCCGCGTGGTGAAGACGCAGGGGCGGCGCGGCGAAGTTGCGAGCGAAGTGCTCAGCGACATTCCGGAGCGATTCACTATCGGAATGCGCTTGCTGGCGTTGCCTCGGGAGGCTCAGGGTCAGCGCCGTGACTTGGAAGTAGAAGAACTTTGGCCGCACAAAGGGCTGCTGGTTCTGAAATTCTTGGGAGTGGATTCGATCTCGGAAGCGGAAACGCTGGTGGGATGCGAACTGCAGGTGCCGCGCAGCCAGCGTTCGGAGTTGCAAGACGGTTGGAATTACGTCAGCGACCTTGTGGGCTGCACCGTCCTCGACGATGGACGTGAGATAGGGCGCATCGAGGATGTGCAATTTGGAGCGGGTGAAGCGCCGCTGTTGATTGTGCGAGAGGCGAGCGCGCGGTTAGTGGAGGTGCCTTTCGCTCAGGCATATCTGGATCGGGTGGATGTTGAACGCAAGCAAGTGCTCATGAAGTTGCCTGAGGGATTGCTGGAAGTGAATGCGCCGCTTAGCGCTGAAGAGAAGCGGGAGCAGCCGCAGGGAGGCGGGAGAAGGCGTTCAACACAGGGGACGCGGAGAAGCACAGGGTAAAACTTTTCGTCCTCGGTAGTGAAGGTTTGATCTGCGATGAAGGCCGACATTGTAACGATTTTTCCGGACTTCTTTCGCGGGCCGCTGGATTACGGCATCACACGCCGGGCTCAGGAAATGGGGCTGGCGAAAATTCAAGTACACGATCTGCGGGAGTTTACTCGCGATCGTCATCGTACAGTGGATGACCGGCCTTTTGGCGGCGGCGAAGGCATGGTGCTGAAGCCGGAACCGCTGTTTGAGTGTTTGGAAACGATGGGCCTCGCGGCGCGGGAAGAGCGCATCGCGGGTCGAGTGAAGCAATCGGTGATTCTGCTTTCCGCCCAGGGACAGCGATTTACGCAGAAAGTTGCTGCGGAGTTGGTTTTGCTCGACCGGATTGTATTCGTCTGCGGGCGGTATGAAGGTGTGGACGAACGAGTGGCTGATTTTCTGGCTGATCGCGAATTGTCGATCGGCGACTATGTTCTGAGCGGCGGGGAAATGGCTGCGGCCGTAATCGTGGAAGCGGTGATGCGGTTGCTTCCGGGTGCGGTTGGAAATGAGGCGTCAACCCAGCAGGAATCGTTTACCGCTGATGCGAAGGTGAAGGGCGCGGGCGCGGATTCGACTTGCGGATCGAATGGATTGCTGGATTATCCGCAGTACACCCGACCTGCGGAGTTTCGCGGAATGGCTGTACCGGATCCGTTGATGTCGGGCAACCACGAGCAGATTCGCCGCTGGCGCCGGCAGCGAGCGCTGGAGAAGACATTTCGCAATCGTCCGGACTTGCTGGAAGGCGCAGTACTGAGCAAAGAAGACAGCAAGTTTCTGGCGGGGATCAGGAAAGATGGAACTAGGTGAATCGACCTCTGCTGAACACTACAAAACTGTTCACTGTGACAAACACGGTGATAGGCGAGAGGCGTTCGTTTGCGATCACCTATTGCACGGAACCCGCGAGGGGTTTTTCTTCGGTGATGACCCGGGAAATCCCCATCCCGACGCCTGGTGCTCCAGGTGTGAACAGATCCGCCTGACGTATGCGGGTGCCGATGGCGAGTGGAACGAAAAGAGCGAGGCTCTGCTTAAGGTCAGGCTCGTGTGCGGAGACTGCTACGAGGAGATCAAAGGAAGAAACGTTCTAAGCACAGAATCCGTGCAGTAGTGCTGTGAAGTCGATTATCAGAATTTCAGAATTTAGAAGGACTAAACATCATGTCGAACTTAATTATCGAAAAACTACTGGCAAAAACTCAGCGCACCGACATTCCAAAATTCGCCTCGGGCGATACGGTTCGCGTTCACGTCAAGATTAAAGAAGGCGACAAAGAGCGCTTGCAGGCGTTCGAAGGCGTTGTGATCAAGCGTGACAACGGTCCGCAGGCCAGTTTCACCGTGCGCAAGATCAGTTTCGGTCAAGGCGTGGAGCGCATTTTCCCGGTTCACTCCAAGGTGATCGACAAGATCGATCTGCTGCGCTCATCGAAGGTTCGGCGCGCGAAGCTGTATTATCTGCGCGGTCTGAAGGGTAAAGCGGCGCGCTTGCGCGACGTGGAGTAAGCTTGCGAAGCACTTCCGTCGGCGCGTGTCTGAGTGGCGCGGCAGTCTTAGCAATTACTATCCGGCTGCCGCCGCCAGATGCTCAGTAATCACTTCCAGATCGGCGAAGTCCGCGGAGCGCGGTTTTCTTAACCGATTCAGCACATAGTCGAGAAGAGGACGGTCGCCTTGCCGAATCTCTTGAAACTCGACGCCCATGGCGCGGTTTTCCGCCGTATATCGGACGTGCCCGCGCAGCGCGACGCTCACGTCGCACATATTCAATACTAATCTCAGAGCGGTTCCAGGCCTGAGCAGGTTACCTGATGTGATGAGGCATCCGCATTCGGAAATCTGTTCCAGGCGGCCCTCCGAACGGCAGCGGCCACCGATCTCGGCGAGGTCGGCTCCTCCCTTTACTTCGAAGCGCGGGCGGCGGCGGCGATTCCGCTGATCCCGGTGGAAAGCGTTCATCGACGTTCTAACATTCATCTCCGGCGGGATGACCGGCAGATACTGCTCCTGCATTTGCCGGAGTTCTTCTTCCCACGGAGTCCTTGTGCCTTCAACGCATTCGACCGTGAACTGGCCGCGGAGCGCGGAGTTTGGATCTGCGGTCCAGACTACCTGACAAATGGATTTGTGGCGTCCGCGCTCGACCGTGACTAAATCGCCAACCTTTAATGGGTGGGAACTGCGGAGGCGAGCGCCGCGCGGATGAATGTCGTAAGTGCAAGAAAGTTCCAGGCCGCCGCGCTCACCGTTCGGCATGTGGACAAGGCGCACCGGCAATGCCAGATGAATCAATTTTTCGACGGGCTCATTGGCTTTTGAGACGCCGTCTTGCAGCAGTGAAATGGTTTCGTCGCTCACGCGCCCCTCGCGAAATGCGGTATTTGCAGCCAACATAGCAGTACATGCCCGGGCGGACAATGTACGTTCGTACTCAAAGTAATGGTTACTAAACGGCCAGGGCGACTGGGTGAGCCGTCACGTCCCAAACTTGTGGCAAAAGCTGTGGATTTCAGGGCTTGCAGAAAACGGGGATGACGGCGAAGATGTGGGCATAACCGGAAACAATGCCGACTAAAACCAAGACTATGCCTGGATTTTCGCGGTCTCCTGCAGCGGCAAAGTTGCGGCTACTAAAGAAGCTGCGCTGCACTTTGCGTCACGAAAAAAATGCGTGGGCCTCTGGTGCCGTGATGGTGGCGGGCGTGGACGAGGTGGGGCGCGGATCATTGTTTGGTCCCGTGGTGGCGGCGGCAGTGATTCTCGATCGCGAATATCGCATTCGCGGACTGCGGGATTCGAAGCTGCTGTTGCCCGAGCGCCGCGAGCTGCTGGCGCCGCGCATACGCGAACATTCGGTGGCCTGGGCGGTGGCGGCGGTGGATGCGGCGCGCATCGACCAGATCAACATTTATCAGGCGTCACGGCTTGCCATGCGCGAGGCGGTGGTGCGATTGCAGCCCGCGGCCGATCATTTATTGATCGATGCGGTGCGGCTGGATTGTGAGTTGCCGCAGCGGGCGATTATTCATGGCGACGCGGTTTCCGCGTCAATCGCGGCGGCATCGATTCTGGCCAAGGTGGAACGCGACCGCATGATGTGCGAGTGGGACGCGGTTTTCCCCGAGTACGGGCTGGCTTCGCACAAGGGCTACAGTACGCCGCAGCATCTGGCGGCTTTGCTGGAGTATGGTCCGACGCCGCTGCATCGGCAATCGTTTGCGCCGGTGTGGAGTGATCCGGCGGAGCAGGAAGTGTTTGAGTTCGATTGAGTTCCGGTCGTGCGACCTTTTATTGAACTGTATTGCGCGATACACATAAATGTGAGATATTTACACATACTGAGAAGCGGTTAAACCTCTGATGTTGGGTAAGATGCTTGCGGACAAACATTGACATCGACGACCGCTTGATGCTCCGGGCAATGCGGAGCAGTGGCGCTCGCACTAAAAAAGCGACGGTGGAAGCGGGGCTGCGGCTACTGGCTGAAACGCACGCTCAGGGCTCCATACGGCGCCTTCGGGGAAAAGTGCGATGGGAGGGCGACCTCGACCAGTTGCGGCTCAGCCGAGTTACGAAGTAGATTGGCCCATGGTCATCGTCGATACAACCGTGTTGATCGACTACCTGCGAGGCTCCGAAAATCCTCAAACAAATTGGCTTGATGCGCACCTAACGCAGCAGCGCCTCGGACTGACGGACCTGATCCTTTGTGAAGTGTTACAAGGAATTCGAGATCAGGTTGAGTTTGCTCAGGCGCGGGCCGACCTCCTGAGATTCAAGATTTTTCACACTGGGGGAAGCGAGTTGGCAATTGCCGCCGCGCAGAACTATCGGGAGTTGCGTCATCATGGGTATACCGTCCGTAAGACGATAGACTGCCTAATCGCCACTTTCTGCTTGCAAGCTGAACACCGATTGTTGCACCGCGATCACGATTTCGATTCCTTCGAGAAAGCGCTCGGACTCCAAGTGGTGCACGCGGAGTGAGGGAGTCGGTGCCCTTTCAAAACGGGAGCAACCAAACCAATTTGTTCCGAACTTATTTTCCCGCAGGCGCGGCCACCGTCAGGCTAGAGTTGAGATCATTGACTAACTTCGTGTTGTTCACGAGAGCGTGACGCAGAATTTCTGCCTGGTCCTTTGCGGTGGCCCAATCCTGTTTCTCAACTGCTTCGGTTAAACCTGGTAACTCCAAATGCGCGTAGGTGAAACGTGCTCCGTAAAGCGTGTGCTTAAACCACGGGCGACCGGGAATTCCGTCGGGATTGAGCCAGTTTCGTTCGACTTCCATGGCCCCGTGGTTGATGGTTTCGGCGAGCACTGGATCGATGGCGCCGGAGGCTAGAGCGCGACTGGCGGATTCATCGAGGCTTTTACCGGCGGCTTCGAAATCGTCGATGGCGGTTAAAATGGGAGTCAGATCGAGTGGCGGGTTTGGGGCATTCTCGCGCTCTCGGTAGGCCGAAAGCTTCAATTCATGGATCGAACTCCCTGACGGGCCGCAGGTAGGGCGCGCAGACGCGGGGTCCTTCGACTGCGTGGCTGTTTCGCTGCGCGAAGCAGCCACCCCGCTCAGGATGACAGGATTATTTTTGGCTAATTCATTTACGAACTGGCGAATGTTGCTGGCGTGGCTGGCGAAATCGAAAGGCAAGAGGTCAGCGTTGGCGAGGCGCAGGGCGAGCACTCCCCACAACTGCGTCATCAGCGTGTGATAGCGGTAGCCGGGATCGCCGAAGTGGTTCATCCAGAAAAAATCGTCATAGGCCGAGTGGTACACGCCGTAGGGTCCCTCAAACTGCAGGCCGAGGACGGGCACGCCAATGAAATTTAGAAAGACGGTGTGGTCGGAGCCGCTACCGATGCGGGTATCGGCCAGATTGAAGTCGGTGACTTCGGCGGATTGTTTCGCTTCACGGCGCTGACGCGCCGAGGAAGTTTTCCAGGCTTCGTACAAAGTCTTGCCCGAAGGATCTTTCAACGCGTGAGTGGCTTCGACCAGCATGGGTGCCAGTGAGGCGACCGCCTGGCCGTGAAAATTTGGGCCCGACGTGGCTTCATCCACGTTGATATAAGCGACGGCTTTATTGCGGAGTTCGCCGGCGAATTGTTCTCCCCACTCGGTGGAACCGGTGAGGCCCATTTCTTCCCCGTCCCAACTGCAGACGACGATGGTGCGGCGAGGACGCATTCCGGACTTGGCTAACTTTCCGAGCGCGCGAGTCAGTTCCATCATCGACGCAGTTCCGCTGCTGGGATCAACGCCGCCGAAAACCCAGGCGTCGCGATGATTGCCGACTACGATCCACTCGTCAGGTAATTTCGCGCCCCGAATGCGGCCTTCGACCACGTAGTAAGGTTGGGTGGAGTTCTCCATCTCGATCTTCAGGTGGACGCGGACGCGACCGCCGCCGAGGTGATATTTGATGGGCAGTCCGCCCTGCCAATCGTCGGGGGCGACGGGACCGTCCATATTCGAGAGTAGTGGTTTGGCATCATGCCATGAAAGCGGCAGGGCCATAATTTTCGGGATCGACGTCGCTTGCTCGACAGGAATTCGTTTGGCACCGGGAACCGAAGCCCAACCCGGGGTGAGCGGGTCGCCCGGAACCATGAAGTCGTAGGTGATGGCGCCGCGCTGAATGTGATATTCCGGTCCCCATGGGCCTTTGGGAACGACCGGGCCTTTCTTAAATCCGTCTTCGGCGGGATCGCTGTAAATGAGAATTGCCGCAGCGCCTTCGTGTTCCGCGGTAAGCGCTTTGAATCCGCGATAGCTGTAGGGATTGGAATAGCGAACCAGGACAACTTTGCCTTTGACGTCGATGCCTTGCTTGCGCAGCAATTCGTAATCTTCGGGATTGCCGCTGTGGGCGTATACGAGAGGAGCGGTGACTTCACCGGAGGCGGACATGCCGCTCCAAGCTGAGCTTATGCTTTTGTTCTTCGAGTCGGGATCGCCGAGCACTGGGATCTCGCGCAGACCGGCGCGATAGTGCACGGGCGCGACCATTTCCAAGGAAGTGAATTTTGGATTGGAGCCGTAGACGTCGTAGCGGCGGATTACAACATCTTCCAGACCTTCCTGCTTCCACTCATCCGCAATGTAGCGTGCGAGTTCATTGTTGCGGGGAGAGCCGGCGACATGAGGTTCGGCGGTGAAGATGTGGTGCTGATGGCGCTCTTCGTCGGGAGTGGGGATGGCTTTGAACTTATTCTCGATTTCGGATTCACGGGCGGCAGAGGCAGGAGTGAAGCCCAGAATTGAAGTCTGGGCCTGCGCGAAGAGGTGCGATGGAAGCGTGATGGCCCAAAGACACAAGGCAACCGAAAAGGAAAAGCTACGCCGGGCGAAGATCATGAACGGCATCTCCTCGTGAAACGAGTGAATGCGTCTGGTACGCCATTCTGCCTGACGCTACCTGGCTTGGTAGATCTCCGTCAGCAAATCCGGCTTCGATTCATCGCGCACCAGATGCGGGTAACGGTTCCCATCGTGATAATCGAGCTTGTATGCCTTGTAGTAATCGGTATTTTCGACGAGTAACTCCAGTGGGGCGGTGCCGCCCTTGCCCGCTCTGAGAGCATCGCTAAGAACTTCGGGGGAATATTTGCGGCCGTTCACTGCCATCAGCTTCATGCCGGGGCCGATGCCAGCCCTGGCAGCGGACATGGCTTCGACCGTATCGGTTATGGTTCCATCCTCCCGGAGTTCAACGCCGATGGACGCAGAGGCATTGACGACGTGAAAATTGTTCTCTGCGCCACGCTCCATCTCCGACTGGTTCTCGTCATAAACAACTTTCCAGCCACTGCCTTCAATTCCACCCAGAGGCGCGCCCGGACCATGGTTGGTCAGGCGTTCGGTCCAGAAGCCGCGCCAATCGTAGGCTACGACCTGATTGAGGGCGTTGACGACGTCGTCGAAGGTGTACGTCTTCAACGCGGGTCCCGAACTGGGAGCGCCATGGAAAAGATGGCAGAAGTCGTCGATGGATTTCTTACCCAGGCTTTGCTGGCGGATGATGACATCAGCCCAGAGCCAGGTCAGAGTACCTTCTTCGTAGAAATCGGTTCCGCGACGCCAGGAGTGCCATGCTTGCGGAGAAAAATAAAGTTCAGGAGCGGCATCGGCCGTGTCCTGCAGGTTGCGCCAGTTGCGTCCGGGAGTGTGGTCGAGTGCGGCGGCGGTTAAAGCCAGGTCATCGCGCGACTGTTCATTGGTGAGCAGCGCGCTGCGAGCGGCGAGCACTGTGCCGAGATAGTTTGTCAGACCCTCGTAGACCCAAAGCAGATCGTCTTGCATGGGCGTTTGATAATCAGGGGTTGCGAGGTCGGCGGGACGCCGATATTTCCCATTCCATGAATGCACGTACTCGTGAGGAAGCAGGGTGGCTTGCAGCTTACGAGCAGTTTCATCGACCAAGCCGCGCTCATCAATGCGGCTGTCATCGGACTCGTGATGCTCCAGGCCGAAATGGGCGACGTGATCGCTGAGGCTGAGCAGGAAGTGGTAGTCGCGGTAGTGATGAGCGCCGAAAAGCTTGTTGGCCTGTTCGACCAGATTCTTGTGGTGATCCCATACTTCCTGCGGCGCGTCGAGAGCAGCGGCGGAGTCGGCGGCAATATCCATCTCAGCGAGGGGATCGTCGGCGAGCTTAACTACCTTCAGGAACTGACCCGTGATTACCGGAGAGTCGACGAGAGTCGTGAGGGAGACCGTTGAGAAATGAATTTCGTCGCCGCTTTGACTGGCGATGGGAAGCGGGGTTCCGAACTTCCAGCCATCGGGAAGTTTCAGGCTGGCGGTGTAATTGATGTCGTCTGATTTGAAGCCTTTGGGGTAGAGCAGAACCTGATTCCAACTGATGACCGCCATTTTGTCGGTGGCGGAAGAGCCTGCGGAAAATCCGCCTTCAAAGGTGGCGGGGGAAAGGAAATCAAGTTCAGCTTCGACTTCATTGACGCCGACAGGAACTTCGACGTGGAGGGTGTATCCGTCGAGCAGGTCGCGACGCCATTTCAGAGCTTTGCCCGCGGCGTTGAACTTAAGGCCGGCTAAATCAATGACGGGGCCGTCGGGAGCATGTTCGCCAGGAATCCACTTCGGATAGTAGAGCGTGAGATCTCCGGTGGTGGCGGGAATCTTCAGCTTGGCGTGGAAGATTTTTCGGGGAGCCGAGGTGGCATCGACAAAGATAGTGACGGTGGGCGGTGTGGCTGACCAACTGGAAATCGATAAGAACAAAATGAAGAACGGTAGACAAACGACTCCCAAGAATCTTGAGAGTTTCATTTTCATGGCCCCCATGGTTCGACAAATGCTTTTTAGCTGCCTTGCGAATTTTAGACTATAGCAGCCCGTGGGAGCGGCGGTACAGCGGCGCACCTGCGCTGCTATCATCTCCAGCATGTCGCGGCGGGGAAAGTTCATCACCTTCGAAGGACTCGACGGTACGGGCAAGAGCACACAGCTGCGCAAGCTTGCGGCGGCTCTGCGGGCGGCGGGACATAAAGTTTTCGAGACACGCGAGCCCGGGGGAACGGCGACGGGGGAGAAAATTCGCCGGGTGTTGCTCGATTCAGCGACTCAGGGTCTTTCGCCGCTGGCGGAAATGGCGTTGATGTTCGCGTCACGAGCGCAGCACATTGCGGAGGTGATCCAGCCCGCACTGGAGCGGGGGCAGATTGTGCTTTGCGATCGCTTCACGGATTCGACCGAGGCGTATCAGGGATACGGTCGCAAGCTAGGCAGCGAGGATGTGCTCGAGTTGCACCGCGTTCTTTGCGGAGGATTGCAGCCGGATTTAACGATCCTTTTGGATTCGGATCCGGCGATGAGCGTGGGCCGGGCGCGACAGCGGAACCAGCGAGCTTCGCATGCGGCAACTAAGATCGCGAACCACAGTTTGAAGAACAAACACGCGGACGAAAACCGTTTTGAGCAGCAGAATCGAGCCTTCTTTACGCGGGTGCACGCAGGCTACCAGGCGATTGCCGCGCGCGATGCACAACGCGTCGTGGCGGTGGATGCGAGGGGAACTCCGGCGCAGACGCATCGCCGGATTATGGAAGTCTTGCAACAGAAGCTAAGACTCGGGCCAAGCCGGCAGGAATTCATTTGGTCTTAGTCCAAAGCGCAACATAAGGGCCGTTGGTGTATGCCTCAGTAATTCCCACGCTTGCAAAATACGCAAGCATGGGGCACCCTCAGTGAGGGCTGTGCCGGCCAAATCCTGATGTCATGGATATGAAAGAACAGCGTACTCGCGTCGACGGGAGTGGGAGGGTCGTTATCCTCGCGCCTTTTCGTCGCGCTCTTGGTGTCCAGGCCGGTGATGTGGTCATTCTGCGCATCGAAAACAAGGAACTACGAATTACTATTATGCAGCGGCGTTTGGCTAAATCTCAGCAATTGTTACGCAAACACGTGGCGCCGATCCGGTCTCTGGTGGACGAACTCATTGGCGAGCGCCGCGATGCCGCACGACGTGAACGCGATTGATCCACTCTCATGCCATTCTCTGATTTTCACGGCAATGCAGAAACTGTTCAGCGCTTGCGGGATATGCTGGCACGAGGGCGCTTTCCGCATGCGGTGATCCTTTCCGGTGCGCGAGGGTCGGGGAAGTACATGCTTGCGCTGATGTTGGCGCAGGCATTGAATTGTCTGGCGCCGATGGAGACTGATGGGCTGCCGGACTTTTGCGGCCAGTGCGCGAACTGCCGTCGGATTGCGCAGGCTGCCGATCTCGATGCCCGGTTCTCCGAAGCAGTCGAGGCGCGCGAGGCCATGCGCGAGACGGACAAGAAAGACACT
>DATNMU010000109.1:0-8619 GCA_035602195.1 Candidatus Acidiferrum sp.
GGCGAGGGCGCGCAGCACCGTATTCATGCGGGCGCGCATCGATATAGACGGAAATTAAATTTCTTACAAATTTAAGGAGAACCCATGCCTCTCGTCCGCATCGATCTTCTCGCCGGCAAGACCCCGGAATATCGCACCCAAGTTGGTCAGATCGTCTACCAGGCTTTGCTGGACTGCTTCACCGTCCCCAAAGATGACCGCTTCCAGGTCATCACCGAACATCCCCAGGCGGAATTGCTCTTCGACCGGAATTATCTCGCCATTCATCGCACCGACGACTGCATCTTTGTGCAAGTCACGTTAAGCACCGGCCGCACCGTCGAAATGAAGCAGCGCTTCTACAAAGCCGTCGCCGACGGATTGCATGCAACCCTGAAACTCCGCCGCGAAGACGTCTTCATCAACCTGGTCGAAGTGCCGAAAGAAAACTGGTCCTTCGGCAACGGCGAGGCCCAGTACGTCACGACCCAGCCCAAATAAATCCGCTTCGAATCGCTTCCGGTTTCTAACCACACGACCGCCGTGAGTGATATGGCATATAGTCGAAGTAGGCATCTACGATGCGAGCATGGCAAGCAATCTCGGCACCTCTGATCGGGCACCACGTTCATACCCGTGCGTTTGCGGCGCTCGTCCTTTCTGGATGCTACGAGGAAGCCGGGGATTCTGGCCGGCATCGAGTACAGGCCGGCAACGTGGTTTTGCACGAGGCCTTCGAAGCTCATCTGGATCGAATTCCGACGTCTGGAGCGGTAGTACTCAATATCCCCTTGCCTGCCGAATATGCGTTTCGATCAGGGGTAGGGAGGGTGGAGGACCCAGACGCGATTGTTTGGCTCGTGGAGAAAGGCGATTCCGAAGCTGCGGCTCTGCTTCTATTGTCCACGGAACTGAGTGAACCGGAGTTTCAAGATTGGCCGGATGAACTGGCAGCGTCGCTGGCGCAAAATGCGTCCGTCAACCTTTCCGCGTGGAGCGAAGCAAAAGGGATTTCTGCCTGGGACCGATCGCGCAGTTTCGCGAAAGTATTTGGAATTTCACCATGCGCATTTCGAGCACGTGCTCGGACGCGTCAGGCTTGGAGGGCGATTCGGACGGCCTGCGCGCCATTATCAGCCATCGCGGCGGAGTTCGGGTTTTCGGATCAGGCTCATATGGCACGCAGCGTGAAAACCATGACCGGCCGTTGCCCTAGCGCATGGCGATCCGGTTGCAAATAGATTCAAGACACAACGCTTCCGCGCGCATATAACTGAGCATGTGAATTCTCCAACCACAAGCGCGAGCGCAACGAATGCCTATTTACTCGGAAGCGAATCCTCTGTATTTTCCATCTCGGGACTGCAGTTACGTCTTCCGCCAGTTCTGGCGACGATCGGATTGGGCCTGCTGATCGTGTTGCCGAGCGGCTATGTCTTCGTCTTGATCACGAAGCACAGTGATATGCAGAGCGGCATGGCGACGCAATGCGTGGCGCTGCTCGCGAACCATGCGGTAATGCTCGTGATTGGGTTAGTACTGATCGCGTGGTTCAGCAGGGGAAATTTCTCCGAGTACGGGATTAAGTGGCCTAAGCAGAGACGTTATTTGCTGTCCGCGCTGTTGTGGGGAGCGGCGTTTGGTCTCTTGATGACCCTTGTCGATTATTTTCCCCAGATCCTAAGGCACATTCCCCCGCCCGACAATCTTGCCCTGACACCTCGAAGTATAGGGACTTGGCTTTTTTTCGAAGGGATCTATGTGGGACCGACCGAGGAGATTCCGTTCCGTGGGCTGCTACAGACGTTTCTAATGCAGCGCACTTCGGGCCGCGTGCGCTTGTGGAAATACGAGATGCATGTCGCCGGAGTTATTCTGGCACTGTTGTTCGCACTGGCCCACCTTTTCAGTTTCTGGACAGAGAGCTTCTGGTTGGCGTTCGGCCAGCAGATCTATGGGTTCGGACTCGGCATTCTCTATGCCTACTGGCGCGAACAATCTGGGAGTCTGCTGGCTCCGATCATTGGACATAACATGAGCGACGGAGTGGAATATGTCCTGATCTTTCTGATGACGTGGGCTTGGCGCTGACCTGGGCTGCCGTTATATATCGTATTGCGATATAATGATTGGAGTCGCATTTCCCTGCATCGCGGCACGATACAATCGCGGCATGAAGAAGCTCACTTTGTCGGATTACCAGGCACTGGCCGAATTCCGCTACCAAATCCGCCGCTTCCTCCACTTCAGCGAGCAGGTGGTCAAAAAATCTGGCCTGGAGCGCGGCCAGTATCAGCTCATGCTCGCCATCAAAGGCATGCCCTCGGGCATCCGCCCCCGCATCCAGGAACTGGCCAACCGTATGCAAATCCGCCATCACAGCGCCGTCGAACTGGTCAACCGCCTCGAAGCCGGAGGCTTCGTCCACCGCACCCGCGCGCAAGACGACCGCCGCGAAGTCTTCCTGGCCCTTACCCCGAAAGGCGAAAAAGTGCTCGCCGAACTCGCCCTTCATCATCACGACGAACTCCGCTCTTCCGGCCCCGAGTTGGTAACGGCTCTGCGCCGTGTTATGCACGAGGGCAGCGATGCTTCCCTTCCCCGTTCCACAAATCCCGCAAAGAAGGAAACGTCAACCCTTCCATGAGTAACTCCGACGGCAAGAATCCAAAACAAATATTTTCTCCCACGGCCTCAACCCTATGTCCCAGCCGTTTCACGCGATGCCCCTTTCCGCAAGCGAGTGGAATAGCGCTCATTTCTACAGGCATCAGTATTAGTATTGCCAACCACCGTCTTCTTTCAGTATTCTTCCGGAATCCTTAAAACTGAGCGGCAATCTGCCGGAGTCGTGTATCCGATGGCTGAAGTCGAGCGATCACCGTTGTGCAGCCCATTCCAGCGCGGGACCATGCGACTGCGCGCTTTCTTCTGTTGTCGATCTGCCATTCAGCAATAGATTTCCGCAAGCCATCAAAGTTTAATTTTTCCGAACCCGGGGGAAGCAATGTCGAAACTACAAATCAGGTTGATCTGGATAAGTTTTCTCGCAGCTGCATTCCTTGCCCAGGCCTTCGCTCAGGGCGGCGCCACCGGCGCCATCACCGGCACCGTCGCCGACACCACCGGCGCGGCCGTCGCCAATGCTGAAGTACGCATCACCGATCAGGGCACGGGAGTTGTGGAACGCATCGTCACCTCCGGCGCCGACGGATCTTTTACCGCTGCACTTCTGCCTGCCGGAACCTACACGGTTAGCGTGCGCGGCGCCGGTTTCGGCGACTCCGCCTTTCGCGACATCGTGGTCCGCGTCACTGAAACCACACGCCTCATCGCCAAGCTCAAGCCTCAGGCCGTCCAGCAGCAAGTTGATGTGCAAGCGGAAGTGCAGCAGGTAGACACCACTGATGCCACTACCGGCCAGGCCATCGAAGCCACCACCATTCGCAATCTCCCGCTGGCCACGCAGAACTTTCAGCAACTGCTCACGCTCTCCAGCGGCGCACAGGGCGAACTGAATGCCGCCTCGCAATTAGGACGCGGCAACGTCCGCATCGAAGTCAACGGCCAGCGCGAAGACAACAATAACTACCTGATTGAAGGCATCAGCGCCACCGACTACAACGTCGCCGAACTCACCACCACCCCGCTACCGAACCCCGCGGTGATTCAGGAGTTCAAAGTTCAAACTTCCATGTACGACGCCACTCAGGGCCGCAACGGCGGCGGCAACATCAACGCCATCCTCAAGTCTGGCACCAACACCTTTCACGGCGAAGCCTACGAATTCTTTCGCAACACCGTCCTCGACGCCAACGACTACTTCCTCAAGCAGGCTGGCGAAGCCCGCCCCGTCATTCAGCAGAATATTTTTGGCGGAGATTTAGGGGGCCCCATCGGCAGCAACGGCAAACTCGGCTACTTTTTTGTGAACTACTCCGGCACCCGCCAGCGCAGCGGCGATTCACCCGGAACTTTCATCAGCACCATCATTCCGTATATTCCCGCGGCTGATCGAACTCCCGGCAACCAGGCCGCTTTAGCGTCCGCCTTCAACGTCACCAGCATCGATCCCGTCGCCGCTTCCCTGATTGCGTTTCAGAGTAACCAGTTCGGCGCCGCCGCCAACGGATATCTATTTCCGCTGCCCAATGTGCCCGCGGGAACGACCGCCAACAGTCCCGTGGCGTTCACTGTCAGCAAGCCCGGCTCCTACACCGACAATCAATTCACCGCTAACTGGGACCGCGAATTTCACAACTCCCACGACAAGCTTTCCGCCCGTTTCTTCTTTCAGAATTTTGAATCCGACGTTCCCTTCGGCGCCGGAGGCTTGCAAGCCTCGCTCGGCGGCAGCATCAGCGGCGGCGATCTCAACTTTCCTTATCAGCTCCCGGTCAAAGATCGCGTCTTCTCCCTCGCCGAGACTCACATCTTCGCCCCAAATCTAGTCAACGACTTTCGCCTCGGCTTCGTTCGCATCAACAACAGCGACATCAACGTCCCGCCAGTCACCGCGGCGCAGGCCGGCATCGACCGTCCCACCAGCAATCTCACCGACAACATCTACAAATTCACCTTCGTCAGCTCCGGATTTCAGTTCGGGCCCACCCCCCAGGCCAACCAGTTTCAGGCGCAGAACAACTTTAATTTCGTCGAGACACTAGGCTGGGTCAGAGGCAAACACAACTGGCGATTCGGCGGTGAGTTCACGCCGGTCAGTCTGAACAAACAATTCCCCCAGGTGTTCAACGGTCAGCTCTATTTCGGCACGTCCACGTCCCTTGTTAATAACCTACCGATCACTGACGTCGGAAACTTCCTGCAGGGCGCTCCAGAATTCAGCTTCGGCGGCGGCGGCGTCTACAACCACAACTACCGCCAGAAAAATTCCGCAGTCTTTGCGCAGGACGATTGGAAGGTCACCCAGAACCTCACCTTGAACCTCGGCCTGCGCACCGAATTCTTCGGCGCCTGGACCGACAATGCCTGCCACATCGGTAACATGGAATCGGACCTCACCAAATCCGGCCAGTATCCTTTCATCTATCCCAGTTGCGTCGACAAACTCGGCGTCCCTGGCCTCACCGGCAACGCTTCCGGCTCGACCTTCAAAAACAGCGTCTCCACCGGCATCGGTCCGCGCGTGGGCTTCGCCTACGATGTCTTCGGCCATCACAACACCACCATTCGCGGCGGCTATGGAATTTTCTACGTTCGCGAAGACGTCGGCGCGGTTGACCAACTCAGCTTCCAGTCGCCGTTTATTCCGATCGTGTTTTCTACGCCGGCCGCCGGGATCACCATGGCCAACTTCTTCACCGGAACTCCATCTACGAACATCAATGCAGTTCCGGCCGCCGGGCAACTCTCAGGCGCGTGGTTGCCCTGCCTTTCGCAACTCACCGGATTTACGGGCAACAATCCGAATTTGGCCGCCAGCTACAATTTGCCGTCGGGCGCGCCCGCCTGCACTGGACCCGGTGTAAATCCCACCCAGAACCTTTTCGTTCTCGAAGTGCCCCGCCACTTCGTCGTGCCCAACACCCAACAGTGGAATCTCACCGTGCAACGCGACCTGGGCCGCAAGTGGGTTCTTGAACTCGGCTACGTCGGCACCAAGGGCACGCACTTGCGCGAAACCCGCGACGCCATCCAGTCGGTTAACGCCAGTCCCGCGCATCCTTTCACCGTCACCGACACCAGCGGCAACACCCATCAGATCACCGCCAACACCTTTGCGAATGCAATCGCCCGCACGCCCACGCCCGGTCTGAACGGCTACTCCGGATATCAAATCTTCGCCAATGACGCGTACTCGATCTATCATTCTTTCCAATCCACGTTGTCGCGGCGCTGGCAGCAAGGCTACATCCAAGCCGCCTACACCTTTTCCAAAAACATCGACGCCACTTCCACCGGAAACACCGCCAACAACACCGCTTTCAACGACGAGAGCACCATCAACGCTTCGCGTGGAATCTCCGATTTCAACCGCCCGCAGGTGCTCAAAATCAGCTACGTCTATGACCTTCCCTTCTTCGCTCGCTCCGCCGGATTCGTCCACTCAGCGCTAGGTGGATGGTCAGTAAGCGGCGTCACTAGCTTTCAATCGTCTCTGCCGTTTTCAATTCTCGATTCGAACGGCGGCAACGCTTTCCTCGGAGCCGGAACTTCTCCCGTTGGCGCCAGTCTGGCTTCCGGCGCGACCATCGCCAGCGGCATGAGCTCCGGCAGCGTCACCAGCCGTTTGAACGGATGGTTGAATCCCGCGGCCTTCACCACCGCGCCCCTGCTCTATCCGTTCGATCCGCTTAATCCATCAACCACCTGCGACCCAGTAAACAATCCCAACTTCTGCACCACGGGATTCGGCAGTCTCGGCCGCAACATCTACCGTGGCCCCTTCCAGCAGAACTGGGATTTCTCTCTTATCAAGCACTTCAAACTCGGAGAGCGTCAGGATCTCCGCTTCGCCGCAGATTTCTTCAACCTGTGGAATCACCCAAATTTTGCGACCCCGCTCGTCACCGACTATGAACAATACTTGCTATGGGCGTCCAGCTCCCGGACCAGCCCCGACCCCTTCGGCAAAATCGTCAACACCACCGGAACCCCGCGCCTGATCCAGTTCTCCCTCCGCTGGGCCTTTTGAGAGAACGAGAAGGGGAGAGAGAATGAGTGAGAGAGAGAGAGAATCATGTAGGGACGGCCGCCCTCGGCCGTCCGGTCGAGCGGAGCTCGACTTCTGCCTCCACTACCTCACCCCCCACCAAAAACAAAACAGCCGGGAAGCTATCCTCCCGGCTGCCACAATCAAAGGACTATTGCTGATTGCCCCCTACTTCCTCCCCGCCGCCTCAATCAGCGGCCGCAACGCCCGCACGGAAACTCCCAGCGTTCCCCCAGAAAATCCATCAATGTAAGCCGAGTTCACTCCAATCACTTCCGCATTCGAGTTGAACACCGGTCCGCCGCTGCCGCCGTGCGCCGTAGGCGCATCGTAGATCAGCTTCTCGCCCACCACATCTCCCAAATGCCCGCACGTGGTCGACGGACGAATCAGCGACAGCGCCGCCAGTTCGCTCGCCGCCGTAATGTCATTATGCCGGTACGCCATCCGTTGATAGATCCCATTCGGCGACTTCGCCACCATCCCTGCAATCCCCATGGGATACCCAATCACCGTCACCAGCTCTCCTGGCAATGCCGGCCCGTTGGCCAGCGGCAGTACCGCAATCCCGCGCACCGTCGCTTTATCTTCGATCTTCAGCACTCCCAGATCAGAAGTAGAAGAAACCGCACCCGGCGACAGGCTCACCGGCGTTGGCGAGCCCGGGAAAAAAACCACCAGACTCTCCAGCGTCCCTCTCGCGCCCTTTTGTATCAACGCTTCGGCTTCCGCATCTCCGTACCAGGGCTCCGCCACGTGCCGGTTGGTCGCCAGTAATCCATCGCCCACCAGAAACCCCGTCCCAGAAACCCGCGCCCGGATCGTCGCCGCCTGGTTGGGAAATCCCACCTGATAAATGCCGTAAATATAGCCAATAGAATTTCGATACCGGTTCAGCACCAGCGCCGGCATCGCCTGCTGTTGCTCCAGTAGCGCCACCTCTTGCGAAAGCTGCTGCACCTGCTTGTGCAGTTCGTCCGGCTGCGGCATCTGCGGCGCCACCGGCGCATAGTAGTGGAACATCGCCACCGCGCCCGCCACCAACACCACTCCCAGCACAGCCTGCACCGCCTGCTGCCAGCTGTCGCTGACCTCGTTTGTTTCCTGAATCCCTGGTTCTGACATGAGCGCCCATCTTCCTTTGTCCCTTACCCCTTGGCTACAGTACGGAAGATGATGTACAGGCGGTATCGAAAATGCCCGAGAATGGCAACTGACTGTCTTGAAAGGGAAGGGGCTCCTAATGTCGGAGAACGGCAACCGGCCGTTTGGAAGGGTTTTTGCCTCCCCATGTCGGAGAATGGCAGCTGATTTTGGGTAGCGAGCGCTTCAGCGCTACACCATCCGATTTTGGGTGGCGCAACGCTTCAGCGCTGCGATAAGCCTACCGATGATTCGGGCTTTAGCCCCTGAGGGATATACTTCCTCAAACCTCTCTCACCCCCAACCGCTTAGCCATCTCCTTATAAAGAAAGCCGCGCCCCGGCATATACGGCTGCACCCACTCCCCATCAATCACAAATTGCGGGATGGCTCGCTTCCCGGTGCGCGCCACCACTTCTTCCACCGCGCCGGGAGTATTCTCAATATCCACTTCCTTATAAACAATGTTGTGTTTCGCCAGAAAGCGCTTGGCTTCTCGGCAGTCAGGACACCACGCAGCAGAGTAAACGATAAGTTCCATAAAATTTTATGTGCAGATCACATCCACAGCGACATCACGACCGCCGCCAGATGCTCCTCCTCTAAACCCGCTCCAGCTCAGCCAAAGTCCGTTCATTCACCACATTCCCGGTATTCAAAGTCGAAGCCGGCTCAAACAGCAGAATCCAGCATTCCTCATCTGCCACCGGCTTATGCTCCACCCCGCGCGGCACCACAATAAATTCCCCTTCCTCAATCCACTCGTGCCGGTCGCGAAACTCCATGCGAAATCGCCCCTTCACCACCAGAAACATCTCATCTTC
>DATNMU010000110.1:0-39899 GCA_035602195.1 Candidatus Acidiferrum sp.
GCGATCCAATGCACGGGCAGAACGATGTTTCCGTAGACCGGCCATTCTTTCCAGCGATGGTCTAGAATCACCGCGACCACGGAAACAATTTGCACCACCATTTTGAACTTGCCCAGTTCACTGGCTTCGATGGTGAAACCGCCCGAAGCGGCGATGGAGCGCAGACCGCTCACCAGAAACTCACGGCCGATGATGATCACTGCGATCCAGGCCGGTACAAGACTGGGATTAAACTGCACCAAAGTGACGAAGGCGGCTGCGATCAGGAGCTTATCCGCCATGGGATCGAGCAGGATGCCCATGGTCGTGATTTGTCCACGCTTGCGGGCGAGGTAGCCGTCAATGCCATCGGTCATGGAAGCCGCGATGAATATCGCCGATGCTAGCAGCTCTTTAGCGCCATGTTCGCTGCTGAAATGATTGGACGATAGGATCCAGATCAGCAGAGGAATGCTGCAGATGCGGATCAGCGTGATGGAATTCGGTAGGTTCAACGGTGCTCAACTGCTCTCCGGAAGGCGACCGGAAGATAATTTGATTATCCTCCACGGTAAGAGGGAACGCAATCGTGCGAAATGCATCTCTGCGGCCCTCCTTCTTTTGGCTAAGCCGCTGATGAAAAGTTCTTTTATTTCGGTGCGGATTGCGTCATTGCGCTGGGCTTGGGCTGCTTCGCTATGATTTGATCCTTGATCTTGTCGTAGGTGGATTGGGGAATAATTTTTTTGTGTACCAGGTCGAGCTTGGTTCGATACGGTCGGCCATCAATAATTTTCTGCGAGTAGACGTCGCCGATGCCAGGCAACGCTTTGAGTTGGTCTTTGGTAGCAGTGTTCAGGTCAAGTTTATCGGCGGAGTCGGCAGGCGCAGCGGTACTCGGCTGTGCAGTGGCTGGCGGAACGCTCGCGGCATGAAAGAGAATGAATGCCAGCAGCACCGCCAAACTGCCTACAGCCAGCTTCCGCAACTTGATTTTCATAGACTCTCCTTAGGCGTAGATCCCGCGCTGGCGAATGGTATAAGCCACGCGATCGATGGCCAGCATGTAGGCGGCAATGCGGTTGTTCACCTTATGAGTCTCGGCGTAGCGGACCACGTCTCCGAAAGACGAGACCATGATTTCCTGCAATTGCTCATTCACCACCGACTCTTTCCAGAAGTATCCCTGCCGGTCCTGCACCCATTCGAAGTAAGACGTGGTCACGCCGCCGGCGTTGGCCAGAATATCTGGAATGACAAAGACGCCTTTGTCAGTTAAGACATCGTCAGCAGCCGAAGTCGTCGGCCCATTTGCTCCCTCGGCCAGAATGCGGCATTTCACGCGATCGACGTTGCGCGAAGTGATCACGTTTTCGGTCGCCGCGGGAATCAGAATTTCGCACTCGGTAGTGAGTAACTCAGCGGGATCGTATTTCTCCGCGTCGGGAAAGCCATGCACCGTTCCATTTTTCTGCCGGAACTCGACCAGCTTGTTTAAATCGATTCCATTCTTGTTGTAAAGGCCGCCACCCACCTCGGCGATGCCTATAACTTTGTATCCACCCTGATACATCAGTTGTGCGGCGTTCGAGCCCACATTGCCAAAGCCCTGCACAATCACGCGACTGCTTTCGCGCGACAGGCCAAGTTTCTTGATGGCTTCGTCGCATACCGCCATCACGCCGCGGCCGGTCGCTTCACGGCGCCCGCGGGAACCGCCGATGTTGATCGGTTTTCCGGTCACGCACGCCGTTACCGTTTGCCGCATGTGCATGGAGTAAGTGTCCATCATCCAGGCCATGATTTGTTCGTTGGTGTTGACGTCCGGAGCAGGAACGTCTTTCTCGGGACCAATGAATTCGATCAGTTCGGACGTGTAACGGCGGGTCATGCGCTCGATTTCGCCCATCGACATCTTGTGCGGATCGCAAATCACGCCGCCTTTCGCGCCGCCGAAAGGAATATTCACTACGGCACATTTCCACGTCATCCAGCTGGCCAGAGCGCGCACTTCGTCAAGCGTGACGTCGGGTGCGTAGCGAATGCCGCCTTTGCCCGGGCCTCGCGCAATCGAGTGCTGCACGCGAAATCCGGTGAATACCTCGAGGTGTCCGTCATCCATCTGCACCGGGATGTAGACCGTTAACTCGCGGTTGGGATAGCGCAGAACCCGCCACAATCCCTCATCAAGATTGAGCTTCTGCGCAGCCAGGTCAAAACGCGCCCGTTGCGATTCCCACGGATTGCTTTCCTTATCGACCTGCGGCGGCGTAGTCAGGGTACTCATAAATTTGATCTCCGAAATGATTGCAATTCTAGATGTTGCCGAGCCCGGAACGAGTTTCCGGAATATTCAGGCAAACCTTCAGAGTATAAGAGGCGGAATGGTGGGGAAGCAAGGCGCGAGGGGGCTAAATGGAATCCCATAATGAAACAGCTCTTGGGAATGCTACTTCCGAACGAGTTCACAAAGAGGTTTACGAGATAGTTTTCCCATTGTATATACAAGTAAAGTGTGTATATAATCCGTGGATGCCCCTCAGTATCCGCAACTCCGAAGTCGAGCGTCTGGCCCGCACGCTTTCTCGCCTGACGGGCGAAGGTCTGACGGAGACGATCTTGCAGGCTCTGCGCGAGCGGCACCAGCGTATACGCGCCGCGCGCCAGCGGGAGCGATTGCTCGATGACCTGACAGCGATTGCGCGCCGCTCTGCCGCTCTGCCCGAGCTTGATCGCCGCACCCCGGATGAGATTATTGGCTATGACGAGCATGGACTACCGAAATAAATGGTCATTGACACTTCAGCCCTCGTGGCTATCCTCCGACAAGAATCGGGAGCCGAAAGCCTGTTGAGTCGCTTGACTGCCGCTGGCTCCCGGCGAATATCCGCCGCAAGCGTTCTCGAAACGGCAATCGTGCTCGAAGGCAAGTCCGGAGAACGAGGCGGCGAGCAACTGGACTTGTTTTTGGCTCGCGCTCAGATAGAGGTTGCGCCGGTGACCATCGAGCAGGTGCGGATCGCGCGCACCGCCTGGCGGCGCTACGGCAAGGGCAAGGGCCACTCCGCTCAACTGAATTTTGGCGACTGCTTTAGCTATGCTCTGGCCCGCAGCCTTGGAGAAGAGTTGCTCTACAAAGGCGCAGACTTTTCTCACACCGATGTTGCGCAAGCCGAATCAGGTTCGACTGATGAGGGTTAGCGCTTCTTGCCGTCCAAGTTAATCTCCATCCCCTCGGACGCGGCCCTCACCTTTGGGTAGTAATTGCGCGCTTCGTGCACGACCTTGTCGATTACCGCGTCGGTGTGCTCGGGGTCATGGTGAAAGAGCACCAACTCTTTCGCGCCGCTCTCCATCACGACATTGACTGCCTCGCGCCAGTGGCTGTGTCCCCAGCCACGTCGGCGGGCTTCGTATTCTTCAGGCAAGTACTGCGCGTCGTAGACAAGCACATCCGCGCCCTCGGCCAGCTTGCGCACGGCTTTATCGAAGCCCGCGTCGCCAGGCTCGTTGTCCGTGGCGTAAACGAAAATCCCATCTTTCGTTTCCAGGCGGAAGCCCATGCATCCCTGCGGATGGTTGAGCCATGCCGTCTGTAGTTGAATCCCATCCTCCAGCGTAACGCGACCGCTCTCGATGTCATAAAAATCGCGCTTGGCTTTCATCTCATCGATTTTTACGGGGAAATAGGGCGCGGCCATCTGATCGGCCAGCACTTGCTTGAGACTGCGGGTTCGAGTCGAGCACTGAAACAGAAATCTGTTGTCGGCATTCTCATACAGCGGACGAAAGAATGGCATGCCCTGAATGTGGTCCCAATGAAAGTGCGAAACGAAGACGTGCGCAGAGAAGGGCTTCTCGCCGAATTCACTTTGCAGCTGCTGGCCCAGCACGCGAAAGCCAGTGCCGCAATCGAAGATATAAATGCGGTCGCCGAAGCGCACTTCCACGCAGGAGGTGTTGCCTCCATAGCGCATGTTCTCGGGTTGTGGAGTCGGCGTAGAACCGCGCACGCCCCAGAACTTAATCCGCATAGGCTTGCTACCTGCACAGCGCCCCAGCTGTTTGCTATTGTCTCTACTATCTTCAGACTAAAGGAGACGTGAGTCAATTGTCGCATTGGTTCACGGGCGACTATTTCGCAAGGGCGCCGATCCGGCGGGGCGAGAACGTAACTATTCCAGATTTTAGGTGTCAAATGATCGAAGAGGAGTACGTCTATGACCTTCGCCAAGAAACAGCCCCCGGCGGATTGCCCAAATTGCCATCCGCCAGTTTCAGCCAGGGGATGCTGCCGCATTCCGAAGGCTCAATGAAGAATGGATCACCCGATTCTTCCGGATCGAGCCAAAGGAAGAGAGCGTTTTGGCCGATCCGCGGAGAACCATTCTGGACTCGGGTGGCAGAATTTTCTTCGCCACCGCCGGTGAACGATGCATCGGCTGCTGCGCCCTGATTCGCCTGAACGGCAAAGAATGTGAGGTGGCCAAAATGGCTGTCGAGCCGTCGTACCAGGGAGCCGGAATCGGACGCAGGCTGCTTCATGCAGGCATCGAAGAGGCGCGAAAAGCCGGCGCGCACAGGCTTTATCTGGAAACCAACCACGTGCTGACGCCCGCGATTCGGCTGTATGAATCCATGGGATTCAAGCACATTCCTGAGGACCGCATAGTTCGCTCCCAATATGCGCGAGCGGATGTGTACATGGAGTTAATTTTGGTTTGAGGAGCAGTGCCGCAGGAGGCAGCCCCTCACTTATCTCCGACTTGTCCGGGATCGAACGAATAGGAACACGGATTCTGTCCCACGTTAGGCCCTTAAGGGAATCCCCCGCAAGCGCTCGCCTATAATGAACCGCTAGCCGGTTAAATCCGGCCGTCTTCATTTCATGATGATCCCCGAGTTCAAAGAATTTCTGCGGCTGGCGCGGTCGGCGACGCTGGTGCCAGTGGTGAAGTCGGTGAGCGCCGATCTGCTTACGCCCGTCTCGGCGTTTCTGGCTATTGCTGAAAAAGAGCCGCACGCGTTTCTGCTGGAGTCGAACGAGCGCGGCGAGCAGATTGGCCGCTACACCTTTCTGGGAGTGCGGCCCTACATGCGGCTGCGCGCCCGCGGTTCCGTGATTGAGATCGAACGTGGACGGCATCGCGAACGCCATGAGGGCAGCGTGTTTGAATTCGTGAAACTTTTGCTAAGCGAGCACCGCCCTGCCACAATCCCCGGCCTGCCACCGTTCACCGCCGGGGCCGTCGGCTATTTTTCCTACGACGCCGTGCGGCAACTGGAAAAAATTGGTGAGCGCGCCAAAGACGATCTGTCTTTACCCGATTGCGAATTGATGTTCTTCGACCGCCTGCTGGCTTTTGATCATTTGCGCCACCAAATTCACATCATGGCTGCGGCGGATGTTTCGCGGGAGACTCCGCGGGACGCCTATGACCGGGCAGTGCGGGATATTGAAGCTCTCGAAAGAAAGCTAGCTGGTGGATTGCGCCCGGCAATGTGGCGCAAGTCCCCGAAGCCCAAGTCAGGGAAACTCAAGGTGCATGCTGGCACCGCACGCGCAAAATTCTTGCGCGGCGTGGTGCGCTGTAAAGAATATGTTGCGGCGGGAGATATTTTTCAGGTGGTCCTTTCGCAGCGCCTCGACTTCATTCCAGGAATTGACCCCTTCGATCTTTACCGCGCCCTGCGCCAAGTGAATCCCTCTCCGTATCTTTATTTCTTGCGGATGGGCGAAACGCAGATTCTCGGCTCTTCACCGGAGATGCTGGTGCGTGTGACTGGACGCAAGCTGGAGTATCGCCCGATTGCGGGTACTCACCCGCGCGGGCGCGACGAGGCGGAAGACTTGCTCCTCGAAGAAAAGATGCGCAACGACGAAAAAGAGCGCGCCGAGCACGTCATGCTGGTTGATCTGGGGCGCAATGATCTGGGGCGCGTCAGTGAATATGGTTCAGTGAAAGTGAAAGATCTGATGTATGTGGAACGTTACTCTCACGTGATGCACCTGGTTTCAGCACTGGAAGGCACGCTGCGCAAGGATCTCGGCGCGCTCGACGCCTTCGCCGCATGTTTTCCCGCCGGCACCTTGAGCGGCGCACCGAAAGTCCGCGCCATGCAGATCATCGAAGAACTGGAGCCAGTGCGCCGTGGCATCTATGGCGGGTCCGTTTTCTACGCCGACTTCGCGGGGAATCTAGATTCCTGCATCGGTATTCGCACCATGCTGATGCAGGGCAAGCGCGCTTATTTGCAAGCGGGAGCGGGAATCGTAGCGGATTCCGACCCGGAGCGTGAGTTCGAAGAGTCGATGAATAAAGCACAAGCGCTGCTGCGGGCGGTGGAAATGGCTAGAGGCGGTGGTCAGTGACCAGTGGCTTGCGGACCTAAGAAATTGCCTACCAGCATCTTCCCAGCATCCGTCAGCACGCTCTCGGGATGAAACTGTACTCCTTCGACCGCAAACTTTTTGTGGCGAAGGCCCATGATGGTGCGGGTTCCGTCTTTCTCGGTGGTCCATGCGCTCACTTCAAGCTCGGCTGGCAGATCTTTTTCTTCCACGATCAGCGAGTGGTATCGGGTCGCCGTCATCGGTGTGGGCAGGCCGTGAAAAATGCTCTTGTTATCGTGTGTGATTGCGCTGGTTTTGCCGTGCATCAGATGGGGAGCACGCACCACCCGGCCGCCGAACGCCTCGCCGATGGCCTGATGTCCAAGGCAGACGCCGAGAATAGGAACTTTGCCGGCGAAGTGCCGAATGAGATCGATGCTGATGCCGGCGTCTTGTGGCGTGCACGGGCCAGGCGACACCAGGATGCGGTCCGGTCGCATATCTTCAACCCCTGCGACTGACACCTGATCATTGCGGCGCACCACTACTGTAGCCCCCAGCTCTCCGCAATATTGAACCAGGTTGTAGGTAAACGAATCGTAGTTGTCGAGAATGAAGACCACCGGGGATCCTTCTGCAAGTTTACACTCAGGGACTCGCCGGAACGGGCCATCCGCCCCCCCAATAGTGGTATTGACGGTATTGCTCTTACAACACATCCTTTACTTGTAAAAGAATCGCTATTTTGTTGGCTTGGAGTAACGGATGGCAGAAGCCCAGCAGGAAAAAAGGGCTGCACGACGCTTTGCGCTTCGTATTCCCGTAGATGTCAATCGCGGCGACAACTCGAACCACAGTGAATCGGCGCAACTTCGCGATGTTAGCGCACGCGGCATTTGCCTTTACCTGGATTCTCCCATCGCGAGCGGATCGCCTATCGGCTTCACGCTCACTCTGCCGCCCGAAATCACGTTGACCGAAAGCATTCGCGTGCAATGCAAGGGGCAGGTGGTGCGAATCGAGAATTCAACGGACGTTGGGAAAATCGCGGTGGCCGCCGTGATTGAAGAATACGAATTCTTGCCCGAGAGCTGAAGCATGCAGCACATAACCTTTCAGTAGCACCCACCGTTGCCGCCCTTCTTTCCCTTGCAGACAAGTGGTAAGGTTCCTTCAGAGGCTCCGATTATCCTGAGGGGATTTCTTTGTCGCGATTGCGCACTCAATTTGTCGCTGCAATGCCGCTGGTAGTGTTCCTGGTCGTAGGCAGCTTTTCGCAGGGTGGGAACGTTACTGAGAAACCCGGTATCGCTGAAGCCGCGGTTGTTACCAGTGTCCGTGTGGTCCACGAGAGGGGCGTTCCGGCAATAGAAGTGGTTTCCACTCATCCCGTAATACCCACAATTCAAATGCTGGATTCGCCCCCGCGGCTGGTCATTGACCTCTCGAACGCGCGTTTTGGACTGCCGCGCAAGCGCATCCCGGTGCTGCAAGAAAACATTCTCACGATTCGGACCGAGCAGTTCCAGAGGGACCCTCCAGTCATGAGAATCGTTCTGGACCTTCTCGTTCCCTACGGCTACACATGGGATGCGGCGGGCAACCGTCTTATGGTCAGACTGAAGCCTCCCGAAGATCCAAACGCAGGAAAGAAAATGCCGTTCCAGCCCCCGCAGGTTCTGTCATTAACGCCAGCGGCTGCACCTGCAATGGTTCCCGTCACGGGCGGTGTGGGCGATGTCGTATTGGCGGGACGCCGGTTCGCCGCCGGGTCGTCCCTGACTGCAGGAAGCGAAACTGCGGTGTTGCATTTGGCAAGAGGAGGCGAAGTACACGTTTGCCCCGGTACGACGCTTTCCCTGACACCTTCGAAAAATGCTAAAGACTTGATGTTGGGCATGAGCACCGGCGCGCTCGAGATGCACTACTCGCTCGATGCTTCGGCGGATACTGTACTCACCCCGGATTTCCGCATTTCGTTTACGGGACCCGGAGAGTTTCATTACGCCATCAGTTCCGACTCCCACGGAAATACCTGCGTGCGTGGTTTGATGGGAAACGCCTCGTCGGCGCTGGTTTCGGAACTGATCGGAGACCGGACTTACCAGATAAAACCAACCGAGCAGGCCGTATTTCACACCGGGCGCATCGATAAGGTCGACTCGGAGGTTCCACTGGAATGCGGTTGCCCGCCGCCGGTTCCCGTGATGAAAGCCGATGAAAAGCTCAACCGAGTTGTTCCGGATTCTGACTCGACTGCAAGTATTACCCTGGCGCCGGGCAGCCAGGTAGCAGAGAGTGCTCCGGTGACCGAAAGCAATTCGGCGAAAAGCGAGTCGCCGCAAATGCTATCGAACGGTCCAGAAACGAAACCATTGCCCCCATCACAGGCAGACGACATTCACATCAGCGTGGACGCGCCATTCGTTTTCTGTGGAAAAAGTCGCACGCCGGACTCGCCTGATCCGAACCCTGCCGACGCGGCAGCTACACTCCCCGTGCTGGAATCTTCGGAAAGGCACGCTCCGCTCGCCGCACAAGTGCAACCGCCGCCCGCGCAGAACCCGCCCGCAAGCTCAGAGCACCACAGATTTCTGCGACGAATCAGAGGATTCTTCGCGGCAATCTTCCGTTAGGCTCTGGCGTTAGGCTCTTGAGCTAGCCTCTGGCGCGAAATTTCAGCTGGCGGGTGAGCGCCAAGAGGCCACAGAGACCCGTGGTTTCAACCGCGGCTAATGACGCGCCGCAGTGGTTCAACCTTCTCCCTCAGGTCGTCTGCAAAATTGGCGCCACGCTCGGCTACCTCGCGGGCGCGATCCTTGACGTCGCGAACTCGGTCTTTGGCTTCTTCTGTCCAGTCTTCGAGAGTTTCCTTGGCGTCGTTGTAGCCCCGTTTCAGGTCTTTACGGAATTGCTTGCCGGTTTTCGGAGCCAGTGCGAGCGCTACAAGAGCTCCCGCGCCCAGTCCAATCAAAAGAAATGTGATGGCCGTTCCCACGCTATTACCTTCAGAAGATTCATAACGTCCAGTAGTCATGATTTTGACCTCGTTTCATAAGCCGTAAAAGCCGAACAGGCTTCCACGTCAGTTTTTTTCTGATCTACGGCAATTCTAGTCCTCGGCGGAGGAGGATGGGGCCGATCCAGGTTGCAACGAATGTGGTCCCAATTACGATGAGTGCTGCTTTGGGAAGGTTTTCTTTTCCGACTTGCGGAGTGTAAAATAACTTTTTAGCCCTTAATGCGGCGGAAAATGTGGCCTGCCCCGCCTTCCGCCAGTTCAGCAAACCGCGCTTATTTTGAAGGAGATAGTTCCAAGCAATGTCGATCCCTGCCACTCAACTGCGTCCTGGCATGATCATCAAGCACAATAATGATCTGCACTCTGTATTTAGCGTCGAGCACCGCACGCCCGGCAACCTGCGCGCCTTCATCCAGGCCAAACTGCGGAACCTTCGCACTGGCGCCATGTTCGAGCACCGCTTCCGCTCGCCCGACCCGATCGAGAAGGTCAACGTGGATGAGGTAGACATGCAGTTCCTTTATGCCGACGGCGACAGCTACTACTTCATGGATACGGCAAATTACGAGCAGACTCACCTGACCAAAGAAGTTCTGGGTGATGCCGTGGATTACCTGATCGCCAATCTCGAAATCAAAGTCGAGTTCTTTGACGGCAAGGCGGTAGGCATTGAGTTGCCGCAGACGGTAGAACTCACCGTGGTTGAAACTGAGCCCGGACTAAAGAGTGCAACCGCCTCGAGCGTGACAAAAGCCGCGAAAACTGAGACTGGATTGGTGGTCCAGGTTCCTCCCTTTATCAATGAAGGGGAGAAGATCAAAGTAGACACGGCAGAGGGCGTGTATTTATCGAGGGCGTAAGAGCTAGATTGTCATCCTGAGCGGAGTCGAAGGATCCCTACCCTATGCTGACTTTCCTCGCAGTGCTCGGGACGTTTTCAGGCCATAGGGATCCTTCGACTGCGAATCAGCTTCGCGTTCGCGAATCTGATTCTTCGCTCAGGATGACAAGATCGTCACGAGCATGACCTCAACTGAAAAAGGAGCGGAAGCGCGACGCTTCGTGGTCCGCGGACGGGTGCAGGGCGTGGGCTTCCGCTGGTTTGTAGAACGCGAAGCACATATTCTCGGCGTCGCAGGCTGGGTCCGCAATAATCACGACGGCAGCGTAGAAGTGCTCGCCCAGGGCACTCGCGATCAAATTTCCGGATTGCGTGGGCGATTACGCGAAGGACCGCGCGCGGCTCGCGTGGACAATGTTGAGGAATCCGAAGCTCAACCAAAAGACGGCCTCAGTTCATTTCGCATCGAAGGAGCATGGTAGATTTGTCTTCTCACGTAAGTTTGGATTCCGCCCAACTCAAGAAGCTTATCCGCGAAGTCCCCGATTTCCCGAAAAAAGGGATTCTCTTCTACGACATCACCACCCTATTGAAAGATAAGGTAGGGTTGGCCACGTTGGTCGACCGGCTTTCTGAAAACTATGTCGCTCAGAAAATTGATCTCGTTCTCGGCATGGAAGCTCGCGGCTTTATCTTTGCTCCCGCGCTCGCCTATCGTTTGAATGCGGGATTTGTACCGGTACGTAAAGTTGGCAAGCTTCCTGCGGAAACCGTTAAGTTCGATTACGCCCTGGAATACGGCACGAATTCCCTGGAGATGCACAAGGACGCGATTCAGAAAGGCCAACGCGTACTGATCGTGGACGATCTTTTGGCGACTGGAGGAACGGCTCAGGCGACTGCCAAGCTGGCTACTTTGTTGGGAGCAGAAATCGCGGGCCTCGGCTTCGTCGTAGAACTCGACTTTCTGAGAGGGCGGGAAAAGCTGAAGGGATACGAAGTGATGTCGCTCTTGCACTATGAGAAGTAGTAGGGGACCGCTAAATTACCTAGGCCCAGAAGTGCGCGATTAGAAGGCCTACCCCGACCCAGAAGCCCCCGCTGATTCCCAACGCCAACGCCAATCCCAACGCTCGGTTGCGGCGGCGTTCACTACATTCGGTCTGCAGATCCGGCCACGAGCGGACAAATTCCGACAGACCCTGCCATTGCTCAGTCGAGAGTAAATCTATTTCTGATTCGCGACTGCCGACTACGGGGGAGAGTTGCATTCGGCAATTCATCGTTACACCTCAAATGCAAAGCATCGTCGACAACTGAGAAAGCTTCCAACAAGCAATTAGATGCAGGGAACCTCTGAAGGTTTGGACACTATTTTGCTGGCAGGATGATCTCCGGGAAGCGGTTGGCGGACACACATGGTACGAACTGCCTTGCGCTGGTCGGGCGCGTGCCTCCGAGAAACCTGCACATCAAATCTCTTCCAACAGCAACTTTGACTCCCGGGGTAAATAGCTCTTACGCCAGAACCAGTCCTCCATAGCCTGCCGAAGTTGATCCAAAGGGACGTTTGTACCGATCTCCATGTGTCCATCGGAGACGGGCATCGTATCGTCGAATACGCTGGCATTGGTGAAGTTACGCATAGAAAAGCTATCCAGCCATTTCAGGGGACAGGGAAGGCGCTTCCCATCGTCCTGGTATTCGACGCGTATCTTGCGGGCGAACATGGGTTGATTTAAACACAGGGAGGATTAGGGCGCTGCCGCCAACAGCCGTTATGAGCTTCGACTTTTCACGGGACTCAAAATCCCGTTCGAGTAGATCAACGAGTGCTACGGCGATGTTTCGCCAATTGAGACGAATCGCTTGCCAGTTGGAGCGTCGGATTACTTCCTGTTAGCCGACGATCCGCCCGACTTCCAGTGTGCACGGCCTGCGGATAGCGAGTTGACGCGCCCGCGTTACCCGACGCTATAGCGATAAAGTCTGCTCATCATAGCGGTGAGATCGGCGAGACAACGGTGTCAATACGATTGACACGGCATAGAGCCGCCCATTGCGGCCAGGCACCGCCATTACATGCATGAGCTTTTCGATATAGCGATTGACTTCTGCAATCTGGGCCTGCGAAAGCCAGCCGGTTTTGCGCAATGCCCACAGTTCTCGGTTCGGACCTGACACGGATGCGTCCGCAGTCTTAAAGCTGTTGCTGAAATCGCGGATACCCAATCGCAACATAGAGGCAATAATCGCGCTTATTTGACTTCCATTCCCTTTTCTCCCGAGTTCGTAGCAGAGGCTCATCTCTGGAGCAATGGCGCGAAAGAGGGTTTCGCGGCGTCCATTTAGCCGGTGAGATCCAGCGCTTCGCACAAGGCCTACCCGCTTGAGGATACGAAGATGGTAGTAGAGGGAATCCGCGGGTCTTCCTAATGCGGTTGCGAGTTCGGCAACGGAAACGGTCCCCATCCCGGGTAATACGTCAACGATTTCCTGCCGCGTAGGGGCTGCCAGAGCCCGCATTTGTCGCTTGCTTCGAATGATGTAGTTGTCTTCCCGGCCACTCATGGGGTAAGATTCTATCAGGTCATTGAATATAATTTGCTTTATTCAACAACTAACGTCTCCTACTGACGTTCTCTTCGAAAAGAACTTTAGGCATTCACAATCGTTTCCAATCGAAACGAAGGAAAGGAACAGGAAATGCCGAAATCGGTTGCAAGGCTCGGCAAAGTTGCTCTACTCTTCGCATCGCTCTGGATCATCCAGCTGTCTTTCAGCTTTGCACAGGGCAAGAGCGCAGTCACTGAAAATGGACCGGATCAGGAACTGAAGGAGTTTCGGCTCGACGACTTGGAGGCGAGGCTGCCCACCATGGAGCCGGGACCTGAACGCGACTATTTCGCCGGAGTGTTGGCCAACCGAGGGGGTCACATTCCGGAGTCCATCCAGCTGCTGAACCGTGTTCTTCCCAGCATTCGGACATCGCGTCCAGACCGGGCCGCGGTCGCGCTGCAGACCTTGGCGGATGACTACATCAAAAGCTTTCAGTATGGCGACGCGGCGCAGGTCTATGACGACTTATTGACCCACTTCTCGAGTCATCTGAAACCTGAAGCGCTGAAGGGCACGAAGGATGATGCGGGGCTGGCGCGAATACTGCGCGAGGCGCCGGCGCAGAGCATTACATGGGATGGAGCCGTGAGGTTGAAGACCGAACGCAATCCCTTAGACTCCGTGAATGTAGCGCTGACGGTCAACGGAGTACAGGGACCCTGGCTGCTGGATACCGGCGCTAACCTTTCAGTAGTGAGCAAGAGCTTTGCGGAGCGACTTGGGCTGAAGTTTCTGCCGGGTGTTTCTCAGGCACAGGGCGGCCTGACTGGGATCGAGAACCCGTTGCGGGTGGCATTGCTTCCCACCCTGCAGATGGGAGGCGCCTCGCTGCACAATGTCGTGGTGATGGTGCTGGACGATGCGAACCTACTTATAAGCTTGGGCAAGCAGGCATATCAGATCAACGGAATTATCGGCTATCCAGTGTTTCAGGCGCTTGGGACGATCACATTTCTCCACGATAGTGAATTCGAAGCGGGGGACGAAGCCCGAGCGGCAGGAACGGGAGCGCGGATGTATATGAATCATTTGACGCCGATCGTCGAGTGCAAAGTCGAAGGAAGGGATCTCCCGTTCAGCTTTGATACGGGCGCAGATTCGACAGACCTTTTAGTTCGCTACTATCAGCGATTTCATAGTGGGTCCAAAGCTTGGGAAAAAAGCAAAATCAAGATCCCCGGCGCGGGTGGGGTTGTGAAGCGAAAGATATATATTCAGCCGGAAGTCAAACTCGGCATCGGCGATAAGACGGTAACCTTGGAGAGAGTATCGATTCATACGTCGGGTACGGGGACAGACATCGCTGACCTCTATGGGAATCTTGGGCAAGACGTAGTGGCAAACTTCGAAAGTTTCACCCTGGATTTTTCAACGATGACCTTTAGCCTGGGAAAGCTCCTGGCGCCAGACAAGGCGAACCCGAAACAGTAAATTTCGGAGGATGAGTCGCTAGTGACCTGTAGCCCCCGGATGACGAGCAAACCAGAAGTTAATGTCAACTGACGTAACCGGGCCTTTACACTCAAAACACCCGCTCGGACTCTCGCGCCCCGATCAGGCCGGAATGTCCGCCGCTTGCTGTCGCTGCGCCCGCCGCAACCGCGCCACCACCAGCCGGATCTCATCATAGGTAACTTCCGGCGGCAAAATATCTTTCAACGGCTTTAGCTGCTCGAATCCCACCCGCGCGCATGCAGCCGCAATCACCGACTGCTTTTCCGGGCTCACCCATCCACTCTGAAATTCCACCTGCCCGCTCTCCAGCAGATTCGCCACCGCGCTCACCACAGTAGAAAGTTGCCGTCCTCGAATCTGCGCAATTTCTTCCAGCGTGCGGCCTTCGCTCAACAAATGCAGCGTTTCATCTGCCGGTTTGGGTCTTCTTTCCGCGCCACCGGCACGACAACCTTGCCGAAATTTTTCCAGCGCATCCAGAATCGGCTGCCCATAAATTTCAGCCTTGCGTTCGCCGATGCCTGGAATTTCCAGAAGCTGCGCATAAAACTTAGGAGGACGCCGGCAAATTTCTTCCAACGACGAATCGTGAAGAACGATATAAGCGGGAACATTTTTCTCCTTGGCCGCGGCGCGCCGCCACTCCCGCATATAGTCGCGCAGTTCCTCGGCCTCGGTTCCGGCAGCAGCGGCCGCAAGAGGCTGCAGCGGCAGACGCTTTCTTCCTGCCGCCGCGCTTGGCGCAACCGCCGGAGATTTCACCATCCACTCCGCTGCGCTCCCACACACGTCGCAAGCATCACACTTGTCCCACTTCGGAGCTTCGCCAAAGTGCGCGCAGATTTGCCGGTGACGGCAGCGCCGCGATTCCACAAACTCCCGAATGATCCGGTACCGCTCCCAGGCGCGCTCACGCTCCGCGCTATCCGTAATTTGATTGGCGAAAAAACCCAGGAGCCCCCCGTCTTTTTTCTGCCACAGCAAAACGCAATCCGCAGACTCACCATCGCGCCCCGCGCGTCCTGCTTCCTGGTAATACTGTTCGATCGATTTCGGCAGGGATAAATGAATCACGGCCCGCACCGCCGCCTTGTTGATGCCCAAACCAAACGCTATCGTCCCCACCAGCACGCGCACTTCGTCCGACATCCAGCGCTCCTGGTTGCGCCGCCGATCTTCGGATCCCATTTTGCCGTGATACCCCACGGCGGCGATGTCGCGGTCTTCCAGAAAATCTACCGTCTCCTCCACACGGCTGATAGTGGGAGAGTAGACAATCACGTTGCTGCCGGAGTAGCTGCGCAACGCTTTCACCAGCAACTCCATCTGCTCATGCCCCTGGCACTCGCGCACTAAGTAGCGCAAGTTTGGCCGGTAGAAGCTGGCAATATATTTATCCGGATCGCGCAATTGCAGTTGCGCCAGAATGTCGTGCCGCACATGCCGCGTGGCGCTGGCCGTAAAAGCCGCGATGGGACGATCGGGAAACTTTGTGCGCAGTTTGCTCAACTGCCGGTACTCCGGCCGGAATTCGTGTCCCCATTCTGAAATGCAATGCGCCTCATCGATGGCGAAAAAAGTCACCGGCACCTGCTGCAGCCAGCCGATGGTGTCGCCGCGCGCGATTCGCTCTGGCGACACGTAAAGCAGCCGGTAATCGCCGGCCCGCGCGCGGCTCATCACCTTCGTCTGCTCGCTTTCGCCTAGCGTGCTGTTGAGCACCGCTGCGGGAATGCCCATCTGCGCCAGTTGCGTAGCTTGATCTTGCATCAGAGCGATCAGCGGAGAAATCACCACCGCGGTTCCCGCCGACGCGACGGCAGGCAACTGGTAGCACAGAGATTTCCCGCCACCCGTAGGCATCACCACGCAGGTATCGTGCCCAGCCAGCAAACTGCGCACGATCCGCTCCTGCAGCGGACGAAACGCGCTGTAGCCCCAATAGCGCTTCAGTGGCACCAGCAGATCGGTTTCGGGACTCATGAGACGAGTATAGGCTTAGGCGAAGATTAGGAGAAAGCGAATCGCATAAATATGCCCGAGGACTTTCCAGACTGGGATTTCAGATCTACCCAGTGCTCCTCTGTGCCCTCTGTGTTAATCGCTTTTTTAAATCGCCCGATATTTCACTTCCGGATAGACTCGCGCAAACGCCACCCACACCGCCCCGATCACGGCAAAGCACAGGACGCTGCCCTCTGGCCCAACGATTCCTCCCGTAAGCCATCGCGGCCCGTGAAACGTCGACTTCAGCAGATGGCCGGGAAACAAAGTTCCGCTATCGGGCACAGAATAAAAAAATGTCTCTCCCCAATCCCACGCCATGTGGAATCCCACGGCAAACCATAAATCGCCAGTACGCCGGAGAGTCAGACAGAAAAAGAAGCCAATCGCGGCCGCTGCCAGCAGTCCCGGCCACTGTTCGCCAGCATTCTGCCAATGGATCAGGCCGAACATGCACGACAACACTACCGCCGACGGCCAGAAGCCAATGGCTCGCGTCAACGTGAATTGCGAATAACCGCGGAATAGGAATTCCTCGAAAAACCCTACCATCAAGAAGAACAGTCCCCAGAACGCTGCGAACTTTACAATGCGCGCTCCGTGCAGCGCAAGATGACCCACGTCGAACACTCGCAGCCCGTACATCACACCGAGAAGCAGGGTGATTGCGGAGAATCCCCATACCGCACCGGCCCAGAACAATTTCCCGAATGCTTTGCGAGGCGGAAGCCCGTACACGGCCCACGGGCGCCGTTCCACTCTAGCGAGAACCACCGCAGGTATCACTGCGGCCATGAGTACGCCAAACTCCTCCAGCATCATGGACCAAAGTCCGTTCAGTTCCAGAGATCCGGCCCACCGGCTTAACAAGAACTGCACCAGATAAAACATTGCCACGTAAAAAGCGAGACCCCATCCCGGCCTTAGCCCTTCCGGACCGAGAAAAACGGTGCGCACATAGGAGGGCTGCACTGCAGCGGCAAAATCCGGAGAAGGCCCCTGCGATCCGGCAACCAGGGATCCACGATCCCCACTCGAAGTTTGTGTCTCCTCATTCACGCGTTTAGGTAACTTGCTTTCCTTGGTAGTTATCGAATTCAGCGACGGTCGACCCATCGCCGTTTCCCAAACCGCCTGCGTCATGGTAAAACACTCGGCTCAGCCTTATGACCAGATTTTTCACCCGCGAACGCTTCGGCCGTCCGCAGTTTCTCGCGGGCGTCTTGTTGTTGGCATTTCTGGCACAGGCGACGTGGCTTGTCCATCGCGAACTGAATTCTGACGACCCAGGCGGAAACGGCGGGCCAAGTGTGTCTGAGCAAGTACGCATCGCAGCCGGTTGGCGCCAACTGCACGGGGGCGGTACCGCGGGAGCGCCTTACCCGGATCCTCCCGCAATGTCTCCTCCCAGTGAGGCTCCCCGCGCGAATGGCTTCGATGTCGAACAATCTCCACTTCTCGCACTGGTGACATCAGCGCCTTTACTGGCATGGCCACAACGTCTGCTCGATTCTGAATCATCCCCGCACTGGCGCTGGCTTCCGCGACTTCCCTTTCTCGCCTGCGGAGTTTTTCTCGGCGCTTCGTTATGGTACGTGGCTCGACGTCTCTGCGGAAATGCCGGCGGATTGCTAGCGCTCACGTTGTATTGCTTTTCTCCCTCGATGATCCAAGCCAGCGCCGTCTGGCACACTGAGCCCGAAATTCTCGCGGCTTGGGGAGCGTTCGGTGCAATCTTTACAGCCATCGCGGTCGCACATACTCTTTACGCGCCTCGCGAAGTCATTCTCTGGAATTGGCGCCGCATCGTCCTGCTGGGTGTTTCTCTGGCGATCGTTATTGGGGCGCAGTTCTCCATGATCATCGTCCTGCCTGTCGCTCTCGCGTTTATGTTGTATCTAGCGCCCATACGCAGGCTCGCAGCCTTTACCATCTGGCTCGCTGCTTCGCTCGTTGCGGTCGTTCTGCTGTTTGCCACCTACTTCTTTCATCCTCACGTCTTTTCTGAAGCCATGAAGCATGCTTCTTTCTGGGGGGCAACCTGGCGCAGCTTTGCAATTCCGGGGGTTTACCGCCAGGTAGGACTGCAGACTCTGCGCGCCTGCCCGGCTTTTATTCTGTTGTTGCCGCTGGCGGTCGCGACTTACATTCTCTGGCCGCGCACGCGTTACTTCGGTAACAGCGCTCCCGGTGCGGTCGCCTTAACATTTATCGGTCTGGGAATGGCGCATCCTCACGTCGCCGGGGCCGGATTTCTGCTCGCCTCTATCCCGTTCCTCCTGATTTTCGTCTCTGGTGTACTTGCTGATTTAATGGAAACCCCTTCACGACTTCTACTTACCGCCAGCGTATGGGGATTGGTGGTCGCCTACATCCTTTGGAGCGTTTTAGCCTTGGCGCATGTGCCGCGCGGATGACCTTAACTCCCGGAAAGTTGGGATCGGGGATGCGCTCAGAGAGCCGTTTTAGCTGACAATTCTCTACAATTTTCCTGGTTCCGCTATGGTGACCATCGATCTAAACCTATAGACGCGAGGTGCGCGATGGCATTTTCAGTGGAGTATCATAAAGCTGTGCGACACTCGACTGCGGCAACGTTGGCGTTTTTCGGAGTATTCTTTTTCGGCCTATTTCTAGCTCTTCCTGGCAGCGCGCAGATCAATGGGGGACCTGCAGCTTCCGCAGGCGCCGGCTCGCACGCCGCGGCCACAGCGCCGCCAACCATGTCCATAAGCCCTCCCACCCGGTCCATAGCACCCCCGACTGCCATCTCGACCGGTCACAGCGGTTTCTCTTCTCACGCAAGCGGGCGTAGCCAGATCTCACCTGATGGCCGTGATCATCATCACCATCGTTCGGCGGACGGCAACTTCTACTACCCATACATTTACGGTGCTCCTGTCCCATACGGTTTCGTCGACGGGACTGACGCTGCAACCGATGACGACGGATCCCAGTATCAGGGAGGCCCGACCGTCTTCGACCGCCGCGGGTCGGGGGCGGACTCCTACATTCCTCCAACGTATTCAGGCCCGGCACATCCTCATCCATCTTCGGACAGCGCATCCGCGGCAGCAAACGATCCCCCACCTGCCGCAGACCTTTCTGCCGAACCTCCTCAGCCTTCAACCATTCTTGTTTTCAAAGACGGACACCAGATTGAAGTGGGGAATTATGCCATCGTAGGTCAAACCCTCTACGATCTCACACCGAGCCATTCCCGGAAGGTTGCTCTCGCTGGTCTGGATCTCTCGGCCACGCAGAAGGAAAACGAGGACCGAGGAGTGACCTTCGAACTTCCGCCCTCGGCTCAGGCAAATTGACATGAAGTTCGTTACCCCACGCGCTGTTGCCCTGACTGTTGTACTCAGCACAGCGCTTCTGCCGTCGCTCGTCGCGCAACGAGCGACGCATGCAGTTTCTCCGGTCAAGCCAATGTCGCCGCACGGGCATTTAGCGACGCGGAGCTTTGCCTCCAGCCGGGATGCCCACGAGTCTGGCTTCCGTCGCTCTACTCCCTTAACTTCGTTTGTTTCGCCATTCTTTGACGATTTCTATAATCCCGATGACGGCTCCTCCGAACCGGAGCCGCCTGGCCCGCCTGCCTTCCTGATGCAAGCCCCTCGCGTCCCGTCAGAGTACGAGAGTTTACGCGGAGGACCCGCTTACGGCACGGGTGAAGCCAACTCCTCTCAACCTTTGATGATCGAACTTCAGGGCGGCCACTATGTTCGCGTCAGCAGTGCCGCCGTTGATGGTGAGGCACTCCCATTAAGACAGAACTCCGACTCCGCTCTGGCGAAGTCTGTAGTGGCTAAGTCTGCCGCGAGTGACCTGCCGCCCGCGGTTCTAGTTTTTCGCGATGGACACAGTGAGGAAGTTCACGACTACACAATCGCCGACGGATTTCTCTATGCGCAAGGCGATTACTATACCGACGGGTACTGGAACAAGAATATTGATCTCTCGACTCTTGATGTTGCAGAAACCATTAAAAGGAACGCCCTACGAAATGTGAAGTTCGTTCTGCCGTCGTCACCGAATGAAGTAATCACCCGCCCTTAATCCCCGGCTTTTCTCTATGCAGCCTGCGCGTAAGCTTTCTTAGGCGCTTCTCTCTCTTGCCGCAGCCGCAGCATGGGCAGCTCCACTACATAGTAAGAAATGCTGGCCATCCCTACTGCGACGAACAGCCAGTACCAATTCTTATGTTGTGGACCGTAGGCAAACAACTGTTGCCACAGATATAGGCTATAGCTGATCTTGCCCAGCCAAACCAATGGCTTGATGTTCAGCAACCAATAAGGCGTCTGTACTGCATGCAGCAATAGTCCGGCAACAGAAATGTGCAACAACGGCCAAAACAGCAAGAGCAGTATGGCAGTGGTCCGAAACTGGACCGCGGCCACATACACTGGAACCAAAGCCACCGGAACAACCATGAGCAATGCCCACCCCAGCCTTATCCGCGGCAGGCGTTCCGCATAAATTGCCAGAAGACATCCCACTGCCAAGATGTCAGCCACTGCGGGAAATGTTTCGTCGGCGCGCCCGTGCAATTTCAGCAAGTGGCACGCAAGACGAAAAAGTGGAGCAAACAAGATCACGCCAACAAGAATGGCGGTTCCATGCTGATGCCATCTCTTCAACACTCCGGGCCACAAGAAATAGAATTGCTCTTCCACACTCAGTGACCACAAGTGCCCCAAAAACCACGGATGCGACGGGTCGAAGTTGGTTACGTACAGTGCGGCGGCAGCCAGATGGTACCAGCGCGTCTCTCGCCCATAAATAAGAAACACCGGCAGCATGAATACGATGGCCGCAGGCAGGATTCGGTAAGCTCTGCGCACATAGAACTGGCGCAGTCGGATGGTTGAGCTTCGAGCTCGTTCTTTCAACAGCAGCGTCGTGATCAGGTATCCGGAGATGATGAAAAAGATTCTTACCCCCAGGTTCGCAAACGCTCCCCCAACTTGCCAATGGTAATGAAGCGAAGTCCAATGTCCGATCACAACCAGCGAAATCGAAAGGGCCCGGAGTCCGTCTAGCGATGGAATACGCTTCATCCCGCGCAGCATAATGCGCGAGACCACCAACCGCTTGTGATAGACGACCTCGCGACAAACTATTTTTCGAGATCCTCCCAACTCGGGATGGCACGCATCAGAATTGTCATCCGAAGCTGGCGCGGAATGCGCCAAACTGTACTTTTTTGTGCTAGAATAAAAACGTTCCAGTATCCTGTAACACCTTATAAATGCAGCCAGTTACAGCCTTTTGCCCGCTTAGGGCGGAAGCTGGGAACTGACTGCTGCGAGCCATCATGCCAGACGATCAAAATCCCGAGCTTCCCCTGACTCCTCCGCCGCCCGGTGGCGACGGCAGTCCCGGCGCATTGCACATTCAACCCGTCAACATTGAAGACGAGATGCGCAAGTCGTATCTCGACTATTCGATGTCGGTCATCATCGGCCGCGCTCTGCCCGATGTCCGCGACGGACTCAAACCCGTGCACCGCCGCATTCTTTACACCATGCAGCAGATGGGCCTGCAGCCCAATCGAGCCACGCGCAAGTGCGCCCGCATCGTCGGCGACGTCATGGGCAAATACCATCCCCATGGCAACCTCGCCGTCTACGACGCACTCGTTCGCCTCGCGCAGACCTGGAGCCTGCGCTACCCGCTGATTTTTGGTCAGGGAAATTTCGGTTCTGTCGACGGCGATCCTCCCGCAGCCGATCGCTACACCGAAGCCAAGCTGGCGCAGGTCGCTACCGCGTTGCTCGAAGATCTCGACAAAGACACCGTCGATTTCCGTCCTAACTACGATGGCAGCGAAGTCGAGCCCGACGTTCTTCCCGCGCGCATTCCGAATCTTCTGATCAATGGCTCCGACGGCATCGCGGTCGGCATGGCGACAAAAATTCCGCCGCATAATTTAACCGAAGTTGTCGACGCCACCATCACGCTCGTCAACAATCCCAACGCCCAGCTTCCTGAAATTTTGAAATTTGTTCAAGGGCCGGACTTTCCCACCGCCGGCATCATCCATGGACGTTCCGGTGTTTTCGAGGCCTACCGCACCGGCCGCGGACGTTTCATGATGCGCGCTAAGGCCGCCATCGAAAACGCCACCAAGGACCGCCAGGCCATCATCGTCACGGAAATTCCTTATCAGGTGAACAAGTCCGTCCTCATCAAGCGTATCGCCCAACTCGTCAACGATAAGGAGATTGAAGATATCTCGGATGTTCGCGACGAAAGCGATCGCGATGGTATGCGCATCGTGGTCGAACTCAAACGCGGCGCCGAACCACAGATCGTTCTCAACCAGCTCTACAAACACACATCGATGCAGGAAGGTTTTTCCATGATCCTGCTCGCGGTGGTCAACGGACAGCCCCGCGAGATGGGCCTGATCCCTGCGATCAAACATTTCATCAACCATCGCGTCGAAGTGGTCCGGCGCCGCACCGCGTTCCTGCTGCAGAAAGCCAAAGATCGCGAACACATTCTCGAGGGCTATTTAACGGCGCTCGATCATCTCGACAACGTGATTACCATCATTCGCGCCAGCGCGAACCGCGCCGAAGCCCGCGAAAATTTAGTCGCCTACTTCGGCGGCAAGAAAATCGACATCAACACCACCGGCCGCGCGCCCAAAGTGAATGCGGAAAAGCCTTTCACCACGCGCCAGGCGGAAGCGATTCTCGAGTTACAACTGCATCGCCTCACCAAACTTTCTATCGACGAAATTTCCAACGAGCTGAAAGAAGTCCGTGAGCGCATCGAGGACTACGAATCCATCCTCGCCTCCGAGAGCAAACTCCGCAAAGTTATCGTCAAAGAACTAGAAGAAGTGAAAGAACTCTACGGAGACGAGCGCCGCACCCGCATTGAAGATGAGGCTGCCGAAATCGTGCTCGAAGATCTGATCGCCGACGAGCAGGTCGCGGTCACCTTCAGCCATTCCGGCTACATGAAGCGTACGCCGATCTCCACCTACCGCATGCAGCGCCGCGGTGGAACTGGACGCACCGGCATGAAGACCCGTGACGAGGATTTCGTCGAGCATCTCTTCATTGCCTCAACCCACGCCTTCATTCTGATCTTCACCAACAAGGGCCGCGTCTACTGGCTCAAGGTCTACGAAATTCCCGACGTCAGCGCTGCCGGCCGGGGCAAGCACATTGGCAACCTCATCGGCCTGCAACCCGGCGAAACCGTCCGCACCATGCTGGCTGTGCGCAACCTCGAAGAAGAAAACAAATATATTTTCTTCGCCACCCGTAATGGCTTGGTGAAAAAATCCGAGCTGCGCGAGTTCATGCACGTGCGCTCTAACGGCATCAACGCCATTAACATCGAAGAAGGCGACGAACTCGTCGCCGCTCGCATCACAAACGGTAACCAAATCGTCTTCATCGCTTCACACGAAGGCATGGCGGTGCGCTTTGACGAAAATCACGTACGCCCCATGGGCCGCGCCGCGTATGGCGTCAACGGCATTAACCTCGAAGAAGGTGACTACGTTGTCGGCATGACAGTGACGCCAAAGCCCGGAGCCGCACCGGTTGGCGCTCCTGCGCCTGGTGAAGATCCTGTAGAAGCGAGCACAGCCCCTGGGAGCGATGTAACTCCGAAGGCCGAGGCGGTCGATCTCACTCAGAAAGGCACGCTGATTCTTTCCGTAACCGAAAACGGCTACGGTAAGCGCACTCCTGCCGACGAGTACCGACTTACCAATCGCGCAGGCAAGGGTGTGATCAATGTGAAGACGACGGAACGTGTTGGCAAAGTAGTGGCCATCGCGCTGGTCGATGAAAATTCGCAGGTGATGCTCATCAGCCAGTACGGCAAAATCATTCGAATGGATTCGAAGACGATCCGTGAATCGGGTCGAAACGCGCAGGGCGTCCGCCTTCTGCACATGGAACCCGGGGATCGCGTAGCAGCGGCTGTGGTGCTGGCTCCGGAGGAGGAAGCGAACGGCAACGGGGGTACGTTACTCCAGTAGCGCGCTCGTTCCCTGCCGTTAATAGAGCGAGATGCAGCTCGCTATCACTTGCTTCTTGCAATGCGTCGCGCAGCCGATTTTGCTTCCGGCGCATTCTTTTCTTTCCGAATGAAAGACAGTCCGCGTCTCAACTCCGCCGAGAGGTCAGTGTTTTCCGTGGCCACATGAACCGGCTTGCCCGATTCTTTCCCCAGCCACTCGTTCAATTCTTCCGCCGAGGTGCTCACGAACCGGCCCTCGCGGCGGACGGGCATTCCTTCCGCCGCCCAACGCTGGACTACTGAAACCGGCTCTCCAAGAAAAGCGGCGATCTCCTGCCATCCCTTGAGCAGGGCCGGATTCGAATCCGAGGGACGCTTCTCCGCACTGGATCGTTTTTTTATCATCCTGCCGCTTCGCCCAATGCCTTGATCTGATCGGTTATTTCTCGCCGCCGATTTTTCCGCGCTTCCTGCTCGCTAGCTGCGGCATCCGACTCGGTTTCGGATTTCCCGTCCAACTCCTTGAGCAAGGCCAACTCCTTCAATAGATTCATCATAGTTTCCGATTGTGCGCTCATTCGTTTCCTGCCCTCCGAAATCGAGACGACGAATGATAGGATGCAATTCCTCGAAAAAGAGTGGGCGTAATCTGTCTTGCTGTGGACCACTGCCCGATGAAGCTGTAGCGCACTTTTGAAGGTTATGAGAGGCTAAAGCTGTGGCGACGAACACACAAATCCGCCAAGGCCCCAGGAACAAGCGGCCCTGCATCTTTCTTTTGTCGCCGGGCAATGCTTCGGGTGTAAAGGGCCAAAGGCTCCTCAATCCAGATTCGCAATTCCAGCTGGCTCTCCGCCTCAGAGAGTCCGGCGCTCCGTTGGGCGTGGTGTACGAATTTATCAGCAGTCTCTATTTCCGCGGCAAATTGCAGTATGCCGAATACTTTCAGTGTCCGCCTCCCGGCGTTGCAGGCGTGCACGTGATTACTGGCGCTGGCTTGATGCTGCCCGAAACGGTCGTCTCAATAGATCAGTTTCGGCGGCTCTCAGCCATTGCCATCGATGCGGATAATCCCGATTATCGATTGCCCCTGCATCGCGATCTTTGTCGCTTGCGGGAAGTAGCGAACTCCGAAACCAATGTGGTTCTCTTGGGAAGTATTGCAACCTCGAAATACATCACGCCCCTGCTATCGGTTTTCGGAGAGCAATTGCTTGTTCCCAGAGACTTCGTGGGGCGCGGCGATATGAGTCGTGGCAGTCTGCTTCTGAAATGCTGCTCAAGCGCCTCACCTTTGACGTACCTGCCCGCAGCAGGACTGACCCTGAACCGCAAGCCCACGAAAAAGAAGTTGAAAGCGGCTTAATATTTCACTTCCGAATAGACTCCGAGGCATGGCCTTCTAGGCATTCCCCTGTTCTACGATGATTGTTTATTCCCCCCTCTATAATCGACCGATGTCTCCAAACGAATATTCTGCAATGTTGGCAATGGCATTGGCGGAAGCCCGGCTAGGTCTGGCCGAGGGCGGCATTCCAATCGGTGCTGCGATTTTTGACGGGACTGGCAAGCTCATCGGCAAGGGCCACAACCGCCGCGTGCAGAACGGCGACCCGTCTCTGCACGGCGAAACTGACGCCTTTCGCAACGCCGGACGCCAGCGCAGCTATCGCAAGCTGATCATGGTCACGACGCTGGCGCCATGCTGGTATTGCAGCGGGCTGGTGCGACAGTTTGGCTTCGGCGCAGTGGTTGTAGGAGAGAGCCGAAATTTTCAGGGCGGCGTCGAGTGGCTGCGATCGCTCGGAATCAAGGTGATCGACTTGGATTCTGGGGAATGCGCCTCAATGCTGAGCGACTACATTCGCGCGAATCCTGCCGTGTGGAATGAAGATATCGGCGAGGAGTAGCGGCCTTAAGCAGAACCGGTCAGGTCAGTGCTCCTCACACGCGCCACGTTGAACTAGAAGCTAAGACTCAATGACATCTGAATCTGCCTGGGACTCCCGATGGTCTTGTTCGTAATTCCTAATCCGCTGAGCGTAGGGCAAACGTAGAGGGCGGTGAAGGTTGTATCGCAAGGAGGAATGGTCGCAGGCGTCACCCCCGCGACCGGGAAGCCGTTGAAGTTAATATTCTGGCTGATGTCATCGATGGGAATATCGAAACTCGCCGTATTGGTTAAATTAAAGACGTCGAACGTGAACTTCAAAGAGGAGCGCTCGGTAATTTGCGTGATCTTAATGAGCGAGATATCGGCGCGCCTTTGCCAGGACTGCCGGAAGATGTTGCGCTGGCCGTGGCTAATGAAGTTTGTCTCGTAGGGATCGTTGGACGGAATGGCGCCGTTCAGGTCACCCGGATTTAACAGCGGCAAGCCAAAGCAGCTGGGATTGAGCGCCGGGGAGCCGGCCGTCGCTCCAGAGGCGCCCGTCAAAGCCTGTTGCGGCGTGCAGCCAGAGAGCGGCACCACCGGGTTTGTGATTCCATCGTTCACCCCGTAAAAAATACTGCCAACCGCGCCCGAATAATCGACAACGCTATAAGGTTGGCCACTTTGAATTACGGTGAGGCCCGAGATTGCCCACCCGTCTGCGACCCTCCCCTTCACGGAAGATGCCGAGAAGAATTTCGGGAACTGGTACATGTAGGTGAAATTGAATACGTGCTTGCGGTCAAAATCGGAAAGTCCGTAACCCGAGCGCAGATCCTGAGGATTGTTGCCGTTGTAAAAAAGTCCCATCGCGCTTTGCTCGTCGGTCGCGTGTGAGAAGGTATAGGACGCCCCGACCTGCAAGCCGTGACTCATGCGCTTCTCGATATGCGCCTGGAGCGCGTTATACGCAGAGATTCCGGCTGCAGTGTAGGACTCCGACTCCGCCGAATAACCGATGTAAGGAACGCGCAGGTCGACGTTGCCACCCTCAAAGGTTTGCAAATATGGCTGTCCATTATTGGCGATTGTCGCCGGACCAAAGGTGGTTGGGTCGAGGGGCGAGTAGCCGTATGTGTAATCTTGCTCAAATGGTGTGCCCGGGCGGATCGGATTGCTTGGCGACGCAATACGCGCCTGATTGAAAGGCAGAGGAACGACCTCGTGGCGTCCGAGATTGCCGACATAGCCAATATCGATCGCCAGATCGTTGCGCGGCTGCCATTGAATGTCGAGCGTCTGGTTGAGTGTGTAAGGAAGTTTGTTGGCGCGATTGTAATCGGCGAATGAGAATAATGGCAGACCGGTTGAGATAGCCGTGGCGTTCGGTATGATCAAATCAGCGGGATTGCCTGAAGGGCCCGGCCCCAGCGTCGTGCCCCAGGGATTCTCGAAAGTGCTGCAGTACGAGTAGGCATACGCGCTGCAAGCCTGCGAATTTACCCACGGCGGCGACTGATTCACGCCGAATGGACCGCCGGCAATGACTCCCGATGCAAATCCTGGGGAGAGATAAGTGAAGAGCTCGCCGCGGTCGTAATACATTCCCCAGCCCGCACGAACGACAACCTTGTCATTGAACATTCTCGGACTCCACGCCATGCCGACACGCGGCGCGAGGCCCCACTGGCGTCCCGTCAGCGTCGAATCGCTGACGCCCTTTGTTGGGAACAAAGGATTGTTTCCCGCAACAATAAAACCGTTGGAAGTGATGGTGTCGCTGGTCGCGTCGTAGTTATAGCGTGACGGATCGAAATTGAAGATGCGTCCGTTCTTTTCCGTCAGGCCTCCGTGGTAGTCGAAGCGGAGCCCCGCGCTGATACTGAGGTTTGGACGAAGTTGAAACTTATCTTGAAGATACCATCCCGATTCGTTGGAACGGTAGTAACGGTTGGCGTCACCTTGCAGAAAAGTGGAGGCAATGAATCCATCAGCGGTATAGGTGATCGGCGAGCCGGTGAGAAAATTGTCGAAGTTCGTAAAGCCAATCATCCCTGAATTCGTTCTCTCATCCCGCGCGTTGAGCTGAGTATAGGAAAAGCTACCGCCGAAGGTGACGGTGTGCTTGCCGTGGCTCCAGACCGCGTTGGCGGAGGGCATCCAGCGGTTTTGAAAGATGCCAGTGAACGCGCCCTGCGAAGCCGCAGTTGAGCCGATATTGATTCCGGCATTGAAAACAGGACATGTGGTAGGGGCTGGGCAGCCTCCCGTATTGTTCGGGGAAGCATTACCCAAGTCATCCACGATTGTAATGCCAGGAAAAACATTCGAACCAAAAGCATTGATGCCCACCGCCGAAGGAGTGAACGGCTGACCAATCGTGCTGTAGACCTTTTCGCGGATAAAGCCAAATACTTCTGAGACGCTAAAATTCGGCCGAATCGATTGCGTGTTCGTGATCGAAGCGACCTGGCTTCCCGCGTCCAGATGCTGGTTGAATCCTTGAACGGAGGAAAACCCAAAAGGCGCCGTGGTCGGGTCATGCTGGTAGTAATACTTCAATGACAGCGTATCCTTTGTCGTGGCCAAATAATCGAGATCGGCTACGGCCTGGTCGGAGATGAAATACGCCGGTTGCGTCAGAAAAACGTTTTCCGGGAAGTTAAGAGTGGGCGTGAAGTTAGGATTCGCCGAGGGGAAAAGATACTGGCCGTTCGGAAGTCTGTAATTCAACAAGGTTGAGGCTACCGGATCAACCTGGCTGGCCAATAAACATGGTTGCGCGGGCGGAGGGCCGCAGCCCGGCCTGAAGTTTGCATTGTCGACGTTCGCCAACGCCTGTGCGCTGCGGTCGTCCGTAAGTCCAGTCGGAACCGCCGTGCGCGAAGTTCCAATTTCCAAATCGGAAACGTGAATGTGCTGGTAGCTAGCGAAACCGAAAAGTTTGTCCTTGATGATGGGGCCGCCGACAGTTCCGCCCAGGGTGTAACGATGCAGTTCGGGCACCTTTTCATTGCTGGGAATATTGCCGTCCTGATTGTAGAAATACGGAGCAGCGTTGAGCCAATCCGTTCCTCGATGCACATACGCGCTGCCGTGAATCGCATTGGTGCCTGACGCAGTGCTCATGTCGATATGCGCGCCGCTGGTAGACCCCTGCTGCGCGTCGTACATCGAGGTATTCACGTGAAACTCTTGAATGGTTTCCGGCGCGGGAGTAGGCAAGGCCTGACCAATGGCCAGATAAGGCGACGCCGAACTCTGAATGATCTCTGCGGTCGTGCTGCCGGCCCCCGCCACGCCGGTATTATTCACAATGCGCGCCGAGGCTACTTGGCTGGTGCTCTTGCCGTTGAACAGATTGCTGGCGTCGACTCCGTTCAGAAGAAACGTATTGCTGGTATCGCGCTGGCCGTTGGCCCAGATCGGCTGATTGCCGAGACCACTATTTGCGCCCGTGCCCGCGGGCAATTCCGCATTCACTCCCGGAGAAAGAATGGCTAGCCCGGTAAAACTGCCGGTCGGCAGTGGCACAGACTCGATCTGCACTTTCTCTAGTACGTAGCCGTTGGTCGTGTCCACGGCATTCAGCAGAGGAACCGCTTCGACTTCGATGACCGTCCCCACCTTGCCGACAGACAATGCCGCATTAAGAGTCGCGGTGCGATCGGCCTGCACCGTGATGGAAGGAATTTTCTCGCTTTGAAAACCATCATGCGCGAACGTCAGAGTGTAGGTGCCGATGGGCAGGCTGACGAAGTCGTAGATGCCGTTGGGATTCGTCTTCTGAGTGCGAGTGAGTTTTGTCTGGTCACCCACGATCGTTACGAGGGTGTCAGGCAGAACGCCGCCAGTTTTGTCGGTGACTGTGCCCGTAATGCCGCCGAGTGTCTGCTGGGCCTGGGCGGTCGGAGTATAGGCGACCGCCATCCAGAAGGATGCCGCAAGTAGGAAAGCGACGAGTCCGGTCCTCTTAAACATTTGGTGACCTCATGTAACTGGTAAGCGTGGGGGTCGCTCAACACCTGATAAATGGTGAAACCACTACTGCGCAGTGTCAACAGTGTTCGCGAACAGAGATTAAGTTACCAGCCCGCCCTCAAGATGACTGAGAACTCTACGCGACTTTCATGCTGAATGAAAGTGCGATTTCCAGTGAAAATTTCTTTGACCGCGATCAGATATTTTTATCGCCGGGGTCGGCAATCTGGGATCAAGTCCCAGCCAGGGCCGAGCGCTTGCCGCGCCCGCGAATCGCAAACCACAGTAGTCCTGCTGCCAAATAGGCAAGATAAATGTAAGGCAGTTTTCCATACGGCCCTTCCGGCACGGGATAAAAATTCCCCGCCAGCGCCAGCAGCATAGCCATAGCCGCGAGCCACGGGACAACCTGAGCTCCCTTACGAAACGCCCCATGGTCGCGCAAATATTTTGGCAGCGCAACGCAGACCAATGCATACGCGACGATGAAACCGTAAGTCGCAAGCGAACCCAGCCAGCCGTAAACATCCAAACCGCTGGCGCCGCGAGCCGCTAAAACTGCCACGGGCAGCAGAGCGGCGATGCCTGTAATGACAACCGCGCGGCTGGGCGTCTGATTCCGCGCGTGCGTGTTGCGGAGAGAACCGTGGGCGAGTCCGTTGTGCGCCATCAGCATCAACACGCGAGCCGCCGCCGTGATGCACGCCAGCGTTCCGGCAAATAAACTGATGAGAGCTCCAATATCAATCAGCAGCCCAAGCACCGGCACCCCGCCGACTCGTGACAGCACATACATCGGAGCCTGGCTCGTGCCTAAATCCTGACCGGCGACGTGGAAACCCAGAACTTCCGCGTACGCGGAGACCGTGAAGAAAGCGCCGGCAAGAATCGCACTTCGGATGACCGAGTGGGGAATCGTTCGCAGCGGATTGCGTGCCTCCGACCCCAGCGTGGTTGCGCTTTCGAATCCGACAAAGCTGAATAGCGCCAATACCAGACCCAGTCGTAGTCCGCTGCCGGTCATGCCATGCAGATGGAGTTGTTGCTGATCCCAATGCCAACCATGTCGCACAAGCAAGAGCCCGACGAGAACCACAATGACTGACACGGACGCCGCTTCAATCCAAAGCATAAGCCGCGCGGAAATTTTTACATCTCGATAGGCGATCCACATTGAAGCTCCAGTGACCGAAGTAGCCAGCATCACAGCGGAGTAACCGTGTCCCGTAGCATCGTGCAACAGCAAGTTGGCGTAGTGATAAAAGCCGCCGATCACACTCGATCCCGTCGCCACGTAAGCGAGCAAGAGACTCCATGCCACACTTGCGCTAAGCCACGGCGGCAGAGTCATCGACGCATAGGTATAAAGCGAGCCAGGCGAGGATGAGTGGCGGGCATACCGAGCGATGCATAACCCCACCAGCAACACCGCTACCGTCGCCAATACATATGCCAGCCATGTCCCATTGCCGGCCAGTGCGCAAACCAGGGGGATGGTGGCTGCAGGCGTGGTAGTGGGAGCCATGGTAGAAACAGACTGCGCCAGCGTCTCCATCGGAGATAAAATCTCACGACGCAAACCATAGTTCGTCTTCTCCGGATGCTCCACGGTCTGCGCCACTCCGCTCATTTTTCGCCGATCTCGACTGGGCAGGGATTGTACAACACGGCGGTGCGCCGCAATTCTGAAGTAGATCCCGTACGTGGAGGTGTATCATTTTTTTAACGTTGCGCTGGTTTTGTAAGTCACCCGTGCCCAACGAAAGCCGCGTCGCATGAAACTTGATAAACAGCTATTGGCAAGCCTTCCAAAAGTTCTTTTGCATGAGCACCTGGACGGTGTCTTGCGGCCGCAAAGCATCATCGATTTGGCGAGAGAGGAAAAATATACCGGCCTTCCGACCAACGATCCCGATGCTCTTTCCGAATGGTTTTTTCGCGGCGCCAATCAAGGAAGTCTTGCGAAATATCTCGAAGGCTTCGCTCACACCATCGCGGTCATGCAAACCGAAGAGGCACTACAGCGCGTGGCATACGAACAAGCCGAGGACCTGAGTAAAGACGGGATCGTCTATTTTGAAACGCGCTTTGCTCCTGTTTTTCATGCGCAAAAGGGATTGAGCCATCAGCAAATTGTCTCAGCTGTACTGAAGGGCCTGGAGTGCGGACGTAAGGATTTTGGAGTTGCTTCCGGTCTAATCATCTGCGCGATGCGCAACATGAACCACGCGCTGGAAATGGCGGAGCTCGCAGTCGACTTCCGTGCGCGCGGAGTCGTGGGTTTTGATCTCGCCGGCGAAGAAGGTGGTTATCCTCCGAAGAAGCACGTAGACGCTTTTCATTACATTCAGCGCGAGAATTTCAACATTACAGTTCACGCCGGCGAAGGGTATGGAAAAGAATCGATCTGGCAGGCGATTCAATATTGCGGAGCGCACCGCATTGGCCACGGAACGCGACTGATCGACGATATTGCCGTTATGGATGGCAACGCGGTGAAGTTGGGTGACTTGGCGCAGTACGTACTCGATAAACGCATCCCGTTGGAAATTTGCCTTCTCAGTAACGTTCACACCGGGGCTACGCCAAGTTTGGCGGAACATCCCTTTCGGATTCTTTATAAAGAAAAATTCCGGGTCACGCTCAACACGGACAACCGCTTGATGAGCCATACGACGATGACCAAAGAATTTGAAGCAGCGGCGGACACTTTTGGATTGTCGCTCGACGATTTTGAGAAAATCACAATCAATGCGATGAAAAGCGCTTTTCTGCCGTATAAAGAGCGATTGAATTTCATCTATTCCGCGATTAAGCCGGGCTACGCCAGGATCCGCAAGTCGTTAAAGAGTGAATAAGCGCAACGAATCAGGTCACTTTCACTCGGACAAAGCGGCAAGAGTTTCCGCAAGTACCAGCGATCCCCACACGATATCTTCTGGAGAGGCGTACTCATCAGGACGGTGGCTGTAGCCGTTACGGCAAGGAATGAATAACATTCCTACCGGCGCGATCCGAGAAATAAACAGCGAGTCGTGATAGGCGCGGCTGACCAGCGGCAGGAATTGAAGCTTGTGCTTGCGGCAAGACTGAGAAAGCGCGTCGATAATTGCCGGGGCGCAATCGGCGGGATCGTCTGCGTTCAGCAGATCGATGTTGATCGATACTTGCCGTTCGGCCGCGATCGAGCGGCAGGCCGTCTCAACCGCTTTCACAACACCATCCCGGCGCCGCAGCTCCGTGTCGCGGATGTCGACGCTAAGATTCACGCGGCTGGGAATGCTGTTGACGGCGCCCGGGAATACGTCGCAGATGCCTACAGTAGCAACCGTGTCAATCGCTCCACTTGCGCGTGCGGCCTTCTCGATCGCCAGAATCATCTCCGCGGCCGCACAGAGAGCATCGCGTCGATCCCGCATCAAAACGCCGCCGGCATGTCCGCCCGAGCCTTCGATTGAGAGGCGAAGACTCGCGGGTGCGGCAATTTTCGTGACGATACCAAGAGGAATCTGCCCGCGCTCCAGCAGCGGGCCTTGTTCAATGTGCAATTCGATGAACGCTTTGTAGTAACCGTCCGGCAATTTAACCTGATCGAGTTCGCCTTCGCAGCCAGCGTTTCGGCGGACTTCATCCAGTGTCTGGCCATCTTTATCCCTAAGCTTGCTGGCAGCTTCAGAGAAAAGAGAGCCCGCCAGTAGCCTGCTCCCGAGACATCCGATTCCAAAACGAGTCGGTTCTTCGGAAGTGAAAATGAGCAACTCAATCGAACGCCTGGGACGAAAACCACTCTCTCGCAACGCTTGGATTGCTTCCAACCCGCCCAGCACTCCCACGATGCCATCGTATTTGCCCGCATTCGGAATGGCATCGATATGCGAACCGGTGCCGACAACCGGCGCCTGCGGGTCGGAACCATTCCAGCGGGCAAAAATATTTCCAACCGCGTCCTGGCGGATCTCAAGTCCCGTAGCTTCACACTGTACTTTCATCCAAGCACGAGCTTTTAGATCAGTAGGAGTGAAGACAATTCTCGTCACTGCGGGAGGCTCGGCGTCAGAGAATGAAGCCAGCGCATCAATTTGCGCGAGTAAGCGATCTTGATTGACGGCAAGACTCATCGCTGCCGGCTCGCCAGGGGATGCCGGTTCCAGTCTTTATAAATGAGATATTTTGCCGGCACTTTACCGATCGCTCCGAACCACTGCGCACACCATGGACCCATCCAGATAAAGTCTCCGGCGGTGACTGGATACCAAGAATCTCCGAGCCGGTAGATTCCGCCGCCTTCAAGCATGATGAGCCCATGCTCCATCACATGCATCTCAACCATGCTCAGCGCTGCCCCTGGCTGATACACCATTGTGTTCACCGCGAAGTCGAAACTCATCGTATCGGGTAGAAGACACTTCACCTGCAAACTGGGGTCGTCGTCAAGCGGATGCGATGAGACTGCATCTTCATTCGAAATGATCAAACGGGATGGCGCTATCGACGGAAGAAGCTGATATGGTTTTTCGATGACGGCAACTCGGCTGCTCTGAGTAGCCACGACTCGATGTGGCAATCCCTCAGGAAGATAAGCGTAACCGCGCGTTTGCAAATCGCTCGATTTACCTTCAACCTCCAGCTTGAGCCTGCCTTCAATTACAAAAATGAATCGCTGCGCCGTCGTGTCCCCTAGTTCTCCTTTTGCTTCAAACTCCGCGGTGTATTCCGTAAAGCGCGCTCCCACAGCCGGGCCAACATGCACGACGGCCGAACAGGCTTTCATTCCGGGAAGGGTAGTCCGCACAAAACTATCTGCAGTCAACAGCAGGTGATTGGGTTGTTGGGCACTGCGCGTCTGGCCAAGATTGTGCAAGGTTCATCCTTTTGAATGTGGGGCTTTGTAGAAATCAGATGAAGCGGCGAGTTGATCAAGAAGATGCAGTCCGCACTGGATCGCCCTTTCGACGTCTTCCACCGCGACCGATTCTGCGGGATCGTGGCTGATACCGCCGGGAGTCCGCAGAAAAATCATTGCACTTGGAATTTTTTTCGCGAGGATCATTGCATCGTGACCTGCGCCGCTCACCATTCGGTGCGGCTCGCAGCCCGTCTTCAGGATCGCTTTTTCTATCTCGCCAGTGAGAAACGGATCTAACTCCACGGCGCGCTGGCTCAACAGCTGGTTATTACTAACAGACAAGCTGCGCCGAGTCGCTATCTTTTGAGCCGCTCGAATCAAATCTTCCGCTGTGCGACTTCGAATCTCATCAGAACTGTGACGGATGTCGAGCGTGAGCCGCGCCTCGCCAGCGATCACGTTTGCGGCGCCCGGCTTCGTTTCGACCCTTCCGACGGTGGCCACCAAGCCATGAGTTGTTTGCGCCACCCTCTCGACCGTACCGATCCATTCAGCCGCGCCCGCAATTGCGTCACGACGTAAGTGCATGGGCGTTGTACCGGCATGGTTGGCGCGCCCAGAAAATTTGATCTCGAACCTGCTCTGACCGGCGATTGACTCGACCGCTGCGAGTGGCAGCTTTAGTTCCTCCAATACCGGCCCTTGTTCGATGTGAAATTCAAGATAGCCTAGTGTATCGGCCCCCAACGCGGCCTGCGGAAGCTCCTCGGGATTCAATCCAAAGTTTTCAATCGCGCTTCGCACTGAGATGCCTAGTGCATCGCGAGCATCCAACAATTCTTCATCCACCTTGCCTGCGAGCGCGCGACTTCCGATAAATGGAGTTCCGAAGCGTACACCTTCCTCCTCGGAAAAGCCAAGCAGCTCGATGGCGAACGGAAATCTTTTCCCGTGCAACTCCTCCAGCAATGCAACGGCGAGCACCACTCCGAGAATGCCGTCGTATGCGCCCGCATTAGGAACCGTGTCGAGATGCGATCCAATGAGAAGTCGTCGAGCGCCGGGCTGGGCGCCCGGATAAACTCCGCGCAGGTTGCCCGCGGCATCGATTCTCACGCTCGCGCCCAGCGGCTCTAGCCAGCGGGTAATTTCACGATGGCAGTCATGCATCGGCGGAGACAAAAACGTGCGGCAGGTGCCGTCTGTTCTTTCCGAGAAAGATGCTAGCCGCAAACACCGGGTGACTACTAGAGCTGCGCGATTTGTGGTAACAGTTGCGGGCACTAGCTTTTGGCTACCTTGCCGGATGTGCGCGTCAAATCTTAAGTCTTAGGCCTCGCGGATGACTTTCGCTGCCGCCCAGCCCAGAAGAACCAGAGCCACCAGCACTTCCGAACCGTATCGATTTCCGTACGTGGCGACCGGAAAATGATTGCTGATCATGATAAAAACAGTGGGAACCGCCAGGAACGTGTTGTGTTTCGAGCGCAGTTTAGCTTCAGAGCTGAGCGAAGAATCGAACGTTTCCCCAGCTGCTGCGGCGGCGATCATCTTTCGTTGCGAGGGAAGAATTCTGAACCACACGTTGGCCGTCATGATTGTTCCAAAAACCGCACCGACGTGAATATACGCAGCGCGCCCGCTGAAAACGTGCATTAACCCCCAGGTGAGCACGGCAATCATCAAAAGAGAAAATGCAGCAAACATCGCTTCCGACCGTGCCAGGGGTGATCTGGCGGCCCCATCGTAAATGTGCCAGCCCGCCGCCAACACCACGAGTCCGATGGCGACGCCGGCTGCCTGGGAAATATTTGCCACGTCCGGATCAATGAGTCCGCTGCTGGAATAGTAGACGAGAAATAGCAATACGATCCCGCTTACCCACGTCAGCAACGCTTCCCAGCGAAACCAGCGAACCTGTTCGGGGCCAACCTTCAAGGATTTGTGGCGGTCGACCGAGTAGAAGCCTCCGCTGTGGACCATCCAGATCGACGACCCCGCGCCATCGGGGGCGCCGCTCTTCGCCAGGCCGCTCGTTGCTATTTCGATCTTTGCCAGCCGGCTAAATTGGCCGTCGAGCCAGGTGAAATAATATGTTTGGCCTACCCACATGATGGCGGCGAAAATGTGGAACCAGCGCACCAGAAGATTGAGCCATTCGCGAATTAAAGAATTCAATTTATAACTCCATCGCGAGGCTCAGCTTCCCCGGTAAGTCGTATATCCATTTGGACTCAAAAGCAGCGGGATGTGAAGCTTCACTTCATGTTCCCGTATGTAAAACGTAACTTCCACCAACGGATGGAGTGCGTCGATCTGCTGCCCAGCGTAGTAACTGCCAGTGTCGAAAACCAAACGATAGATTCCGGCGGAAAGATTCGCTCCAGCAGGCACCAGTTGCTCACAACGGCCGTCCTGATCGGTTTGCGCTGAGATCAGCAGCTGCCAATCTCCGGGCGCGTTCTGTTTTTCGAGTCGAACTGCTACTCCTGTAGCTGGTTTGCCGCGAACAAGGTCCAGAATGTGAGTAGAAATGCGTTTCATCCCTGAAGCCACTTTCTCAATCGAAGTTCTGTGATCTGGCGCTGCTGCTCCGCTGCCTCTTGAAGTTCGGTATCGGCGTTGTTGTTAAGTCTCCGCTGAAGAATCTCAAGGATCTCGCCAGCGGACTTTCCACTTGCGCACACAATGAAGATGCGATTGAACCGGCGCTCATACTCTCGATTCGCATCGGCCAAAGCCTTCTTCACGGCTGCATCGGCGTCCGCGATGGCGCGCTGCTCCTGCGTCGACCATTCTACAGATTGCGCTGGCGGAGGCTGCTCCGCACGCGACTCGCCAATTCGCGGGTGGCTTTGGAACGCCTCCACCCAATCAGACGTGGTCAGACTGCGCCAGACGTCGCTCGATGCAGCCAGCAATGCTGCTTCGTCCGTAAGCGGCCTATGGGACGCCATCCCATGAGCCCAGGCGCGGGAGCCGCAGCAGGGCAAGATCGTCTTGATTGCCTCGTCGCGGGATAAAGCATTCCACTTCGTTAAAACATCTTTTGCTTCGCGGAAGTCTCCACTTGCCTGTTCTGCATTGAGCCGAGTCAAGAACTCAACCACAAGATTGCCCGCTACCGCTGTGCGATACCTGGCAGTCGAGCGGATATCATCGATTGGCCGGATGTCCGCCGCTGCGGTTTGTCTTGCCAAACGCAGCAGATCCGCACTAATAATCTTTCCGTTCACGGTTTTCTCAGTCCCCGTGAGGCGAAGAGGAACTGGAGCCACGCTTCCGAGAGCGATGCGCACATCTTCGGCTGAACCATTGACCACGCGGCCCGCAGCCGCAATGCACACTTTAGCGATGGCTTGGGCCTTGCGCGCACCGACTTTGCGCGCATAAGCGAAGTATTCCGAGAAGCGCCGGGGAAGGCAAACGGCCTTCACCAACTCATCCTGCGCCAGCAGCGTCTTTTTGTAACCAGTGTGAAAGCTCGCGTAAGTCACTCGACGTTCGCCTCGCACCGACACTAAAATCAAGTCCGCGTCGTAGACCAGCAGAGCCGGCAACGAGTCGGCAGCCGGTGAGGCGTTGACGATGTTGCCGCCGATTGTTCCTCGATTCTGGTTTGCGATTCCGCCGGTCCAGCGCGCGGCGCTAGCCAACAGCGGAAACTCGTTCTCCACGATCGAGTTTTTCCGGAGATCGGTGTAAGTAGATCCTGCGCCGATCCGCATCTCATCGGCAGAGATCTCAATTCGCCGCAACTCGGGAAGATTCCAAATACTCAGCAGATTCCGCGCCGGAAGTTTCCCGGCTGCGTATTGCACCATCACGTCGGTGCCTCCCGCAATCGGAAGCCACTTCCCCGGTTCGCTCCCAATCAGCGAGACAATTGCCTGCAAATTTCCCGGAGCGGCCAGTTCGTAATCGCTGGGATTTGATCTCATGGCGTCATCCTGCGGCGTGCAGCTTCGGCAACCGCTTCTACGATCTGGCTATAGCCTGTGCAGCGGCAGAGATTGCCCGCGAGGCCCTCACGGATTTCTTCTGAAGTTGGTTCTGGTATTGCGCTTAACAGATGAGAGGCGGCCAGAATCATTCCCGGCGTGCAAATGCCGCACTGCGCACCGCCGCAATCTAAAAAGGCCTGCTGCAAGGCATGCAGCGTTTCGCCCGCTTGCAATCCTTCGATCGTAACAATGTTCGACCCCGCAGATTGCAGAACAGGAACGAGACAGCTATTCACCAGCATGCCATCCATCAATACCGAGCAGGAACCACATTCGCCTTCGCCGCAACCTTCTTTTGCGCCCGTCAGTCCGAGGTCGAGGCGCAACACGTCGAGCAAGCGCTCCATTGGGTAAACGCTTAACGTCTTCGGTTCTCCGTTGACAGTGAGTGAGATATTGACTTTGCTGCGACTGCCGACAGAATTGCTCATCGTCCCCCGCCACCATTTTCCTGGGATGCTAGAGCCATGCCATTCGCGTTCAACCGATCCATAATGTCTTCCGGCAGCAGAGGAATGGAATCGAAAGAGACTCCGAGAGCATCTTCTATGGCGTTCACGATTGCGGGCGCAGGACCGTCCATGGGAAGCTCGCCGATGCCTTTCGCGCCATAGGCTCCGTAGACATTGCCCAACTCCTCAAAGAAAACGCGAATGGGGGGCAGGTCGCTCGCAGTGGGCATGATGTAATTCGTCATCTGGCTGTTCTGCATGCGTCCGTTCTGCCAGACCACTTTTTCATACAGCGCGAATCCGATAGCTTGGGCCACGCCGCCGACGACTTGTCCTTCGGCGAGCAGCGGATGCAGAACCTTACCAACTTCCTGCAGCGCGACAAAGTCGTCTACGGATACGCTGTAGGTGGTGAGATCGATTGTGACTTCGGCAACGTAAACGGCCCACGCATATGCGGCGTACGCTTCTCCGCGATATTTTTCATC
>DATNMU010000111.1:0-3044 GCA_035602195.1 Candidatus Acidiferrum sp.
GGTGGAAGTGGTAGTCCGTCGGCGGCCACAGCCGCTCGCCAAGACACCACCACCTGCCTCGCAAGACAATGCTCCGCCTGCCCAGAATTGACGCTGGTTGTTGGGTAGGTAAAATTCCTTACGGTGCTTCGATCAGCTCCATTTTCCCGTCACGGGTGCGGTGCAGGATCATTACCTTGCCTTTGGGATCACGGAAAACGAATACATCGCGGTCGCGGAAGTGGGCTTCTTTGATCGCTTCTTCCAGAGTCAGCGGGCGCATGGAGACGGCGTCGCTGGAGCGAACCAGGTGTACTTCTGTAGTCTTGGCGACGGCAGGATAGCGGTGCACGGCCACGGGCACTGCGGTTTTTTCGGTGAGGCCGATTCTGGTCTGTATCTCTTCCGGCTGCGGTGAATTGCCGTTCCACTTCTTTACTTCTTCACTCTTGCGCGCCGAGCGCTTCTTCGATTGCCAGCGCGTCTTATATTTCACCGCTTGCTTTTCCAGATGGTCAAGCGCCTCGCTGACCGCGATAGCCATGTCCTTGGCTTGGGCCAGGCCGACCAGCGGGCCGTTTCGCGGGCTTACCGTGATCTCTGCTTTATGACGGTGCTTTTCGACGCTGAGGATAACTTTGGTTTCGAACTGGTCGCCCAGGATTTTACGAATCTTGGTGAGCCCGGTTTCTACTTCTTTGCGGATGGCCGGAGTTACTTCGTAATGCCTCCCGGTGTATTCCACGTTCATGAGCGGCACTCCTTGGATCCTCGTTCGAGATCAAATCAGAAGTTTGCAGTCAGAGTGCAGAAGTAAGAAGAGCGATGTGTGTTCACCCTGTGACCTTCTGTGTTCTCTGTGGTGAAGAATTTGAGGTTACTTCTGCACGACTCCTCTTACTTCTACCCTTACTCTTTCACCCTGCGCTGGTGCGTGCTGGGAATGCGCATGTCTTCCCGGTACTTGGCAACGGTGCGGCGAGTGACTTGGATGCCTTGTGATTGCAAAATGCGAGTCAGTTGCTCGTCGGTCAAGGGACGGCTGGGATCTTCTTCATCGATCAATTTCTTGACCCGGCGCTTCAGGATCAGCAATGATGTGTTGCCGCCCTCCGGCCCCTGCACGCTCTCGCTGAAGAAGTAACGCAGCTCGAACACCCCCTGTGGCGTGTGCGCATATTTGCTGGCTACCGCCCGGCTCACGGTAGAAGGATGCACTCCGATTTCTTCGGCAACTTCCTTGATCATCATCGGCTTGAGGAAGTCGATGCCCTTTTCCAGAAAATCGTACTGCCGCGCGACAATGCAGTAGCAAACCTTCGTGATGGTCTGCTTGCGCTGCTCAATATTCTTAATCAGTTGGATGGCGCTCTTATAGCGCTCTTTCACATAGTCACGCGTATTCTTGTCGTTAGTCTCGCGGGTTACCAGCTTCTTGTAGGCAGGATTGAGGCGGAGCTGAGGCAGATCGTCGTCATTCATCAGCACCAGCCACTCGTCGCCGTGTTTGATAAACGCGACGTCAGGTTCGATCAGGCGCGCCTGTACTTTGTTGTATTGCAGGCCAGGCCGCGGATCGAGCGTGCGAATGTAGTCGATGGCCTGCTGCACGGCCTCGGCAGGACGCCCAATCGCCTTAGCAATTTCTTTATGCTGTTTGCTCTGCAAGGCTCGTAGATGCTGGTCGACCACAGCAATCGCATCCTGCAGAATTTGCGCGGTGCCGTTGCCGTTCTTTTTCCCGCTCTCGTCTCCGCCCCTGCCTTGAGCCAGTTGTTGCTGGTGATGGCGCAACTGCAGCAGCAAACATTCCCGCAGCGTACGGCAGCCCACGCCAGGAGGATCAAGCTGCCGCACGACTTCGAGCGCTTCCTGAAGGTCGGCGGCAGAAAAATTTGGCTTATAAGTGGCTCGAGCGGGAGCAACTACGGGCTGAGGAGCTGGAGCCGGGGCTGCTGCGGAACTTCCGCTGCCCGGAGCGAACGAACTTTCAGCACGCAGCTCCGGCGCCGATAGATTCGCCAATTCGGCAAAAGAATTCTCGTCGACTCCGTGAGAATACGACAGTTGAGCCGGATTCGATTCGCCTCCGAGATTTACATCTGAGCCGCTAACTTCACCGCTTTCGCCTCCTGCTTCGGCCGCGGCCGGGTCGTCCGCTCCCAAACCAAGGGCGGCGGCCTCATTCACGATATTTCTCGCAGTAGCGGCATCGGCCTCCGGAGGCGCGGGTGGCGCCACCCCGAGGATCTCTTCGTCGCTTGCGATCAAATATCCGTCTTCATTCAGGTTGCCGACAATTTCTCCCGCCGCTTCGCGCACTTCTGGGCGCAGACTCAGAGCGCCCAACTGCCAGGCAAGATGATCCGTTAACGTAGTCGGCTTAGACAGAAAATTTTCAAATGACGGACGCTCGATATCCTCCATCTCTCCGCGGGTGCGGTAGCCGGGATCGAGATAGTCTTGAAAAAACGACCCGAAATCAATTTCTTCGAATGGGTCTTTCTTTTCGGCGGTGATGGGAGCTTCTTCGGTGGAAGTCTTGGTGGTGGCGCGGTCGCGGTCATCTTCCTTGCGGCCAACTTCATCGATCAAAGGAACGGAATCTTCAAGCTCTTCGAGGACGGGGTTCTCGACCATCTCGGCATTGATCATGTCCTTAAGTTCAAGCTTGTTGAGCGCGAGGACAGAAACCATCTGCACCAGACCCGGGGTGAGGATTTGGCGCTGCGATAGCTTGACGCTCAGTTTGTGTTGCAGTAAGACCATGTCGTTAGTCGTTCGCCATTCGTCGTTCGCTGTTCATCGTTGCAGCCGGCTTTTTGCTTTTGCCAAGAACGACGTTTTTTACTCTAGCTTGTCCAGTCGATCATCGTGGTTGTCAAGCCGGTGTTCGTGCATCTCCACCACTCGCAGCAGTCTGGCCGTGCCTTCAGCAACTTCGGTGACCAGCTTTGCCGCCCGGTCAAGCTGGCGATCATGTTTTTCACTTTCAAGCGATAACAGCTCCAGATTGCGAGTCAAAGCTTCCAGCCGTTAATCAATCGTCATCGCGGCTTATCTCC
>DATNMU010000112.1:0-9094 GCA_035602195.1 Candidatus Acidiferrum sp.
TCCCCCTCACATCTGCTCAATCACGCTCCGGTTTCGGATGCACATCAGACTTGCGGAACGTTTCACCCAAATCTAGGCAGTGAGGACGAAGACAAATGCTTCGGAGGGTTGAAACGTTGTACGGTTACTGTACGAAACCAAGAAACGCTTCTAAATAATTGATTCTAAAGTAGTTTATGGTGCGGAAGGGGGGATTTGAACTACTCCATCACGTTGATAACACGTAACTTATTGATTTTGCATTCGGCGTAAAGGCCCAAATGCCCCACAATCCCGCTTCCATTGTACGTTTACTATACGGCGCACACGCGGAGCCAGTAGAGAAACCACGCCGAAGCGCCTTCTCTCAATCCTGCCGGCAATAGTTTGACATCCGCCCTCCCATCGGTCAAGGCCACCGTTCGAGAATGCCTGGAAGAGTGAGCGTGCTTCGAAGCCCGTCTTCGGATCTCGTAGTGGATCTCGTGCCTCGCGAGGTCGTGGCTCGCCCGATTACTTCCTGTTTGTCGACGATCCGGGAATTGGCCTGGTTACTGATCACAAGCGCGTTTTCTATGAACAGATCGCTGGGGCCAAGGTTTGTTTTTGATTTTTCCTTTCACAGGGCTTTTGCTTTTGCACTTGTTGGTGTCGCGACGCATGTTGTTCTCCACCGGGTTTCTATTCGCACTCTTGGTGAGCTTGTCTGAAGCTCGGTGCCGGTTGGGGTTTAGTAGGAGAATCGATGCTGCCATTTATCGGCCGGCCTGGAAGGCCAACCGCGCTCGCAGTCATCGGAACACGGGGTCGTCGCAACACGTAAGCGTAAACATTCCTCAGGCAGCTTTTACGTAAAAGGGTATGTAAGTTTCTTGCGTGGTCTAGATGCGATGGTCCAGAACCGCCAGCTTGCGGGCCATTCCCTTTCCTAACTTTTCGTTCATAAGTCAATGGCTCAACCAGAGGATCGTCGGTACCGTGATGACCAAAGCGAGTGTCGAGATGAGAAGCATGGAAGCGGCTTCTGATTCGACTGCTTTGTACCGGGCTGCAAATAGTACGACCACGGTTGCCAGGGGAAAGCTACAGCACACCAGCGCCTCACGCGCGAACGGACTAACAACATGCAATAAATGGAGTAGAGCGAACAGAACTGCGGATTGCACTGTGACACGAGCAAGGGAACCGACCAATACCGCAGGCGAAAGGCGAACTGGATGAGCCGCCAAGACGAGACCTACCGCGAAAACCGCTACCCCGGAAGTGGCCGAGCCAATCAGTTCGAAACAGCTTGCTACCACGGCTGGCAGGTGAATGCTCAAAAGGACAACAGAGATTCCGAGGATCGGCGCCCATAGGAGTGGTGATTTCACGCCGGCATTCAGTCCCGTTACGAGGGCGCTCGGCTTCGAAGGATCCGCTGCGACGGTTTGATCCTTTGCTGCCGCATCCATTTCCAGAAGGATCACTGCCGGAGGTACCGTTAGATTGATCGCCAGCGCCACGAGTCCCACGGCACCCCCGCTGGTTCGTCCTAAAAGCGGTTCGAGAACGGCAAGGCCAAAGACTGGGGTGGCGGAGGTTGCGAGCATAAGCGCATAGATAATGGAGGCCGTCCCGCTGAGCGACTTCACCATTCGCAAGAGCAGCCACGCAACCACGAAAAGCCCGGCATGGGAGAGAATCAGTGCCAGGACAAGACGACCCTGCTGCAGCAAAAGATCTTTCGGAATGTCAGTCATGCTCACGAACAGAGACGCTGGCAATGCAAACGTAAGCGCAAGTTTGCTCAAGCCCGAGGACTGGTCCGCATCGAAGGTATTGCGCTTGCCGGCGAGGTAACCGAGTGCAAGGACAAAAAAGACGGGAGTTAGCGCTCCGAATAATCCGCCGATGTTCATAAATGACCTCCCCTAAACTTGCTCTAGAACTCCACCTTAGTTCTGAATCCGAAAACTACGGCGCGCTGCGCTCCTCCACCCACGTTCGCGTAGTACTGAATGACCGGCTGCAGAAGGAGCATCGGCAAGGGGTCCAGAAGCGTGTTGAATTCAACGCCGTGCTCCGTCTTCCATGAGGGCCCGCCGGGTGAAAGGAACTGCGGGCTCAAGCTGTTTCGCACATATCCCACTGACATGGTGTTATGAAAGTGCAAAGGCAGTGGCTCGTCGAAGCGCAGACCAGCGGTGAGGAGCGTGTTATTCCGGTTAACATCTGGCGGGCTCCAGTCATAGGCAAACGTAGCGTCCAATCCCTTCGCTGCTTTCGGGTCGACGCGCCAAAGAGCCTGGCTCGCCACCCAATAAAGGAGGTAGTTGCCAGATCGAGGGGTCGCACTCGTCGGCGACGTGAACTTTCCGGGATTGTAGGAAGCACCGAACTGATAGAGTCCAGAATATCCTTTGCGACTTTCGACATTGTCGAAGGCTCGCACGGACGACGCCTTTTTGCCCGGAGTGAATCCGATCTCCGAAATGCTTACCGGCACTCCACGAAACTGTGGAACCCACCCGGTTTGGTTATGAGCAAAGGGTTCGCGGTCTTCTGCCTCGACCATCGATTTCACATAGAGGTTGCGAATCGGCACGACACGCAATTCAAACGCAGGAGTCGACGGAGGATCAAAGGACTCGAAGTCCGTGAACAGATTGCCCAACGCATATCCCATCGGCTCGAAGATGAAGGATGCCGCGTAATGCTCAGCTCCGTAGAAATCTTGCCCCGCAAACTGACCAACGCGTGCTGTGATTCGTTCATCCAGCCATCGCTTCTCCAGCCACCAGGAATCAAGGCGAAACGTATTCGCGCTCGACATGCCGCTCGGACTAGTTAGCAGGCCAAGATAGGTTCCGAGATTGCCGCCGCCCTGCCAGAGTGCCGTCGCATGGAAATACAATCCGTGTTGACCGACCAGCGTACCCAAGTCGATGTCCACGGTTCCCCGAAACCGATTCCAACTCGCGAGTCGTCCTTTCTGCTGACTCTTAATGTTCCAGAGCGAGTCGCTGATGTACTGGAAGTCGAACCGCACACCATGTTCGAGCAGGCGGGACCGTTCGCCACCCCAGTCACCCAAGAGATGCCCGTGAGGGCCTTGGCCTGTCTCATGACTGTCCGGGCCGCTAAGCGTTTCCCCTATGCCTGTCTGTGAATAGGCCCGGGCCTCAAAGAAGAACAAGGCGACCCACACTAGAAAAACGAGTTTGCCTGGTAGGCCTCGCCTGGTTCGTATCGGCAGCGTGACACCATGAAGAAGCGCATGGCACGTCTCAGATGGGCGGAGCTTCATCTCGTTCTGCAGTGCCGTCGTCAAGACCACCCCTCACGCAATGCCAGTGGGATCAAAACCAGCGCCGCTCCGAGCATTCCGACCGCCCCAAAATGAAGGACCATCGCCGCTCCCGTTCCAGCGCCTAGGACAAAGGCGATCCAGATTCCGCAGAGCAGGCTTATTTTTGGATCTTGACCACTTACAGGCGGAGGAACCACTTGAGAAGCGTATTGTTCAGCTTCGGTAGAGATTAGGCTCGTAATCATCCCTGTGAGATATGTTGTGTGGACGCTGATGCCACCGGCACGACGAAATGCTCCGTTTTGTAGTCCCAGTGCTAGAGACACAAAGATCACGAATATTTCAGAGCCGTAGGCCACACCTGATGCCAACGCCAAAGAAGCAGCCACTAAAAGAATCACTTCCATCCCCATGATCGTAGGAATCAACGGCCACGATGGCCCCATCTTGAGCGGGTGCACGATCAGCACACTCACGAAAATCCCTATCAAGAAAGTCACAATGGCCGAGAGATGCCCAAGCATTGCCCGCCAATCGTGAGCCGCTACAGCAATTGCAGCTAGCACCAAATTGCCGGTCACGTGTCCCGTGAACGTCTTTGCGAGAACAAAGCCTGCGGCATCGCCATACCCTCCAACGAAGGCAAGTCCGATGGAGAGCCACCTGTCAGTCTGGCTAATGTTCGAAAGCACAATTCTCCTTTGCCACTTGTGCAGCTGGGGAAAAAGGAAGGGCCGCGAAGATGTACCAGGCGGCCCACTCTAAAAAAATAAATTTGCCAGCTAGCTCTAGCAGTGCTCGCAGCCGGGCGGGCTTTCAGGCCACTCTGCTCAACTGTGTCGCCTCCAGTTTGTACTCCGGCTTATAGACATGTTCACGAATGAACGCAACCATGTCGGCGGGACGCTCGACGCGGGCGAGTCCCGTATCGAAGGCGAGCTTCGCCACGCGGGCAGCAGTCTGAATCTCGGTCTCCAGAATGTTGGACTGCAGCGGGTAAAGGAGCCCTTGCTTCAGTAAATCGGATGGCACTTGATCCGCTACCGCCTGCCCGGCTTCGATGAACATCTCGTCGGTGACACGCTTCGCCTGGGTGGCGTAGATCGCCATACCAACCGCCGGGAATATGTAGAAGTTGTTCGCTTGTCCGGGCAGAAATGTCTGGCCGTTGTAGCGGACGGGTGCAAACTGCACTCCGGCGGCGTAGATCGCTTTGCCCTTCGACCAGGTATAGGCTTGTTCAGGGGTGCACTCCGCATGCTCGGTCGGGTTGGAAAGAGCAAGGATTACCGGGCGGTCGTTAATCCTCGCCATACTTTCGACAACCTTCTGCGTGAAGGCTCCGCCAATCGTACTCACACCGATGATCGTCGTCGGCTTGATGCTCTCGATGGCAGCCACGAAATCCCGCGTCGGCGCGTGCTGGTGCGCGTACGGCTTCTGGAAGTCGACAAGGTCTTTGCGTGTCGATTCCAACAGGCCGTTGATGTCGAACATGTAGACTCGTGACTGCGCTTCCTTGAGCGTCATGCCTTGCGCAACAAGAGCAGAACAAAGCAGGTTGGCAAGGCCGATACCGGCCGAGCCCGCGCCGAGAAACAGGTACTTTTCATCCTTCAGCTTCGTGCCCTTAAGTTTGGCGGCATTGATCATCCCCGCAAGAGTGATCCCAGCCGTACCCTGCACGTCATCGTTATAGACGCAATACTTATCGCGGTAGCGCTGGAGCAAGTGCACGGCATCCACCCCCGTCCAATCCTCGAAGTGAATGCAACACTTCGGAAACACTTCCTGCACCGCCTCGACGAACTCGTCGACGAAAGAATAAAGATCCGCAGTTGCCGGGCGCGTCTTGCGCATACCTAAGTACAGGGGATCGCGCAGGTACTGCTCGTTGTTAGTGCCCGCGTCGAGGTACATGGGAAGCAGGTATTGCGGCGGCACTCCGGCGCAGGCGGTGTAGAGCTGTAGTTTGCCGATGGGGATGCCGGCGCCGTTTGCACCAAGATCTCCGAGACCGAGGATCCGTCCGGCATCTGTGACGCAGATGAAGCGGACATCTTTCTGCGGCCAGTTTTTTAAAATCTCCTTCACTTTGCCGCGGCGCGTGATCGAGAGATACATGCCGCGCGCCTGGCGATAAATATGGCCAAACTTGAGGCAAGCTTCGCCGATGGTCGGGTCGTAAACGATCGGTAGAAAGCGAGCCGGGTCGGACATGACAGTCCGATAGAAGAGGGTTTCGTTGTGGTCGAGCAGATTGATCAGGTAAATGTAGCGATCGAGGTCGGTATTCTTGTGACCAAGTTGCATCATCACCCGGCTTAACTGTAGGTCTTCGGTCTCGGTCACATCTGGTACCAGGCCAACGATTCCGAGGGCCTGCTTCTCGGCTTCGGTAAAGGCTGTTGACTTGTTGAGGGATGGATCGTGAAGCAATTCGATTCCGCGTTTATTGGTCGTCATAATTTCTTCTCCCTTCATCTTCTTGATTTAGCATTCGTGTTTTTGTGTTGATTTAGAACCGCGATTTCCTCAGCTGGCTTTTGCTACGTACGGGTGGACCATCTTCGCCGGATCGACGACGCGGTCGAACTCATCTTCCGTGACAAATCCCAGCTTCAGTGCGGCTTGTTTAAGCGTGAGGTCGTTGTCGAGCGCGTAATGCGCAATCTTCGACGATTTGTCGTAGCCGATGACGGGCGAGAGGGCAGTCACCAGCATTAGGGAACGGTCTACGTACTCCTTGATCTTCTTTAGATTCGGCTTTGTCCCTTCGATCAGGAATTTCCGGAAGTTGGTGCATCCGTCGGTCATGATCGTGATGGAGTGCGTCACGTTGAAGATGATGAGAGGCTTATAGACATTCATCTCCAGGTAGCCGCCCGCGCCGCCGAAGCCCACCGCGACATCGTTGGCCATTACCTGCACAGCGATCATCGTCAGCGCCTCGGCCTGGGTTGGGTTCACTTTGCCGGGCATGATCGATGAGCCCGGCTCATTCGCCGGGATTACCAACTCAGCGAAGCCGGCACGCGGGCCGCAGGACATCAGCCGAATGTCATTAGCAATTTTGTAGAGCGAGACCGCGAGAGTGCGAAGTGTGCCGGAGAGCTGGACGAGAGCATCGTGAGCACCCTGCACCGTGAATTTGTTGGGAGCGCTGATAAAAGGCAGGTTCGTAAGCTTTTCAATTTCAGCAGCGGCCGCCTCGCCGAATCCAGGAGCTGCATTGATGCCGGTTCCCACGGCTGTTCCGCCAAGCGCCAGGCGATACACGCCGTGCAATGCATCTTCGATACGCTCGAGATTGTCGCTAAGCATGCCTGAGTAACCCGACCATTCCTCACCAAGGGTGATCGGCGTAGCGTCCTGCATATGTGTTCGTCCAATCTTCACAACGTCCTTCCATTCCTCGACCTTCGCTGCGATTGAATCACGCAGGTTCTTAACCGCCGGTATGAGTCGCTCTTTCACGTTCACTGCCGCCGCAATGTTCATCGCGGTGGGGAAAGAATCGTTGGAAGACTGCGACATGTTGACGTGGTCGTTGGGATGAACTGGTGTCTTGCTTCCGAGCGCAGTGCCTGCGAGTTGGCAGCAGCGGTTGGAAATCACCTCGTTCACATTCATGTTGAATTGGGTGCCGCTTCCTGTCATCCACACGTGCAGAGGAAACATGTCCTCATGCTGGCCCGCGAGGATCTCGTCACAGACTTGAACAATCAGCTCGTGACGCTGGTCGTCGAGCCGCCCGCCGGCGTGATTGGCATTCGCAGCTGCTTTTTTCAGGGTGGCGTAGGCTGCGATCATCTCGCGCGGGATTAGATCCTTCCCAATGTTGAAGTGTTCAAGCGACCGTTGCGTTTGTGCTCCCCACAGCTTGCTGCTCGGCACATCGACTTCACCGAGGCTGTCGGTCTCCTTGCGAACGCCCATTACCTTCACATTGCTGATTGCACTCATCACATTCTCCTTTGTGTCTTTCCTCAATTTCCAGGCACAGTTGTGCCGGAGCTTCGTTGTGGATCGATGGCGATCGAATCGGCGATCTTCGCCTCCAATCCAGCGATCTGCCTCACCCTTTGGACGACGTGGTCTGGTTTCCTGTGCCACGTCGTGCTCGCGGTAGAGCGGTCTAGTTCCCAGCTGCCGCCCGGTCCCCCGAAGCCTGCGCCGTCAAGCGCATGTGAACGAGAATGGTCAGATGATTTCCGACGAGTGCATTGAAATTCGGTGGCCCAGGTAGGTCCTCGCCGTTGGTTGCGTGAGGCGCTTCTGGGAGCCCAGGAGTTGCCAGGTATGTTCCCGTGCATTGGGAGCCGCTATAGGCTTCATTCGCGTCCGGCACTTGACAGTTCTCATCTTGAACCACGGGCGGCCAGTAAGTACTGACTACCGTCCTCACCAACTGGGGAAAATCCTCGCGGAACAGGCCCGTCGATCCAGACGCGCTCATCGAGTTTTCCTTTTGCGTGTTCCCAGCGGCAGCCGGGAAGTCAAAAATGAACGTGGCTTCGCGCGAAACGCGGTGGATTACCGGCGGACCATACACGGGACCGGCATATGCTTCGTTCGGCGTCATCTCAACGTTGCGGTCCACTCGAGTCACGGCCAGCTCGCCAGTGGTTTGCAGGCGACCATCAGCCGTCCGGACGACCTTCTTGGAGTGGAAACACACGAGAGTGTGGTTGGAAACGTTCTCAAGCCAAAGGCTCAGGAATTTCCCATCTTCATCAATGGAGGGCGACATAGACGTAGCCGGATAGATCCTCAAATCGACACTAGACTTTGTAGGATCGAGGTCGTCGATTTTCACTCTTCCGTTGACCCTGGCGAAGCCGAGGGTTACGTTCATTTTCGTTTTCCCGTAATCCGTCGTCGCGTCGGTGATAAGTTTCGCGTCGGAATGGCGAGTGTCTACCTGCCAGGACCCGGCCAGAGAAGTAGGTTTATCGGGAACAGCTAGCCCCATAACACCTACGGCGAGAATTGCAGCTACTGCGAACACACCCGTCTGCTTAAGCATTGCCTTCTCCCTTTCGTTCCCGAGGATTTTGCCGGCTTACCGGAAAACATTGACCCTCGCCAGATCGACGATTTCGTCGCCGCGTCCGCTGAGAACTGCTCTGAGCATGAAGAGGCTAAAGCCCTTCGCCTGGTCCACAGTAATCGTCGGTGGCATGGAGAGTTCCTGCCGACTCACCGGGACCTCGACCAAGGCAGGCCCGTCATGCTGGACAGCTTGTGCGATCATCGGCGCAACCTGTTCCGGTGTTTCAGCCGTAACACCAAGGACACTGGCGGCTTCCGCTACCTTTGCGAAGCTTGGGTTGTGCAGATCCTGTCCGTGGACGTGGTTTCTCTTTGTAGCCTCACACCCTCGTAAAATTTCTTTCCAATTGTTCAGAGAGTAGTTCGATGGCGGCGAGTGCACGTCACCTTCCAATCAACCTAGCAGTTCGGAAGCTGCGCTTTACCGCTGAAAATTAGTCAAAGTTTTTCTTGAAAAGTGAGCCCTCGCTCTGCTTTGACTCTTTTTAGTCTGATGAAGGTTTCTGGAGATCGAAGACCGCCGTTCGCGGCTTAGGTGAGGCTCAGCCGTTGGTGTCCCCCCTTGGACACGAGAGTCCGCAGCTTGACTCTTATCTAACTGGCAATGGACCGCGATTGGTCTGAAAGCGATTCGACCATTACTGAAATGGCGAATGAGTGCCTAGTCTTGCCGGAACATTTTGTGGAACGCCACTTGCACTGTCAGGCTGGAAGGACACGGATCATGGACAAGAACACGGGCACAAAAACCGCCGAATCCGAGACCCC
>DATNMU010000113.1:0-4808 GCA_035602195.1 Candidatus Acidiferrum sp.
TTCGACTTGGCCGAACAGTCTCTGCAGAAGGCGCTACGGGACGATCCAAATTTCCCGGATGCAGCGAGTGCCAGAGCAGCCTTGGCCAAGATTTCGAAAGGCCCAAAATCGTAATCTCTCCGGGACCTACAGTTTACTTGCCTGCTCAGTGATTGGGATTATCTTCGCCATCGTGTGTAGGTCTCCTTTCCAGGAACGGCTTTCGCTTGCTAGAGAGAACAGCACCGTCTCTGGGTCTCCGTTGTCCAGGTTGGCCCCGGCCAGAGAGTCCGCGCAGATCATTTCCAGACTGTAGCCTCGGGATCGGTCACTTCCCAACATCAGAGCCACGGTTTCGATTGCTTTCTTTGACCGGCACTGGCTCTCGTACTGTTTGAAGTAGATAATCTCCTACGGTTCGGTCTCCCGCCCTGTCAGTTCCTTCTCAACCTCCCTCTTGGAATCCTCCTTCGGCATCTGACGGCTTTGTGCAACCAGGTTGCACAATCGAAGTGCTGCTTGTCCCACCTCGCGAGCTTGCCACTCGTCCCCTCAGAGGTGCCCCGAAAACAGCGCTACAATACTTACAAGAGTTACAACTCGGAGATTGCCATGAGATCAACCCATTCGATGGTCATCAGCATGCGGCTGCCGGCGGAGAGCGGAAATCGCCTCAAACGCATGGCGAATCGGCATGGATGGACCCCCAGCGACGCCAGTGCGCGCCTGGTGCGGGAAGGCTTGCGCCGGTCGGAATTTGCTCTACACGGGCGGCAAGGACTATTGCTACTGGTGTGCACCATACCCCAACGGGCCTGAAGACCCAGCGAATCGTCACGTGAACCACGAGTGGACGCCAGAGGAGCGTGGCTTCATCATCAGCCACGTCTACTCCATCAACCAGCTTGCGGAAAAGCAGTAGAACAGCGTCGGTCAGTTCCAAGAGAAGGACGGCGGTGATGACGGTCTCATCTTGTTGCAGACCTACTCTTACCACCAGGGATGGGCTGTTCGCCTGCGGGACTGTATGTTGCAATCGACAGCGGCGATTGTTGATGAGCCCCTGGTTGATCTGCCAAAGATTCTCCAGGCCATGAAGGACGGTAAGGATATCGTCGATGCCGTCATGCGGTATGACAAGTACCCCGTCGTGACGAGTGATCTTGTCACGGGTGTGGACACCCAGGATGGCAAAGTAATTGGTCATTGGGATGCCGATAACAACTTTCACCCGAAGAAATCGTAACGAGTGTTGTTTGGGTTGAACAACTGCGGCGAGGGCCTCGGGAAGGAGTTGTTAACGAATGGCAGGTGCCGCTTCATCAACCACAGACAGTGAGGATCACAATGGGCAGACCGTTCAGACCGTTTTACTCCGGCCGAGAGAAAATCTTCCTCGTGCCCCCGGCTGCCTGCAAAATCTAGGTACGAGGACGGCACGCGTCAGCCAGGGCCGGTAGAGGCGCCTTTGGTAACTTGCCGGCGGTTACCCAGCCGGATTTTTTCTCCCAATTCCTAGCGATTTTTGCCCCCCCGCGGGTATTATAGAGGGCCCCCGAGCCCGTCCCCAGCCCAAGGAACGTCTGCAACCTACGGATTGCCGTAGATATCAGGAGGAGTCAAACAGGATGCCAGAGCCTGTAAGGATTGACGAGCTGCGATGCGAGTTGAAGCTGAACGGTGTACCAATGAAATCCGTGGGGATCCGCGGAACTTCCGATTTTCATGAGGACTTAGAGATTATAGTGATCGAGCCGGCCTTGGGATCCTTTGCCCTTCACGACGGCTTCGACATTGAGGTGCGCGAACCAAATTCCACCTGGCGCCAAGTAACGTTGAATGAATTAAAGGCAATGCACAAAGAGACCTCCTTGCTGGGAGTTGGAGACCTCCCCACAGCGTCAGGGATTGCGGAGCGCCGGCTCTTTGCACGTGTTGAGGGCATTGAGATTCCGCAATGGGAATCCTCATTAAGTTCTGTGCTCGGGCGCCAGGAGGCCTGCGTTCGATACGTGCAGAGGATTTTCTACCGCGTAAGGATCCCGCACCTTGTAGCGGGAACTGTGTTCTCCGTGCCCAGCGTGCCTACTGCGCGCATTCAACTTAAGCGGGCGGGGTTTCGACAAAGTGAGATTTCGTCCGCGGCGCTTGTGGAGCCAAGGACTGGGTGTGCGGTACAGCTTGTGGAACGCGACCCGCGCAAGTAGCGCAGCTTAGCGAAGGAGGCAGTTCCTGAAGACAGTGATCCTTAAAGATGGCGCAGGAAATCCCCAAGGCGTGATCCGAGAATTGGCCGGGAACCAGGAAAGGCTCTATGACCTGGCCGGAAACGCCATCGCCACCTACAGGCGCAATGTGAATTTCACCTACGACAATAATGGCGTGCGCTTCGGAAGCGGCAATCGCCTGCCTGGGCTAGTAGGGACAAAACCGAAATGACTGACATCTAGCCGACAATGCTGTTGTGCGCAGGAGTGTTCACGCGGCAAGTGTCCTCCGAGCATGGGGTGGACGGGCACGAAAACTGGGGGCAAGTGATGCAAATCGGCAAGCCAGTCCGAACCCTCGTCGTGGAGCCTCTGGAACTGAAACTTCCAGCGGAACAGCCGGACAGCGAACCTGAGAAGCTGACTCCGTCGCCACAGCCCGCGCACGAGCCCGAGCAGGTATCGGACAAGCAATGAGTATCCCCGACTACATTTCGCCGATTGTCGGCTACCGTACTTGGTTGTGGGACAACGTGGGGTTGAGGTCACTCTGCGGGGAGCGGTGGCATCCTGGCCATGTGCTGGCGGCGAGATGCAGGGCTGCCGCTGTCGTCGGAACCATCGCTGGTCGCGCCGAAGGGGATGACGCCCACGATGCCCCGCAAGCGAATTGCACTTGCGGCGTGTACGCATCGAAAAGCTTTGAGCACTTGCACACGACCAAATACGCGAGGTGCGGCCTCTACGGTGAAGTAAACCTATGGGGCACGGTCGTGGAACACGAGCAAGGATGGCGTACGCAGTTCGCCTATCCGAAGAGCCTCTATCTGCCGCCCGACACGCTGCCGCACAGTTCGGCGCCAATACAGGATCGGCTGCGGGGATTGATCGCATACGGCGTAAACATTTTCGTAGGAGATGACACCCGGAACATTCCTCTCTGGACGAAAGATTCAGGATTGAACTCAGCAGGGCTGGACCACCTAATCGGAATCGGCAAGGAGTGTTGCGATCGCCCTCAGCGACACCAAATCCTAAAGAAGGGCGACCGTCTGGCGGTGCTCGGCCGCGGGACAGCTGTGGTGGAGCACGTTGACAACGAACGGGTACGAGCCGTGGTTTTAAAACAAATGTGAACTAATGATCGCCCGCAGCTCCATTCGGTGGGACAGACGGTACAGGCGCTGGGAAACAAGCCCCAGCGCTTGTGTCGAGACAAACGCGAAAGCTGAGCACACTCATGCAAGAACCCAGTCGAGAGGTAGTCGGTTCCCCGAGCTTGCCTGTGTGAGCCAAAGACAGGTCGATTGACCCCCTGGGGTTGACTGACTACCAGTCAGTCGAAAACTGCGGTTGTGCTGGGCTTTCCGGCAGTCCGGTGTGCCAGTGGTGTGCCAGATTTCACAAGGATTGCGGATAACCGTTCTACCTGCTTCGTTTCGGCTTTCCGTTCCCAGCGAGTCTCTTGCAATCTTTGCTTGTAACGCTGGGGTTCCAATCTGTCGCGAAGTATCATGGGGGAGAAGTTCCTTGCTGCCGAGGAGTCTAGCATTTCTTGCGAGTGCCGATTGTAAATAGAGCGTGAAAAAGCGAGCAGGAGCAGGGCGAATTACTTGACTTTCTGTGTGCACACCGTTCAAAAAGTAGATGTGGCGCAGCGAAGTGGATGAGCAAAACTTTTCCTGTATACGAATATACGGCTGCGCCACCAGAGGAACAAAACGACCTTGGGCCGTATAGTTCCTTCACATCTGCCCACAGACTACAACTGTGGCCTATTGGTGACTGCCCAAAATTGCTCATGTGCGGGCTGCCATCTCAGATTAAGGAGGCCTCAAGAATGCCTGCAGACAACAAGGAACGACACCGCACTGGACGCATCGGCTGGCTGCGCGCGGCGGTATTGGGCGCGAACGACGGCATACTTTCAACATCGAGTCTGCTGCTTGGTGTCGCGGCTGCACATGCGACCCACAGCAACGTATTAGTAGCGGGGGTCGCAGGCCTAGTGGCGGGGGCTATGTCGATGGCCGCCGGTGAGTACGTGTCTGTCCAATCACAGGCAGACACCGAACAGGCCGACCTCGCCGTTGAGCGCGCGGAACTCAAGGCAGACGACAAGGGCGAGCAGAAGGAACTGATGGCAATCTACGTCGCTCGCGGGCTGGAACCTGCGCTCGCGAAACAGGTCGCCCAGCAATTGATGGCCCATGACGCAATAGGCGCACATGCCCGTGATGAACTCGGCATCTCGGAGACTCTCCGTGCGCGTCCGATTCAGGCTGCGTTGGCATCGGCTGGCAGCTTCGCTGTTGGAGCAGCCTTGCCTCTCTTGATCACCGCCATGGTCCCGGCGGCAGTTTTGATCCCTCTTGTTTCTGGAACTTCACTCGTGTTCCTCGCACTTCTCGGCGGGATGGCTGCACGTGCGGGAGGCGCAGGAGTAACAGCGGGAGCAATACGAGTCACGTTCTGGGGTGCACTGGCCATGGCGCTGACCGCAGGCGTCGGGGCGCTATTCGGAACAGTCGCGTGAGCGGGACCAACCCGAGGCAGGAGCGGTGATATGCACTAACGAGCGTTGGAGACCTGCTCCATTCTGACCACGACTCCAAACGCTGT
>DATNMU010000114.1:0-2326 GCA_035602195.1 Candidatus Acidiferrum sp.
GGTGTTGCTATCGCCCGAGCGCCCGGGAAACGGTCGAGCAGAATGCTCAGACCGTAGAAGTGGTCGAAATGGGCGTGAGTTATATAGATGGTCTCCAAGTTGCGGTTGTGCAGAGCAATCCAACCCGCGAGAGCTTCGGCCTCAGCCACTGTCCCCATTGCGTCCACCAGCACCGCGTCGTACTCGCCGAAGATCAAAGTCGAGGTGATCGGGTCAAAGCCGAGCGCTTCGCCGAAGGGCTTTGGCCGCTCGCCGACCATGACCTTTCCCGGGGCGGTAAAGACGTTGACACCAAGCGTGTTCGACGTGATGGGGGCGGTCATGTGCGTGGTCTCCCTAAGTTTATATGGTGCTCGTTTCTATGCCTGAACCTGGAGCGCCTGCCGATTCAGGGCCTTGTGCGGCTGAGCGGCGTCGTATCGCTCGCGCCAATGGGCTACCACTCAGCGGACATCCGTAAGAGTTTAAATCCGCATCCCGTCCGGGCCGAGCGTTAACCGTACTTGAGAGAGGTGCTTTGTCCGATCTCGATAATATAACCGTCAGGATCGCGGATGTAGCAGCGAATCTCGCCGTACTTGGGGATTGGCTCCGTGATGAACTCAGCTCCTCGACTTTTCCACAATTCATAGCAGGCTTGAATATCCGCGACGCGGAAATTCATAAAGCTGTTGATGTGATTCGGGTCGGGGACGCTGAGCGTTACCGTCGGCTTGTCCGGGGTCGGCCCGCCCCCGACGTTCAGAATCATCCAGATATTCGCAAGCTGAAGGTACGGAGGCGCGTTGCCATCACCCATGGTCAGAATGCGAGCGCCGAAGACCTTTTCGTAGTAGCGAGCCGATCGCTCGACGTCGGCGACGGTGAGAAAATACGCGATGCTGATCCCCTCACGCGGGGGCATCTCGTAGCTCTTCTGTTCGACTTGTACCGCGTTCATTGATGGCTCCTTTCGATACGGTGCTCATTACAAATACGGTGTCCCGAGTCCTGCTCCCATTCATAAAAAATTGATCGACGCCAGCTAGTTTAGAAGCGATTCCCAGTTGGCTGGCACCCTTCCGGCTGGTCCAGGAGCGGACTGATTTTTTGGATGCGAATGTGGCGGAAGCAACTCCACACCCTTGATCATCTCGTTCTTCTCGTAATCGAAGAACCAATCCTCCCCCGGCTCGAAACTGGCAATGATCGGATGCCCTGCCGCCGCGGCATGCTTTGATGCATGCTGACTCGGAGAACTGTCACAGCATCCGATGTGCCCACACTCCGCACACCGACGGAGATGAAACCACCAACCTTTGGGTGACGCCAAGCATTCCACACACCCATCGCCACTCGGCTTCGAGGCGGGGTTGATTCCGCGGAGACCCTTTTTCATTTACGATTTTCCTTTCGCGTCCTCGATTCGCAAAAACAATATCAAGCCACCAGCAAGACTTTCCCGATACCACCCTTCTCCGCGGCGGCTTGAGCTTCGGCCGCCTTGCTGAGTGGCAGCTTGCGGCTGATCGGGATCACCAGTTTGCCATCTCGAACGGCCTCGGCCATGAACTGCAGAGTTTTCGCATCAGGTGTCGCGTACACCGGTACCACCTTTACGGTTGGATACTTCTCGGCATTCCGTGGCGCCCCGAGAACCGATGCAAACACTCCTCCCGGCTTGACCTTGGCAATCAATTTTTCAGCAGTCTTGCCGTTGACCGTGTCAGCTGCGACATCGAGCATCGGAAGATTCGCAATCGCATTGTCGTCATCGGTCGCGATCAACTGGTCTGCGCCGATGGTCTTCGCCTCATCCATCTGCCTCTTTAGCACCCCTGCAATCACGACTGCTCCCCGTTGCTTCGCAGTGAATACCGCCGAACGCCCGACATTTCCAGCAGCACCTGCGACCAGAACCGTCTGGCCCGCTTTGATCCCGGTAGTGGAAATTAGCTGGTTGCCAGTTGTTGTCACCAGCGGCAGCGCCGCCGCCTGGATCAAATCGAGTCCCTTGGGAACTTTCGCCAGAATCGCGGCTTTCACAACACAAAGCTCGGCGTAGGTGTCCGCCGCCATTGCAAAGACCTGGTCGCCTCGGGAAAAGCCTTCCACTCCAGACCCAACCGTGACGACCGTCCCCGCAATGTCCACTCCCATCAGTCCCGGAAACTTGATGGGATAAAAGTCTTTCGTCAACCCGGCGCGTCGTTTGTAATCGATCGGATTCACGCTCGTGGCAGCGACCCGCACCAATACTTCGCCGGGACCCGCCACCGGGTCAGGGTATTCCTCGAACTTGAGAACTTCAGGACCGCCATATTGGTGGACAACAACTGCTTTCATA
>DATNMU010000115.1:0-22168 GCA_035602195.1 Candidatus Acidiferrum sp.
AAGATCGCGACCTGCTGAAACCCAGGATGAAAATCACAGCCTATAATCAGCATGACGTTGGCTCCTCTCACGAGCCTTGGTCTTGTTTCATCGCATACCAATCTACTCGCGACGGGCCAACGTCGTTATGCAATCAAGCGAAGCGAAGGACCCCTTTTATCCCGGCAGCCCGACAGGCCCCGCAAGGAGTTCCCGCCTCAGGCCTGGTTCAAATTCCACCCTCAAAAATTTTCTTCGACAAATACCGCTCCGCCGAATCCGGAATAATCGTCGCCACTCTCTTTCCCGCGCTCAGCCGCCGCGCCACTTCCAGCGCCGCAAACACGACCGCCCCACCGCTCGATCCCGCCAGCACGCCTTCCCGCGCCGCCAGCCGCTTCACCATTTCAAACGCATCATCGTCCGTTACCGCAATCACTTCATCGCATACTGCAGGATCAAACGTCTCTGGGATGAAGTTGTTCCCGATCCCTTCCACTTTGTGCGGCCCGGGCGCTCCGCCGCCAAGGACCGAACCTTGCGTCGTCACCGCAACCGCCAGAAGTCCCGGCACATGCTCCTTCATATACCGCGCCACGCCGGAAAACGTTCCGCAGGTGCCGCAGCCCAAAACCACCGCATCGACCTTCCCATTCATCTGCTCAAACATTTCCACCGCAGTCGTTTCGTAGTGGTAGTCTGGATTCGCCTGATTCTCAAACTGCCCCGCCATGAGCGCGCCGCGAACGCTGGCCACCAACTCTTTGGCTCGCCGGATCGCTCCCTGCATCCCCTCATCATCGGGCGTTCGCTCAACCTCTGCGCCCAGAGCTCGCATGATGATCACTTTTTCCTGCGAGAAATTTTCCGGCACAAAAAGCTTCACCTTGTATCCGCGATTCACCCCGATGAGCGCCAGCCCAATTCCAGTATTCCCCGCTGTAGCCTCCACAATCGTTCCGCCGGCCGTAAGTTTTCCTTCCAGCTCGGCCCTACGAATAATCCCAATGGCCGCGCGGTCCTTCACGCTGCCGCCCGGATTCAAATATTCAAGCTTTGCGAAAATGTCGGCCGATCCCGCCGGAACGAGCCGCCTCAAGCGCAGCATGGGAGTCCCGCCAACCAGGTCGGTAATATCGTCGGCGACTCCCAGATGGGAGATTTCAGGATTCTTCAAGTGCACGTTACAGGGTAAGGGGAGAGAGTGGAATCGTCAATCGAGTGACTTCCCGGCGGTAGCGTGAATACGAATCCAAGATTATTTACTCGACCAAGGGTCAGTATCGCCTTACCCTTTCAGCCACGAATCGATTTGTGCCGATTTTAGGCACACTTGCGAAAAGGCGGATGAGCAAGTGACGATTGGAATAGGTGTAGTTGCTGAAGGTGGGCGGTGGGTGATTCTAGGCAGCGATATGCGCGCTTCATGGCCGAAGAATCCAAAACTCAGCCCACATGACGAATGCGGTAAGCAGTGGGATTTGCCAAGCCCTTTTGATTGCGCCGTATCCGTTGCGGGAATACTGTCCGTGGCTCAGCCATTTGTGGGCGATCTTTCGTCTGAGTTGGAAAAAATCGGCTCGATGGAAGAGATTCAGATTGGCCACGTCGAGAATGCCATTGAACAAGCGCGATTCTTGACTCATCGCAGGCGAGTAGATTGGGAATTACGAGCAAGCTACTGCTTTACTCTAGATGAATGGATAACTGGGAAAATTCCAGGTGGCAAGATGAATCGATTAATTCATGATGCCGGGAGGGCGCTCATCGCGTCTACCCCACTCCCCGTTGAAATCATCTTGGGCGGTTTTGTCCGCGGGAAACTGTTGTTTTATAAGGCTAGTGGCAAGAGACAGTTGGAGATCGGTTCAAGTCCGGCGGTGTTTGTCATTGGGACAGGGGGAGAACTTGCTATGGACGTCTTGAATAAACGCGGGCAGCATGTCGATTGCTCATTGCCCCGCTCCCTTTTGCATGTAGCGGAGGCTCTTGAAGCTGCCGAAAAAGAACCTAGGGGAACTGTCGGAAAAGCTAAACGGCTGTTCGTCGTCCATGAAGCAGATGGGATGGGCCAATTTGATCTAGAAAGCGATCTAATGGTTGGCTGGAAAAAAGCCTATGCTGCTAAGCCAAGCACCCAGTCACTGCAAGAGCACCCAATAGCCAGAACTCAAACAACTCAACAATTGCTGAGATATTCGCGACGTGGCGAAAGGCCACGTCCGGCATCCAAGCAGTCTTAGGCGGATTTAGTTAAACGCTCGAGAGTAAGCGGATCAGCGGTTGCCATATGTCGGATCGTGTTAAAGAACAGCGTGCTCGATTTTCGACGGTCGAATCGGAAAGTCATTTTGTCCAAGCAGGCTTGGAGATGTTTAGCGCTGATCTTATGCCACGTTCCCGTGATGCCCCGCTTAAGCAAACTGAAAGCCGATTCCGCCGTGTTTGTATGAATATCTCCGTCTACGTAAACTCCGCAGTTGGGGACGGTTTTGCTTTTGCAGCGCGGACACTCGACGCCATTCGGCCAACGTAGGCGCTTGAGCAATTCGCTGCAGTGGTCGTCAGTCGAATAGAGTTGAAATACGTCAGTAATGGTCATAAAGAGTCTCGGAGGTTGGAAAGTGGCGAAGCGAGAAAAGACACCGCTGGAAAAGATGAGCACCCGCGATCTAGTGCGGAAAATCCAGAAAGATTTGCGCCGTAAGATGGAAGAAATTGGCTTTGAACCAGCCGAAGCAAGCGCAGCGCCGTCTGTAAGTCAGCAAAAACGCACGCAGAAGGCGAGCAGCAGTAACCTTAGAGGAACGATAAATAAACGATTACCCTTCGTGAAGTAAATAATCTTGTACGAATCCGCAGAGCTGCGGTCCTCTACTTCGACCCCGCTGCCGCCTGCGTGCCCGCATAGTACCCGCTCTTCGTCCTCACCATCAGTTTCTTGTGCCCTTTGTCCTTGGCGTCCACCCGAATCTGCCGGAACCCGCCATTCGATCTCGGATTCGTAGGCTTATAGCCAATGGTGTATTGATTGCGAATGTCGTGAGCCACTTGCCGGCTGATCGCGTCCACTTCATCCAGTGTCTTCGGGAAAAACGCCAGCCCGCCGGTGCGCTGCGCAATCGTCTCCAGCGCCCGCCTCGCCCGCTTGGGATGCTCTTCATCCCCCAGTAGACCGATCGCGTACACCGACGGCCCATTCTCTTCCTGCAGGTGCTTCACAGCCTGTTCCAGACTCTCCTGGCTGGCATTGTCTTCGCCGTCGGTCACTACGAACAAAACTTTTCTTTCCAGCTTCGCATTCCTCTTCAGGTGTTCGGCTGACGCAACCACCGCCTCATACAGCGCTGTCCCGCCCTTGGCGTCGATTTTCTCAAGCGCTTCTTTAAGTTTCAGCAGGTCGTTGGTAAAGTCCTGGTCGAGGTAATATTCGTCGTTAAAGTTCACCACGAACACTTCGTCCTGCGGATTGCTCGATCGCACCAGGTTCAGCGCTGCCTGGTTCACCTTGGCGCGCTTCTCCCGCATCGATCCGGAATTGTCGATCACGATCCCCATCGCCACCGGAATATCTTCATGGCGAAACGAAATAATTGTTTGCGGCTTGCCGTCCTCGTACACCGTAAACGCACTCTTATCGAGATCGGTAACGATGTGCTGCTTGTCGTCGACGACGGTCGCATGCAGCAGAACCTCGTCCACATTTCGTTTCAGAACGTAGGTTCCGTTCTCCTCCGATGGCTGCTGTCCCTGGGTAGCAGGAGGCTTAGAAGGATTACTTGAAGGAGTCTCCGCAGGTTGCTGCGCCGGCTGTGCCTGGGCTGGAGCGGATTGCTGACTTCCGGCTGGCGGATTCGTTGACTGTTGGGTTACAGGCTGCGCCAGCAGAGACCCTGCAGTCCCGGCCCATAGCGCGCATTTCAAAATGAAAAATCTGGCTGTTTGCTTATTCCTGGGGCGCGTAATAACCGGTCCTGGCATACACACGGAGAGGCGGCAGTCCTTTCGGCGGAAGTAATTTCACTTTAATCTTACGCCATTTGCCGTCCCGCACCACTTTGGTTGGACGATACCCCAGCACATATTGATTGCGCAGTTCGACTCCGATCTTGGTGGCCACGTCGGCCAGATCGTTCGGATTCTCCACCGTGAAGGCCCGTCCGCCGGTAAGCTCCGAAACTTCTCCCAGCAGCGCCGGCCCTAGCCGCTCTTCTTCCGTAGGAAAATAACGGTCGTAAATGCCGATGGCATAGACCATTACGTCGGCTTCCTTCACCAACGCTTTGATTTCGCCTTCCGTATAACGGCTGTGATTATCGCCGCCATCGGAAATAATGAGCAGAGCTTTCTTCGCGTACTTCGCCTGCCTCATTTTGCTCACGCCCATGTAGATCGCATCCAGCAGCGCCGTCCGTTTTTGCGGCATCGCGAAAACCAGCTTACCCTGAATCTCGTCCACCGAACTGGTGAAATCGCTTACCACTTCGGGCGCATCCGAAAACGTGATCATGAAAAATTCATCTTGCGGGTTGGCAGTCTTGAAAAACTCCACCACCGCATCTTTCGCACGCTCCATCTTGCTGCTCATGCTGCCGCTGGAGTCAAAAATCACTCCCAGCGAAACCGGAGCGTCCTCGCTCGAAAACGATTTGATCTCCTCTTTCGAGCTGCCTTCAAAGAGCTGGAAATTATCTTTGTCCAGGCCGGTCACCAGCCGGTTCATCGGGTCGGTGATGGTCACCGGCACCAGCACCAGGTCCACATCCACCTTCAAGGGCCGCACTCGCGGCTCCAGCTTCGAGGAGACCACGGTCTTGGCCACTTCTTCTGTTTTTGGATTCTCTGCTTCCCGCGGCATGATGTGGACATCGTTCACCGTCGTCTGCGCCACGGCCGAAGTCTGTAAAACACACATTGAGCAGAGCGCGAACAGCGCCATCCCGAGGGCAGGCAAACGTTTGCGCAACCGTGCGCTCACTGCTTTCCAGGGTTGAACCGGGCGGGACTTCCCAACGAATTTCCGACCTAGGGCCTTAGGGCGATTGGACCGGCGCCCATCCATGAGGGCCATAAACACCTCGATTGGCCGCGATAGTACCACAGCTACGACGAAGTGGATGCTGTTTCTTTGTTAAATGTTGGAGATAATCCGGATTTGGTCTTATGCCTGGTCGGGCGCTCCCCGGCCATTAGTTGTCAACTGATGAACTCCCATCCGAGCACCCCACTCCATATTGTTACAATCAAAGGTCCTCATGGCTCACATCCAACCTTTTCGCGCGTTCCGTTACGATACGGAGAAAGTGTCGCCTGCCCAGGTGGTCACTCAACCTTACGACAAAATCACTCCCGAATTGCAAGACCGCTACTACGCGGCCAGCCCGCACAACCTGGTCCGCATCATCCTGGGCCGCCGCGAGAAAGCCGACAACTCCGAACATAACGTCTATTCCCGGGCCGCCAGCCATTTTCGCGACTGGCGCCAGCAAGGCATTTTGCGCCAGGATTCCCAACCTTCGCTCTACGCTTACTCACAGCGCTTCACGCCACCGGGCTCAACCACAGCTCTCGAGCGGCGCGGATTCATCGCCCTCGGGCTGATCGAAGACTATTCCAACGGCGTGGTCTACCGCCACGAACAAACTCTGGCCAAGCCCAAAGCCGATCGCCTCGATCTGCTTCGCGCCACCCGCGCCCACTTCGGCCAGATTTTCATGCTCTACGAAGACTCCGGCCAGATCGAATCTCTGCTCGCCACTTCCGCCGAGCCCGCAATTGCCGTCACAGACGAATACAGCGTTCTACATCGCGTGTGGCCAGTCGCCGATCGGCAAGTGATCGATTCCGTGAAAAGCGCGATGAATGACAAAAAACTCATCATTGCTGACGGCCATCATCGTTACGAAACCGCTCTCACCTACCGCAACGAACGCCGCGCCTCCGCCTCATCACAGCCCGGCACTGCCCCCTACGACTTCGTCATGATGACGTTCGTCAACATGAACAGCCCGGCTTTGCTGATTCTGCCGACACATCGCGTCGTTCACGACCTTTCGTCTTTTTCTGAAGAAACTTTTCGCAACTCAGCCCGGGCTTTTTTCGACGTAGAAGACGTCGATCCCTCCCTCGACGCTGCCCGCGCCACCGCCATGCTGCGCGAGTCCGGCCGCGCCGGCACTTCCATCCTCGCCGTCACTGCCAACCGCGCTTTTCTTCTGCACCATCCCAATCCCAGCTCCGCCGCGCAAGTCTTCACCGGCTTATCCATTCGCCAGCAAGGCCTCGACGTCGTGCAACTCCACAAATGTCTCTTGGAAAAAGTCCTGAACCTCTCCGAAGAATCCATCCGCAACCAGCAGAACCTTTCTTATGTCCGCGATGCCGCTGAAGCTTTGTCGCAGGTGCGTGGCCCCAATGCCCGCGCCAATATCGCTTTCCTGATGAATCCCTGCCGCATGTCGCAAGTCCGCGACGTCGCCTTCGCTGGCGAGGTCATGCCCCAGAAATCCACGGACTTCTATCCCAAACTTCTCAGCGGACTCACCATCTATGCCCTCGACTAAGACTACGACTGATCGGGAAGAAACAGGGTCCGCCTTCAGGCATATTGCAAGCGCCGCATCCTTGATTGCGCCCTCACGCGCCGCGCTCTCCTTCGCCGTACTTCTATCTTTCGCCGTCTTACTGGTTTCCGCCGCAGCTCCCGAGAAACATCTCGCCGTTTATTCCACCGCCGCGAATTACTCTCTGCCGGTCATTCAACGCCAGGGTCAGGATTACGTCGGCCTGCTCGAATTGCTCGATCCCCTGGGCACGGTTAACGCAAAGTCCGACCCTCCGCACTGGCGCCTGCACTACAACAACGTTCTCGGCGAATTTACTGACGGCAAAAAACGTGCGCGCGTGCAAGGCCGCGACGCCGATCTCGCGGGAAAATTCCTCATCGAAAACGGACGCGGCCTCATTCCCGTCGCCTCGCTCAATTCCCTGCTGCCGCGCTTTCTCGGTGGTCCCGCGACTCTGCGCGAAGAGTCGAACCGCCTCTTCATCGGCAATATCGCCACTCACTTCACCGCCACAATCGCCCCTGACGATCCCTCGCGCCTCACCTTCCACTTCACCGCTCCCGTGAATCCTTCGGTTGCCACCGAACCCGGCAAACTGCGCCTCACCTTTCGCCGCGAACCTCTCACCGGCCCCGCCTCGCCGATGCTTACCTTCTCCAGCAAACTGATTCCAGCCGCGGATTATTCTGAGAGCAACGGCGAGGCCGAAATCGACGTAACCACTTCCATCCCGCTCATGGCCGGCTTCAGCCCTGACGGGCGCACCATCACTCTCGCTCCTGCAAAATCCGCCAGCGCGAACCTGCAAACCGCAACCAATGCTTTCGGGACAAACCGCCCGGCCACGCCGCCACCGGGTGCACCCACAGCCGCTGCGCCAGCAACAGCCGCCACCGGTCAGGCTCAAACCAGCGCTCAGCCACGGCAAGCCGGCGTGCAGCCGCCTTCGCCAGTTCCGCCCCCGTCCGCGCCGCGCCGTTACTTCGCCATCGTCGACGCCAGCCACGGCGGCAACGATCGCGGCGAGGCCCTCAGCCCAACCCTCGCGGAAAAAGACATCACCGTCGCCTTCGCTCGCCGCCTGCGTCAGGAACTCGAAAGCCGCGGCATCACCACTCTCGTCCTCCGCGATTCCGACGCCAACCTCTCACTCGACGATCGCGCCTACTTCGCCAATACCACCCACGCCGCCGTCTACATCGCGCTGCACGCCGCATCCAACGGCCGCGGCGTTCGCATCTACACGTCTCTGTTGCCCTACAGCAGTGACGACGATCGCGGTCCCTTTCGTTCCTGGACCGAGGCCCAAACCTCTTCCATCCCCCTCAGCCAGGCGACCTCCGCTAGCGTCGCCACCGAACTCAGAAAGTTACAAGTGACAGTGCGTACCCTCACCGCGCCGTTGCGCCCTTTGAACAATGTGACCACGGCAGCCATCGCGGTTGAAGTCGCTCCGCCCTCCGCCACGGTCTCTGCATTGACCGCGCCCGATTACCAGCAGCTGATCGCCGGCGCCGTGGCTGATGGCATCGTCGCGATCCGCGCTCAGCTCGGAGCCGCACCATGATTCACGAACCCATCCCACGCCAGTTCTGCATTGCGATTTCGTTTTTCGCGGTAGCCGCGCTCGTCATGAGCCTCTACGCCTTGCACATGCGCGGACGCGCCGCCGCTACTCCTGTCGCTGCTGCCGACACCCGTCCCGTCGTCGCGCCCGTGGCCGGACCCACCGAACCAGTAACTTTATTTGTCGCTTACGACGATGTCGGCATACTGCACCCGCAGGCCGCTCACATTCCCCTGCCCAGCGTTCGCCAGCAGCGCGCTGAAGAATTGCTCCGCGCGCTCATCGCCCTCTACACCGACAAGAACTCGCCCCACCCGCTGCCGCCCGGCTCTGACATTCGCAGTGTCTACCTGGTCGATCCCGGCCTCGCCGTCATCGACGTCAATGCTGCCTTCGCCGACGGCCACCGCTCCGGAGTCCTGTCAGAAGAACTCACCGTTGCCTCACTGATTCAAACGCTCTCCGCCAATCTCCCCGGTATTCTTCGCGTGAAAATTCTGGTGGAAGGCAAGCAACGGGACACCCTTGCCGGCCATGCCGACCTGTCAAATTTCTTCGATGTCTCCGCCGTCAGTCAGCTCACCGCGCAACTGCAATCGACCCAGTAGCGCCACGGTCCACAAAGCTTTCCTATTCCTCCAAAAATAAAACGGCACAGAGATCTTCTTCCTTCGATCTCTGCGCCGTTGAAAACGCTGACTGTAAACGTGACCGGCGATCCTACGGCTTCTTCGGAATCGCGCCCGCATCGAACAAGTCAGTAAGATCCGTGGCGTTGACCGCATCTCCCAGAAATGCGCCCGCGCCATAGATTTCCTGCATGGTGCGCAAATCCGAAGAATGCGTGAACGTGACCGGGCTCGCATACGGAAGCCCATTCACATTCTTGTGCGCGCGACTGGAGATAACGATCTCGCCAACCGCGTGATTGAAGTCATCGGCATTGTCTCCCGCAACGCCGTCGCCCTCGCTCTCGTCCCACCACAGGATGATCACACCATGATCTTTGTAAGCCTGTGACGCCATGATGACGGGAACGATCTGGCTCAGAAAATCGTCGCCCTGCCGGATATTCGCCGCATCCCCGGTCAGTCCCTTGTAACCGCCGGTGAGACTGGTGTGCATGTCGTTGTATTGATCAGGCGTGATCCAGTTGTAGTTGGCCACGCTGTTATTGGCCAAATCGGTTGCCAGTTGTTGCAGCGGCGCATAGTGTGTCGACAACGGATTCGCCGTGCTCGGATCGTCGCCGCCGTTGGTGTCGGTGAAGAACACCATCGGATTATGTTTCGCGGCGTAGTTGAACTGGTTTGAGCCGTTGTACTGGTTAAAGCTTCCCGCGGCATACGTTCCCGAGAAACTGCTCAGCGGAACCGTCCATTGATCCTGCGCCAGCGGAACATCGGTGAGTTGCCCACCCGCAGAAGTGAGGTCGATATCTTCCTGATAGGATTTCCACGTCTTGCCCGCCTGGGCCAGAAAAGCGGCGAGGTGTTGCGTCGTGCTCTGGTTTGTCCCGCCAACGGCAGCGAATGGGTCGTTATCATTCAGCACTCCAAAATTGGTGCCGGCTTCCGACCACAAATAATTAGGCTCGGAAGGATGTATATGCGGATTGTTTCCGCTGGTCGTTGCCAGCACATTGCGGTAAGCCGTGGCGTAGGCAACCTGCTCGCTGATATCGACCACCGATCCGCCCACCAACGCAAACCCGGTTCCATTCACCAGGCTGTTGGTAAACGGCGCGTTCGGGTTTTGATAAATCTGCTGGATGCCGCCACTAAACTGGTTGGCGGGTTGAGTCCAGTTGTGATTTTCCAACGCGATCACAAAAACTGTCTTGATTTGCTGCGCGCTGGCGCTCAAGTTGCCCAGCGTAGCTATGAACGCGAACACACACAGAGTGCGGAAGAATTTTGCCTGTGACATTGACTTCTCCAGATATAGGAATTGGCAGCGCACGCTGAGATTCGTTTCTGGAATAGCTTGCCCAGCGGGCCACCAGTCATTGATAGCAGCTCTGTTTTGCGGGGGGATTACGGCAACGTTAAGGTTTGATGAATGATCCGTAAACTTTTGTCGGCGCTCGAAAATTCAAGCCGCAGAGAAAGTTCAGTTTGCAGAGGCAGAAACAGCGGTTCGCGACGTCCAGCCTGCGCCGGCCGCCTATTCCAGACAAAAAAAAAGCGCGGGCGACAACCCCGCGCCAAAACACCAAACTGCCGAGGCCTAAGCCCCCGCCAGCACCGGCTCGACCCCATAAATCGAATGCCACGAAGTCGCCGTCTTCAGTTTGCCGTTGACGTTTTGAATGTTCTTCACGCCCTCTGTCTCCAGCCACTTGCGGAACGCCGCCGCGCCCTGCTTGGCATAAATCGGAATCCCGTCTTTCCATGTCGCGCGCCCGCACAGCACGCCATTAAACTTCACTCCCGATTCCCCCGCCAATTCGAGCGTCTCGCTGAACTCCGCATTGCTCACGCCCGCCGAAAGATAAATAAACGGCTTGGTCGCCACGCTCGCAGCCTTGTGGAATTGATCAATCGCTTCCTTCTTTGTGTAAGCCTTCTGTCCGCCGAAACACTTTACGCCCTCAACAAACTTCATATTCACCGGAACTTCCACCTTCAGCACGTCTACGCCATACCGATCCTTGCTGAACTCGCGCATGCTCTCGGTCACAATCTGCGGCTTTTTCTTCGCGTATTCCAAACCCTTTTCATCCGCGCCTTCTTCGTAACCAACAAATTCCAGAAAGTAAGGAATGTCATTGGCCCGGCACTCATCGCCAATGCGCTCCACCCACGCATGCTTCTTATCGTTCACTTCCTTGGGATCGAACGGAGTGTAATAAAGCAGAATCTTCACGCAGTCCGCGCCCGCCTCTTTCAGCCGCCGCGCCGACCAGTGATCCAGCAAATCTCCCAGCCGCCCCGGCCCGGTCTTGTCGTAACCCGTCTTTTCATAAGCCAGCAGCAGCCCCGCATTCTTCGCCCGCCGCTTCGAAGCCGGCAATCCCCACTCCGGGTCGAGCAGTATCGCGCTGGCATGCGGAGTCAATACTTCGGTCACCAGTATTTTGAACTCTTCCATCATGGCGTCGCTGACTTCCCCGCCCTTTTCTTTGGCGAGCGATTTCTGCAGCGATCCGCGCTGATCCATCGCCGCCGCCGCAATCACTCCGCGTTCATTCGATACTTTTCTAAGACCCGCAAGTTTGCCAGGGGTAAGCTTCATAGATTCCTCCAGGACCGCCCAAGAAGATGAGTGCCCAAAACAGCTAATTGTAAACCAAGAGATGGATGGACGAAGTGAACCTAACGCGGCGGGATTGTCCAAAAACCGCGGACAACGCCTACATGGCCCAATTCTGCAATTTTAGTCCCCGCACCCGGCGGAACTCTTTTTCATTGTTCGTAACCAGCACCAAGCCGGCAGCAAGAGCATGTGCAGCAATCCACAGATCGTTGTTGCCGATCATCTCGCCCCTCGACTCCAATTCAGCACGAATCGAACCATAGGTTTCTCCAGCGTTCTCTGGTAAAGCCAGCGCGGGCAGCAAACGTACCAACTCTCTCAGCCTCTCCAGCGCGGCGGTCCGCTGCGCGCTCTTAGCCGCACCATAGAGCAGTTCGCCGTATGTGATGACCGAAAGCGCCGCTTCTCCCGGACGCAGCTTGCGGAATCGCCGCAAGACTCCCTCTGGCCTGCTCTGCCGGATGTAAATGCAGATGTTCGTGTCCAATAGATAACGCACTTCCATCACAGTCCCTTGCGTTTCTGCGGCAGGTCTTTCTCCCGCCCGGCAAGGTCAAAATCGTCGGGAAGGCCCGCCAACAGCTCAAAGGCTCGAACCAGGTTCCCGTCTTTTTCGCGCAAGACAATCTCATCCCCTCGCCGAAAGATCTCCACTTCCTCGCTCTTCAATCGAAACTGCTTCGGCAACCGTACCGCCTGGCTGTTCCCCGAACGGAATACCCGTGCAGTATTCATAAGTTCCCTCGCTTCAGTGTATATACATTAAGTATACACATTGCCACAGTGGGCAGCAAGCGCCGGAGAGACCTTGTGCGGCCCTGATTAGCCCTAGCAAAACGTTTACACTTAAATCATGACCACCACCACCCTCAACTCCCTAGCCCGCGCCTCCTCCGCCTACCTGCGCTCCGCCATGCACCAGCCCATCCAGTGGCACGAGTGGAGTGAAGAAGCCTTCGCGACAGCGCAGCGCGAGAACAAGCCCATGCTGCTCGACATCGGTGCCGTATGGTGCCACTGGTGCCATGTGATGGACCGCGAATCCTACGATAATCCCGACGTCGCCGCCATCGTCAACGAACATTTCATCGCCGTCAAAGTCGACCGCGACGAGCGCCCCGACATCGACAGCCGCTACCAGGTCGCCGTCAGCGCCGTCAGCGGTCAAGGCGGATGGCCGCTCACCGCCTTTCTCACTCCCGATGGCAAGCCCTTCTACGGCGGCACCTATTTTCCGCCGAACGATGGCTACGGCCGCCCCAGTTTCAAACGCGTCCTCCTCAGCATCGCCAACGCCTACAAAGAAAAACATGGCGATGTGGTCGAGCAGGCGAAGATGGTTGAGCAGGCGATCGCACAGTCGGAATCGCCCGCTGGACGCGACGGCCGCATCTCTCCCAGCATCATCCAAGCCATTCAGCAGTCCGCTTTCAAAATGTTTGACCCGCAAAACGGCGGCTTCGGCCAAGCCCCCAAATTTCCCCATCCCTCGGCGCTTGATTTGCTAATCGAACAATATGCCCGTACCGGCGATGACGCCGCACGCAACGTTATCGTCACCACGCTCGAGCACATGGCCAACGGCGGTGTCTATGACCAACTCGCCGGTGGATTTCATCGCTACTCCGTCGACGAGCGCTGGGTCGTTCCGCACTTCGAGAAGATGTGCTACGACAACTCCGAACTGCTGAAGAACTACGTGCACGCCTATCAAGCCACGGGCTCGGAATTTTTTGCGAACGTGGCCCGCGACATTATCCGCTGGATGGACGAGTGGCTCAGCGACCGCGACCACGGCGGCTTCTACGCCTCGCAAGACGCCGACATCTCCATGGACGACGACGGCGATTACTTCACCTGGACTCTCCAAGAAGCCCGCGCCGTTCTCACTCCAGAAGAAACCCAGGTCGCCGCTCTGCACTACGACATCAACGAAGTGGGCGAGATGCATCACAATCCTGCCAAGAACGTGCTCTACATACGCGCCTCAATCGAGGAAATTTCGCGCCGCTTGAACCTCAGCGCAGACCGCGTAGAAACTCTTCTCGACTCTGCGAAAAAGAAAATGTACGCCGCGCGCCTGCAGCGCCCCACCCCATACGTCGACAAAACCGTCTATGTCGGATGGAACAGCATGTGTGTCTCCGCTTACCTCGAAGTGGCCAAGGTGCTTCATGTCGATGATGCGCGCCGCTTCGCTCTGCGCTCGCTCGACCGCATTCTCGCCGAAGCTTGGAAAGCGCATCCGGCTGACATGAATACAGGCGCTACACAGCGCAGCCATCGCCTGTTACACGTAGTCGCCTATTCCGATCCGAAGGCCGATCATCGCGAAGTTGCCGGCCTGCTTGAAGATTACGCCGCCACGACGCTCGCCTGTCTCGACGCCTATGAAGCCAGCGCCGACCTCAGCTATTTCAAGTTTGCCCAAGCCATTGGCGACACCATGATCACCAGATTTTTCGACGCCACCTCTGGTGGTTTTTTCGACGCCGAGCCATCTGCCGATGGCCGGAGCCTGGGCGTGCTCTCGACCCGCCGTAAGCCACTGCAGGATTCACCCACGCCCGCGGGAAATCCCATGGCCGCAATCGCGCTTCTGCGCTTGCACCACTACACGGGCGAGTCCGCATATCGGGAAAAAGCCGAGCAGACGCTCGAAGCCTTTGCCGGCGTCGCCGCGCAATTCGGAATTTTCGCCGCGACCTACGGCATCGCCACTGTCCATGCGCTGGAGAGTCCGGCGCAAGTCGTGGTCATCGCCGATTCCAAATCCGCAGACCAGGCCGCCAGTCTCTCCGACAAGGCGACTGCACCGTTCGCTTTTAACAAAAGCGTGCTGCGCCTGGCTCCGAATCAGGCAGTCGCCGGCAACCTTCCGCCGGCTCTGGCCGCGACCCTCCCGAACCTTCCGCAATTGAACTCTGGCGAGTCCTTTGCCGTTCTGTGTTCCGGCTCCGCTTGCCAGCCACCGATCACCAGCGCCGCGGAGTTAGAACGCGCGTTGGATTCCGCTTTGAACAAGAAACTCTAAATTCTTCTCACAAAAAAACGGGGCTGACGGTTTATAAGTTCCGTCAGCCCAAAGATTGCGAGCCCTAGGTTCGGCCCAGTTACTGTTGGTTACTTTGGTGACCTTGCGGCCACCGCCGGTCTCAGATTAACTGATCCTCACTTGTACAGCGTTATCTGCCAGGATGCGTACTGATCGGAATTCCATCCGGAGCCGGAAGCTGCGGAACGGCCGATGAGTACATACCGGGGTGCGTACTGATCGGAATTCCGTCCGGAGCCGGAAGCTGCGGAACGGCGGCCGATGCGTACATACCCACAAGTCCAAACATCAGGATGGCAATCCTGATTACGTGCTTCATGGTTTATTCTCCTTCCGCGGCTTGGATTCCCAAAAAGGGATCCATGTCGCGGTGGAGCATTATAAGCTACGAGTCAATACCCTTCTCAACCTAGTCCCTCACGAGGCAGCTAACCCTCCTTCATGTGCCTCCGCTCCCGCTCAACAACTCTCTTTTTGGTTGCAATTTAAACCACGCAGAATGTGCAGTTTAGCGAACCAGGCACTTGACGCTCGAGGCGAGCCTCAAAGATGCGAAGACGTCCCTGGAAGTAATTTACGAAATCCGGAATTTTTCAGGCGGGAAAAACAAGAATGGACTCAGCGAAAATTTAAGCGACGTCTCACGCCAACTTATCGCAGCACAGAAGCGCGGGCAGTTGCCGCTGCATTTTCTGGCGTGACTGGCGGTGCGGGATGAGATCTCGACAGCGCCCGATCCACCATCCCTTCGAACATCGGGATCAACGAATCCGCCTGCAGCGGATGCTGAATGTCCGACAAACTTTGCTCCCATCGCTGCGGCCGCAGCAATGTAGCGGTAGCTTCGCGTGCGGGACTCTTCACCAGCGTATAGCCCAACCATATAACTAACGTGCAGTTATAAGCAGCCATATTCACCAGGCTCATCGAGATATCACTCAAGTGATACCCAGACCACGACGCGATTAACCCCAACTCCACCATGGCGAAGGTACCGAATCCCAAAGCGATGCCAAAACTGTGCTGGCGCTTGCTAACTCCCAGATAGCGGGCGAAGAATAGCAGGAATAAAACCATTCCAACCTGAATAATGCGCACGCAGCGTTGGGCCGTCATAATGGCCTGAACCCACGGCGCCGTTTCCGAGGATCTCGTCGAGACCGATACCACCCCCGCCACCAAAAGCATCACTAGGCCTGCCCACTTGAATAAAACCGTTCCCAAATCGCGCAAGGTGTGGAATGGCCGGAAGACATCGAGAAAGGCTTCGTGTATGACCTGGAAACCCAAAGCCACGCTGATCGCGGTGGCAATCCAGGAAACATAAAAATATGCCCCCTGACTGTACCAGTAAGTCGGAAAGATAACTGTGAAGGTCAGAATCAGAGCAACGATGTAGGCAAAGAAATACTTGAATTCGCGGTGCTGTCCGCGACGGAACATCACGATGGCGATCGCCGCCTGTATCACCGGCTGCGCGATCCACAGGGCGTAAAACAGAATCCTGATTTTTTCGCTCATCGTTAGAATCTCCGTCCTTCGCCACGCCACGACGACAGCAAAGTCACAGCGCCGCACAAAAGGACGATCCTGGTTATTAAAGGAAGTTAAACCTTTTGGCTCGTGGGTTCAATGTACTCAGGTAACCCAAAGTAACGTTACTTTCGTGCCATAGCCAGGAAGGGTCTATGTACGATAAGCGACATTGCGAAAAATCAGGACTTTCACACTCCCGCCTGCTCCTTTTCCCCAAGAAGAACGAAATAAGAACAATTCCACAGAGCACTGGGCAAACTACCTCGCGACCGCGCCGAAATCACGATGTTGTATTCCCCCCCGCCCTCCGCCTTGATTTCTTCCGTCAGGTCGCTGCGCGATGAGCTCCCATCCCGAAAATTCCTCTGCGGTTCAATCACCGCCAGCCTCGCCAAAAATTCATGCAGATCGGTTCCGCGCCCCTGTCCCGCGATCACAAACGAAACCTCCGCCCCCTGCGAAGAGAAATGCCACGCCAGCGATGCCGTCAGATTCACCGCCCGTTCGTACACCGCACCCGCAATCAGCCCCTCCTCCGGATTGTCGAAAACAATGCACAGCTTGCGCTCGTCCTCGCGGCTGAATTCCCGCACCTTCAACGATCCCGATTTCGCCGTCGCCTTCCAATCCACATGCCGCGCCGAATCCTCCGGCATGTATTCACGAATACGATACAAATCCGATCCGCGCCCGCGCACAAAACTTTCCCACTCTCCCCGCACCAGCGGCAGAATCTCAAACAACTCGTCGGCCGGTTCGATCGGGGGATACACCAGAACCTCGCGCACCAGCGCCACCTCCCGCATCTTGGTCAGAAAGGCAAACGGAAACCGCGTGCCCAGCGCGAAGCTCGATTCGCTGTACCGTCCACGCCGATCAAAAAGCAACTGCAAATCGGCCGGCAGCTCCGTTTTCGCCGGCAAATACGGGAAGTACACCATTCCCTCAAAAATTCCTGGCGCCACGGGCGCCGCATCGATCCGCTTCACTTTCCAGTCGCGCATGCGCACCCACTGGTTTTCTGGCGCACGGTTTAACGGAAACGCGAAGGTCGTCCGTTCCCACTTCCACTGCTTGCGAATCTTTTTTCCCCTGCGCGTCGGCACCACCCGAATGGAAAATGCCGGCAGATACCGCCGCGGATTGCGCACTACAAATCGTCCCGCCACCGGCCGTCCCGCAAACACATGCTCCGGCAATCGCAGATCTAATTCCAGTTCGCGCAGCACGAGCGCGGAAACAATTCCTGATACTAGAATCGCCGCCAGCATCGCCGCCACTACGATATACAGCAGATTATTTCCCGTATTCAGCGCCGCAATACCAATCACCAGCGTGACCAGCACATACACCACGCCCGCCTTCGTCACTTCGTAATGAAACGTTTGCCGCAAGCGCTCCAGCGCCACTCGGCGCGCCAGATACGGAACTGTCACCAGTCCCACAAACGCCGCCATCAACAGCGCTCCCGAAGCCAATAGCACCGAGGCCCAAAAATTTCCCGCCTCGCCCGACGCCGTCGATAGCAGCGCCGCGCCGAACGCCAGTCCCAATCCCACCAGCGCCAGCAAAAATTTTACCCACACCTCAGCCCCCGCCGATTGCAACCACGCGACGGCGCTGACCCTCCCAGATCGAGCTGGATTTACGGAATCGCTGTAAGTGGAGTTCACTACTCGCAGCCTAGCACTGCGGAAAGGAAACGATCAACGAGAAGCGTACGGCCCAGAACGCCTTCGTAACCTGATGGAGTTCGCTACAGAACAGGAAGCGGCGCTAAGCAGAGTGGGAAAAAGAGTGGCAAGCCCGAGTGGTTCACTGGCAACTAGACACTGGACACTGCCTCTCAGTATTCCGCCAGCTCTTTCATAGCACGGAACAAATCGTTCGTCTGCGGCAGAATGGCATCTTCAAGAATCGGCTGATAAGCCACAAACGTATCGGCAGCCGCTACACGGCGCACCGGCGCATCCAGCTGATCAAACAGTTGATCCGCAATGCGCGCCGCAATCTCCGCCCCATAACCCCAGCTCAAACTATCTTCATAGGCCACGAGCGCGCGATTCGTTTTCCCGACTGATGCGGCGATCGTCTCCCAATCAAACGGATTCAGACTGCGCAGATCGATCAATTCCACTTTCACGCCGTGCTCGCGATCCAGCTTTTGCGCCGCTTGCAGCGCGCGCGGAACCACCGCTCCATAAGTGATCACCGTCAAATCCGTCCCCGGATGAACAATCTTCGCCTTACCGAACGGAATCATGTAATCCGGCCCCGGATACGGCGCCCGTCCATAGGTTTCACGATACAAACGCTTGTGCTCGAGAAACAGCACCGGGTCGTCGCAGCGAATCGCCGTGCGCAGCAGTCCCGCCGCATCCAGCGCATTCGATGGAAACACCACCCTCAGCCCCGGAATATGGGTAAAAATACTCTCGCCGCACTGCGAGTGATAAATCGCGCCGCCAGTAAGATACCCGCCAATCGCCGCTCGAATCACTACCGGACAAGAGAACACATTATTCGAGCGCCATCGAATCACTGACAGCTCGTCGCGAATCTGCATCATCGCCGGCCAGATGTAGTCGAAGAATTGAATTTCCACCACCGGCTTCAGCCCGCGCGTAGCCATTCCCGTTGCCCGGCCCACGATCGCCGCCTCGGCCAGCGGAGAATTAAATACCCGGTCACTGCCAAACTCACACTGCAAGCCAAAAGTGAGTTTGAAAACTCCGCCCTTGCCTTTCACCAGCTTGCGTTTCAAATATTCTTCGCGGCTGCAATCAGCCACATCCTCGCCGAAAATCACGATGCGCTCGTCGCGCTTCATTTCATCGCGCAGCGTCACATTGATCAGATCCGCCATGGTCTTCGCTACCGGCTTTTTGCCGTCGGCGGTATCAGGCCCAATCACAGCCTCCGTATTAAACGCGGCGGACGTCGGATCAATATCGGGCGAGTACACATACTTCAACACGCTCTCGGGCGCCGGCGGCAAGGCTTCCAGCGCCTTATCCACCGCGACCTGCAACTCTTCCTCGACCTTCTTTTCCAGTTCGTTGATGCCCTTCTCGTCGAGGATTCCCTCGCGCAGCAAAAACATCTGCGTGCGCGAAACCGGATCGCGAGCCGCGTCCCGCTCCCGCTCAGAATCCGGGCGATATAACCTCTCATCGTCAGAAAGCGAATGCGAGTAAGGACGGATCACATGGGCGTGCACAAACGCCGGCCCGTGGCCCTCGCGGCAATACTGCGCCGCGCGCTGGAACGCCGTGCAACTCGCCACCGGATCGGTGCCGTCAACTTCTTCAAAATGAAAATTAGGAAATCCAGAAACCAGCCGTGAAATACTGCCCCCGGCCGTCTGCACCTCTACCGGCACCGAGATCGCGTAGCCGTTATCCTGCACGCAGAAAATCACCGGCAGCTTGCCGAGCGCCGCGGCGTTCATCGCCTCCCAGAACTCGCCCTCGCTGCTAGTTCCGTCGCCCAGAGAAACATAAGAAATTTCGTCGCCCTTGAAAGTCACATCCTTGAACTGACGGTAATCAACCGAACCAGTTCTTCCCTCGGATGTGGCCGCTCCATTTTTTGCTTCTTTCGAGAGACGTGGGATCTCAGCCGCCTTCGGATGCCGCGCAAAATACCGTCCCGCCTCTGCGCACCCCACCGCCTGCAGAATCTGCGATCCCGTCGGCGACGACTGGGTCACAATATTCAGCCGCTTGTATCCCCAGTGTGAAGGCATCTGCCTTCCCCCCGAACTGGGGTCGTCCGCCGCTCCCACTGCCTGCAGAAACATCTCAAGCGGCTTCGCGCCCAAAGTCAGGCACAACGCCCGATCGCGATAATAAGGATAGAACCAGTCATATCCCGGCTTCAGGGCCATTCCGGCCGCTACTCCAATGGCCTCATGCCCCGCTCCAGACATCTGAAAGAAGATTTTTTGCTGGCGCTTCAGCAGGATTTCCCGGTCATCAATCCGCCGGGACATATACATCAGCCGGTACGCCTCAATCAATTGCTCGCGGGTCAGCCCGTCGTAGGTACGGCCCTTCTTGCCACTATGGCTTGCAACGGACAGCTTAGGGTCGGTTTTTGTAGTCGCCATCCAGTTTCCTGATGAGTGCTTTTATGAACATTCCGGCCTGCGAATGAAATAAGGTGCCGGGAATAACGTGCTGTTGCATTGTACCAATTGGATGAACCGGGACCACACAAAGTTGCTGCAGGAGCCGCAGCGCCAGCGACGGCGCAGTGGAGGGACCCGCTGTCCCTTCTCCGCCAAAAACGCATTGTCATCCTGAGGCGCGTTTTTTGCGCCGAAGGATCCCTGCACTCTGATCCGCATCCCAGCTGCCTCAGGGAATTCTCTGCGCACCGCCGGTCAGTCGAGGAAGTGACATCGGGAAGGGCACGAGTTCCGCTCGTGCCGCATCACCCATGCTTCGTGTGGAGCGGACACTCCTGTCCGCTGCCTTTGACCTTGATTTTGATCCTGATTTTGATCTTGATCTTGATTTTTCGCGGCCCGCACTTGTCCGGGCCCCACCGTGGAAGAGCGGCGCTTCAGCGCCGCGTAAAGCGTCAAAAAAGAAAGCAGCTTCATCCGCTGAAGTACCCGATCCAGAATGCCCTGTCATCCCGACCGAAGCCGGAGGGACCGGCCAGCTTAGTGTTCGCCTGTATCACCGTAGAACCAGGGTTGCCCAAGCTTTGCGGTCTTGCGAAGCTGGGCACCACGAACCTCGACTCTTTACCCCTTCACCCCCCGCATGAACTCCGCATCAATCTTCAGCGCATCCATCGGGGCCATATCAAACTGCTCCTGCTCCACAAAAGCGTGCTTAATACCGGCCTTCTTCGCCGCTGCGAATATCGGACGGTAATCAATCGTCCCGCGCCCCAACTCGGTGGAAGGCGGAGGCGCCGCCGGCGTCACCGCAGCCGTCATCTTGAAATCCTTTACGTGCAGCATCGAAAACCGCGTCGGATACCGCGTCAAATACTCCGCCGGATTCTTCCCCGCCACCACCGCCCAGCCGCAATCCAGCTCCATCGTCACCTTCGCCGGATCGGTCGACTTCAACAGTTCGTCATAAAACACCACGCCATTTTCCGAACGAAACTCGGGAGTGTGGTTGTGATACGCGAACCGCATCCCCGCCGCACTCACGCGCTCTCCAATGCGGTTGAACTGCTCCGCATTCCAGTGCCAGTCATCCAGCGTCATTCGTTCCCTCGCTGCGCGCGAACCCGCATCCTTCACCTTCGACGGATCCTTCCACCACGGCGACGCGCACACTATGTACTGCAATCCCAAATCCTTTCCGTACTGAATCGTCTCCTCCGTCCTCGGCAGCAAATCTTTCAGCGAATAATGCGCGCTCACACAACGCAGCCCCGCCTCGTCCATTGCCTTCTTCACATCGCTCGGACTGCGCCCAAAAAATCCCGCCGCCTCCACTTCCTGATATCCCAGAGCCGCCAACTGCCGCAGCGTCCCTTCATAATCTTTCGGCAGAATGTCTCGCACCGAGTACAACTGAACCCCAATCGGCAGCCCCAGAGCATTGGCCATCAAAAACGGAGCGCCATTCCACACCGCAACCCACGCAGCCGAAGCAGCGCCAGTCTTCAAAAACTCTCTCCTCGAAACCCATCCCATGTCACACTCCTCCGGAACCGAACGCTTTCCTTAGTGAACCTTAGTGTCCTTCGTGGTAATAAGTTTTTCAATCAATAAGATTTTCAATCTAGCCCGAACCGTAAACCCTCCCTGTCATTCCGACCGAAGTCCGGAGCGGACAGCGACGGCGAGTGGAGGAACCTGCTGTTCGCGTGCAGCGCCACAACTCATGTGAAGACAGCAGTACGGCCCGCCGCGTAAGCCAGTGCACGCACACTGGTAGGCCACTGGGAGCAGCCGAGTTCGTTGCTCAACTCGAACGAACGACTTTACGTCCGCTCGCGCCGCGAAAGGGAGGCAGGCCCAGGAAACCCGCATCAGATCCCCGGCAAAATGGCTTTGCTTTGAGTGCCTAGCCGCAGAAAAACTGGGAAACGCCCGTCTGGAAGCTGTGAAGAAATAGGTTTTTGCTTCGCAGTTTTGTTGGAGATTTGCCAACGCGTTGTTTGCACGGCGTTATGAGTTGCTCGTGAGTTGGAGTTCCGGCTTCCTTGTGCGCAAGGGAGTCGGTTTGGCGG
>DATNMU010000116.1:0-13319 GCA_035602195.1 Candidatus Acidiferrum sp.
AGCGCAGAGAGCGATTGTGAAGTCGATTCAGCGGATCATGTCGCCGCTGCCGTTGAAAAAGACGCCGCTGGTAAAGGCGGAAAGAAACCTCGAGCGGGTGGAAAAGTTGATCGAACTGTTCGAGCCCTTCATTCTTTTCAACGACCACGATTTCACGGCAGATAATATCGAAAAACTTTCGCACGCGCTGGTCGATGATGAGCGCGAGGAGTTTGGATACAAAGCACGGTTACTCGACTGGTGGGATTATTGGATTAATGTACATATTCCGGCGCTGCGGCGGTGGACGTATCCGCTGATCGAGGGCAGGCCGCTGGAGGCGCGTCCGGCACGGAGGTTGATGAATGGGGAGACGGTGAGGACGGGGACCAATGGTGGGGCATGGTGAGGATCGCTACCTCAGGGGCTATAAAGCCCACCATCAGGCACGCTTGAATCGCAGCGCTGAAGCGCTGCGCCACCCAAAATCGATGGAGCGCCTGGGCTGATGCTGGTACAGACGCAGGTACAGATGCAGGTACAGACGCGGGGATCTTTCGGCTTCGCATGACGAATCGCTTCGCTCTTCGGCATGCTTCGCTCAAGATGACAGGGAACGGAATTATTGAATGGCGATACTTCTGACAGGGTCGACGGGATACATTGGGGCGCATGTGGCGGCGAATTTGCTGCGGGACCATGGCGCCGCGCTAAACGTTCTGGTGCGGGCTCGCGATGTGAGCGAGGCGGAGGGCCGGCTGTGGCAGGCGTTGCAGTTACATTTCGATTTTCCTGAGTTTCACGAGTACTTGCAGACACGGATTAGGGTGTTTCGCGGGGACCTGACCGATCCGGGATTCGGATTGAATCGCGATGAATACGATCGACTGGTCCATACCACGGATTCGGTAATTCACTGTGCGGCGTCGCTGAATCGCAAGTCGGAAAAGAGCTGTTTGAATGTGAACCTGCGCGGCACGCTGGAGGTGCTGACGCTGGCGCGCCATGCCGAGCATTATCACGGACTGCGGCGCTTCAGTCAGGTAAGCACGGTGGCGGTGGCGGGAAAGCGGCAGAATGAAGTGGTCAGTGAAGATCGGGCGATCGATTGGGAACGGTCGGATTACGATCCGTACGCGCGCACGAAAAAGTTTTGCGAGCACATGATGCGCGTGCTTCTGCCGGAGACGCCAAAGACGATTTTCCGTCCCAGCATTGTGCTGGGCGACAGCCGTTATGCCGAGACTACGCAGTTCGACATGGTGAAGGCATTTGTGTTTTTAGCGGGACTGCCCGTGCTGCCCTTTCGTCCCAACGATAAGATCGACATTGTGAGTGTGGATTTTGTGGCGGACGCGATTGCGACTCTGCATCAGAAGGAGCGTCCGGAGCACGACACGTATCATCTTTCGTCGGGGATTGGGTCGCAAACTTTTCGCGAGATCACGCGCGCCCTGGCAGCGGCGCAAAGCAAGCGCGCTCCGGTATTTGTGCCTTTCGCAGGGAAGCCGTTTGCTGGCTCGGTAAACTTTCTGGCGAATCGGTCGGGAGGGATTGGCAAAGGCGCGTCACTGATGAAAGTGTTCATGCCATATCTGGTGTGGAACACGGTGTTTGACAACCGGCGCGTGACCAGAGAATTGGGCAAGAAGCCGGTGCCGTTTTCCGAATATTGCTACCCTCTGCTGAAATTCAGCAGCGAAAATGATTTCACCTACCGGTACCGGCCGTGGCCGGCTACGGCAGGAGGTACAGCCGCATGATGGATCTCATCCTGGAAGCCTGGGTAAGCAGCTCGATCGAGCGCGCGAAAGCGGGATGGATGCTGGGCGCCGGCAAGCGCTGGAAGCCGGGTGAGAAGCTGAAGCTTTTGTTTGCCGGCTACAATGGCACGCGAAATATGGGTTCGGATGTACGCGTAGAGGAAATGCTTCGGCAGATTCGGCACATTCTGGGCGCGGAGCGTGTGCAGTTCAGCGTGATGAGTCAGAATTTTGATTTCTCGCGCGAATACTTTGAAGGCACGCGGCAGGTTCATCTGCCGGATATTTTTCCGCCGTTTTTGACGAAGGAAGTCCCGCAGCACGATGGGGTGGTGGCGTGTGAAGGCTCGATGTTCAAGAGTAAGTTTGCCAATGCGCTGACCACCATGATGATCGGCTCGCTGGGAATTGCGGCCGCGCAAAACAAATTGTCGGTGGGATATGGAGCGGAAGCGGGACATATGGATCCGCTGGTCGCGAAGATGTGCGGACGGTATTGCAGGAATTCATTTGTAATCACGCGGAATGAAGAATCGCGAACGGTATTGCGGGAGTTGGGCGTGCCCACGGAGTTGGGGACGGATACGGCATGGACGTTTGAACCTCGGCCTCCAGAGTATGGGCAGAGCGTGTTGCGGAAATTGGGCTGGAATGGAAAGACGCCGGTGCTGGTGGTGTGTCCCATCAATCCTTTTGAGTGGCCGGTGAAGGCGTCGGTGGCGAAGTATGCGGCTCGTGCCGTCATGGGCGCATATAAGAATAGCCATTACCGCACCGTATATTTTCATAACTCGGGTCCCGCAGCGGAACAGGCGTACAAGAAATATTGGACTGCGATTGCGAATGCGGTGGATGCGTTCCGCAAGAAGAAAAACATTTTTGTAATCCTTGCGGCCACCGAGCGGCTGGATGCACGTCCGGCGAACCGGATTTCGGAAAAGCTGGGCGGCGTGCCGGTGCTCACGTCTGACGAATACAACATGTACGAATTGGTCAGTGTCTTGCGCGCATGCCACATGATGGCGTCGTCGCGTTATCACGGGATCGTTACGTCTATGCCAGGTCTGGTGCCGTCTGCGGGAATTACGATGGATGAGCGCATCCGAAATTTGATGCGGGAGCGCGGACATCAGGATCTCTTGATGACGGTCGACGATCCTGAGCTTGAAGGAAAGTTGTTGGCCGCTCTCGAAAAATTAAGTTATGAGGGCGAGGCGATTGCGAACGGGATTGCAAAGACCGTGGTGAGAAATTTGAAAGTGATGGCCCGCATGGGAGTCTATTTCGAAGAAGAAGTACAGAAACGATATCCCGAGTTTGAAGCGCGGCGGGGGGAATGGAGTTGGGAGGATTATTTGCCGCCGATGAGTAAAGGGCTGCGGGAGTTGGCGGCGGCTTACAACTAGGTTTGGCAGTCGGGACATCAGGAAAGATTTTGACCGCAAATGGACGAGACGAAGACGCAAAGTTCGCAAAACAAATCGCAGATCGTTTTATCGTCTACACAGTGAACGCGCAAATCCCATTTATCGCGGAAATATTTTCTCAACTGCAGGCAGCGGCGGACAGGCGAATTCTCGCCGAAATCCGCGACGGGCAAGTCACGGGCGTGACGGGCAACGAACTGCTGGAAACGGTCCGCAAGGCGCGAACGTTTATCGCTTCGAAGAAGTTGCAGAAGGGCGATCGCTGCGGGTTGCTGGCGACGAATAGCATTCGCTGGGTAGCGATGGATTTGGCGCTCATGGCGGAAGGGCTGATCGTTGTGCCGCTTTATTCGCGGCAGGCTCCGACGGAACTAGTGGCGATGATGAAGGATTGCACACCGTCGATGGTGTGCTGTGGCGACGCTGCGCTACGAGACGGAATCGTTCAAGCATGGGCGGAGGCTCCGCCGCAGTTTTTATTCGATGAGATTTTTGCCGGCGTGGAAGGCGTGCAGCTGGACCGGCCGCAGGTGGGAAATGACAGCCCGGTGACAATCATCTATACGTCTGGCACGTCAGGCGAGGCCAAGGGTGTGGTGCTGACGGCAGCGAATGTGGGCTTTATGCTGGAGTGCACCGCTGAGCGGCTTGAACAGTTGATGTCCGGTTCGACCGTGCAGGATCGTATTTTTCATTATTTGCCATTTACGTTTGCGGCATCGTGGATTGCGCTGCTGACATTTCTGAAGCGGAAGAGCCTGGTCACGATCAACATGGATCTGACGAAGATCGCCGCCGATATGAGAGTGGTGGCTCCGGATTATTTTCTTAACGTCCCACAATTGCTGGAGCGCATGCGGCGTGCCGTGGACGAGCAGCTTTGGCAAACGGGCGGCGTGGCGCAGGCAATCTACTCGCGGGCAAAGGGGGCATGGGCGAGGCGGCAGGAAAAGCAATCGAAGGCCGGGGACGCGATGTGGCTCAGGATGGCGAATTTACTGGTGTTCCCAGCGATTCGCAAGAAAATGCTTGGAAGAAATCTGAAGGCGTTGATTTGCGGGTCGGCGCCGCTGAGTGCTGAGACGCAACTTTATTTCCTGATGCTCGGGATTCGCGTGCTGCAGGTTTATGGACTGACGGAGACGACGGCGATCTGCACGATGGATGATCCGGAGCGGGTCGAAGTAGGACGCGTGGGGCCGGCGATTCCGGGTCTCGAAATGAGGCTTGGAGAAAATGACGAGATCGTGGTGCGTGGGCCCAATGTTTTTTCGGGATACTGGAACCGGCCGGAGCAGACCGCAGAAGCACTGCGCGGGGGATGGTTTCACACCGGCGATCAGGGCGAGGTAGATGCAGCGGGGAACTGGCGGATTGCGGGACGAATCAAGAATCTGATTATTCTGGGTTCGGGGCACAAGATTTCTCCGGAGCCGATTGAAATTGCGATTGCGAAGAACCTACCAGAGGCGCAGCAGGTGGTGGTAGTGGGGAACGGACGCGGATATTTGTCGGCAATCGTCTCGGGGAGCGTGGCTCCGGAGAAGGTGCAGTCTGCGCTGGACCTAGTCAATCCTGAGCTACCGCATTACAAACAGGTGAGGGCATTTGTTGTGCGGGAGGAAGCGTTCTCGATCGATAGCGGAATGCTTACGGTGAACGGAAAACTGAAGCGAGACGTCATCGCAGCGCGGATGAAGGACGAGATCGAGGAGATGTACAGCGTGAGGCAGGCGGTTTAGAAACCTTTTGACCACGAAGGACACGAAGGTGCACGAAGGAAAGGCCACATCGATGGGTTGCGCAGTGAGCGCCGACGCTTTGTCCTGGACTCTTAACGACGGCGTGATCGAACTGGCTTTGCATCGGGCGCCTTGCAACGAGTTGGGATCGGGTTCGCTTGAGGAACTGGAACAATTTGCGACTGCTTTGCAGCGGATGCAGTCTGACGTGCATGCGCTCATTATTTATAGCGAGCTGAAGCCGGGATTTTGCGCTGGCGCGGATTTGCGCGAGCTGTATCAGCGGTCGCAGGCGATGGAGAAAGCGGCGGCGGCAAAGGGAGTGCGCGATTTTCTGGAGCGCATACATCGAGTATTGAATTTGATTGATGCTGCACCTTTGACCACGATTGCCGCGGTGCATGGGGTGACGTTTGGTGGAGGCTTCGAACTGGCGCTGGCTTGTGACTTGATCATTGCCGATAAGATGGCGAGGTTTTGTTTTCCTGAGCTGAGGCTGGGGCTGATTCCGGGGTTCGGCGGAATCCCGCGGCTGAAGAGGGACTTGGGCAATGCCGTGGTCCGGGATCTGTTGCTGACCGGGCGCAGCATCAACGCTACCAAAGCTCAACAGATCGGATTAGTGAGCCAAGTCGTGAGCGAGGGCGAGGCGTTGCGGGCGGCGAGGGCGACGGCGGCGCAGTTGCGGAAATTCGATCGCGCGACCGCAGCGGCGGCCAAGAAGTTTATCAAGCCGATTCCGCATGAGGAGTTGCGGCAGGAGATCGATCTGTTCTGCGAGCTGTTTGCGCGTCCGGCGGTGGAGGCGGGGTTGCGGAAGTTTGTGGAGAGCAGTGATGCGCAACCTTATTTGCCGTAGCGGAAGGGCCAAGCAGCGAGGCCCGAGGAGACGGAGATCCTTCGCTTAGGATGACAAGGCTTTCGCTTTGTTCAGGATGACAAATGAAAACTGCTGAGCAGACGCTCGATGAAATACTGGCGCTCGCTGCGGCGCACTTCAACGTGCCGCGGAAAAAATTGCGTCCGGATGACGACTTTTTCAAGACGTTGGGGATTGACAGCTTGCAGACTCTCGATCTGCTCACGAAGTTGGAGAACCACTTTCATGTGGAGCTTCCGGATTACGAGTTGCAGGGGGTTTCCGACTTTCGCACGCTGGCGGGAAAGATTCAGGCGCGGCTCTAGAATCGAAATCGTTCTTAATGCTCGATCTCCAAAAATACAGCTGTCTGGGCGCGGCATTGCGCGACGCTCTGGATCGTTTCGGCAGCGAAACCTGCCTGATTGAAGCCGACCGCGACCGTGAGAAAACTCGCCTCACTTATTCCGATTTCAAAGAGATAAGTCTGCCGCTGGCGCGGGCCCTGGAGGACGCGGAGTTCGATCCCGGGGATCGCGCGGCGATTCTGATGACGAATCAGTCGAAGTGGCTGATTTCCGCATATGCAGTTTTTTACAGCGGGGGCGTGCTGGTTCCGCTGGATTACAAACTCACGCCGGAGGAGCAGTTGCAATTGCTGCATCACTCCCAGGCCAAGGTGTTGGTGGTGGAGTATCACCTGTGGCGGGCCATCACGCAATCGAGCGACTTTCATAACATAAAAACAAAACTGGTGTTGGTTACCGAGGCTCCGCTGGGAGCGGAATTGAATGGCGGATTTCGGTGGGAAGATTTCAAGCGGAAAGGCACGCCGGATTTTGTGATGCGGCAGCGCGAAGACGTGGCCTGCATCGTGTATTCATCGGGCACGGGTGGGCGTCCCAAGGGATGCGTGTTGACGCATGAGAATTATCTGGAACAGTGCCGCGCCCTGACGGCGTGGTATCCCTTCTGGCCCGGGGTGCGGTATTTGAGTATTCTGCCGACGAACCACGCGATTGATTTCATGGTGGGATTCATTGGACCGTTTGTGTGCGGGGCGTGCGTGGTGCATCTGCGAACGCTGCGTCCGGAATTTGTGCGGGATGCTTTTGTGCGCTACCGAATCACGTACGTTGCTCTGGTTCCCATGATTGTGAAGAATCTGGAGCGCGGGGTGCGCGCGAAATTCGACGAGTCGCCGTCGTGGAAGCGGGCGATTCTGAATCGAATGATTGGGCTCAACAAGATGCTAACTCGGGGTAGACCGCGGCCTAAGATAAGCCGCATGTTGCTGCCGCAAGTGCATCGCGCATTTGGCGGGGAGTTGCTCGCACTCCTCACCGGAGGCGCTTTTATGGAGCCTTCGACCATGCAGTTCTTTTACGATCTGGGCGTTCCGGTGGTGAACGGTTATGGATTGACCGAGGCCGGCACGGCGCTGACGTTGAATGATCTGAAGCCTTTTCGGGCGGACACCGTGGGCAAGCCGCTACCGGGAGTCGAACTCCGCGTGCTCAGCCCGAATGAAGAAGGAATCGGGGAGATTGCGGCGCGAAGCAAAACGGTGATGTCGCAGTACTTGGACGATGCGGAGTTGACGCTGGAGACCATCGTCGAAGGTTGGCTCCTGACGGGAGATTTGGGACGGTTTGACAAGAGCGGACATCTCCAGCTTTTCGGCCGAAAGAAAAACATGATCGTCACAGAAGGCGGGAAAAATATCTATCCCGAAGATATCGAAACCGTTCTTGAGGGATTGCCGGTGAAGGAATTCTGCGTGTTTGCCGCGAACTATGTGTGGCCGCAGAAGGAACTGGGCAAAGAGATGCTGATCGCGGCGTTGCGACTGGAGCAAAACCAGCGCTCCGACACGAAGCTGCTGGAAGAGTTGGTGACGCGCAACCGGCGGTTGCCGGACTTCAAACGAGTCGGCGGGTATGTTATTTGGGAAAAGGATTTTCCCCGGACAGCGTCGATGAAGATCAAACGGCAGGCGCTGGCAGAAGAGATCGGGAGGACGTTGCAGCGCGGTGCGGTGATCAAGCTTTGAGCGGGGCGGCGTATCTGGCAATTGTCAATCCGGCCGCGGGAGGCGGTCGGGGGCGAAAGATGCTGGATTCCGCGTTGCAGCGGTTGAGAGCAGGGGGACTTGAGGTTGATGTGGCCGAAACCGAGGGCTCGGGAGACGCAACGCGGATTGCGCGCGAGGCTTACGGCCGCGGTCAAACCGAATTCATTGCCGTGGGTGGAGATGGAACTGCCTACGAAATTGTGAACGGGCTTTTCCCGCAGGCCAGTGCGGGCGAGCGTCCAACGCTGGGGTTCCTGCCGCTGGGAACGGGAAATTCTTTTCTGCGCGATTTCAGCGACCGCGGGTTGGAGCATGCGATTGAGGCACTGCTTGCCGGGCGAGCGCAGCCTTGCGATGTACTGCGATTGCGGCACCGAGGCGGAGTTTTACATTACATCAATCTGCTGAGCGTGGGATTTCCCGCCGATGTGGCGACGCTACGCGCGCGACGGTTCAGCAGCCGCGGAGAGTTTGGATACATGATCTCGATCTTTCTGGGGTTGGCCCGGCTCCGCAGGCGGCCGTTTCCTGTGCGCGTCGACGAGGAAACGGAGTTCGACCGGCGTCGCTGTTTGTTTCTCACTTTCAACAACAGCAAATTCACCGGCGGGACAATGATGATCGCGCCCAAGGCCGAGGTTAATAGCGGGTTGATTGAGTATGTGCGTTGGGGGGCGATTGGGCGCCTGGCATTGATCTGGAATTTGCCGACTTTGTATAACGGAACTCACATCGATCACCCTCGCGCCGAGCGAAAAGCGGTCAAGCGTGTGGAGTTTAATTTGGAGTCGCCTGTGGATGTGATGGTGGATGGTGAAGTGTTGACGCTGCACTGCGAGGAACTCGATGTGTTGCCCGGCGCGCTGAATGTTGTGGCTTGAGAGGCGTGATATAAGAAGTGACTTGGATGGAAAGGATTTATGTCTGAAGAGCGAAGGAAGCGACAGGTCCAGCGAGTGGGGGAGCGTCCGCCGAGGGCGCTTTCGCGAGAGAGTGTGATCTGGATTGGAGTGGTGATTTTGCTCATTGCGGGATATGCCGCTTTTTGGTACCACAGCAATCATCGCTACGATGAATTCGCCAAGTGCCTGGCCGCGAAACAGGCGAAAATGTACGGTCTGTATTGGTGTCCGCATTGTGCCGAGCAGAAAGAGATGTTCGGAAAGGCATTTCAATACGTTCCTTACGTGGAATGCGCGATCAAAGACTCGCACGAGCTGGCGCCGGCGTGCTCGGCAGCGGGAGTGAAGCTGTTTCCGAGTTGGCAGTTTGGAACGAACAAACCCATCGAAGGTGTTTTTCCCATGCAGGAATTGAGCGATAAGACCGGGTGCAGTTTGCCGTGACGGTTTCCACCCAAGATCCCACTTCAGGGGAGACAAATTCCACTAAGAACAATCGTGTTTTTTTTCTGGCGATTGCATTTCTAGCGGTTGCCGGGATTGCACTGTCGGCGGTTTCGCTGCAGCGCCACTATGCAAAATCGGCTTCGGCATTTTGCGATATCGGGGAAAAGTTTAATTGCGACATTGTGAACCGAAGCGAGTATTCGAGTTTGATGGGAATTCCGGTGGCTGGGATTGGCGTTGCCGGGTACGCGCTGCTTTTGGCGCTGGCGACGCTGTACCGCTCCCGGCTTGGGACTCCGACCAGGTTGCTAGGCGCAGCCATAGCGGGATTTGGGTTCGCTTTGTATCTGACGTATATCGAAGGATATGTGCTCGGCACGTGGTGCATCCTATGCTTGAGTTCGTTGGGTATTATTGCGGCGATTACAATTCTGGCGAGTGTAGTGCGCATCAGATCCTCAGTGAAAATCAGCGGCTGAAGCCGCGCCCTTTCAGAACTCCCGAGATGCTGCTATATCAGCAGATAATTTTCAATGGCACAAATTCATCAAAATAAGATCGAGGGTGGCGTGGTTCCCCCCGTCATGCGCGCCGGCGGCGCGACGGGGGATTTGAGGCTGCATGAATTTCGCAGCCGCATTTTCCGAAACACGCGTCTTTTGCGAGTGTGGTTGCCGCTGGGATATGACGACGCGGAGAATTCCGGAAAATGTTATCCCGTGCTGTATTTGAATGACGGTCAGAATCTGTTCGAAGCGTCGACAGCCTTTGGCGGTGTAGAGTGGCGGGTGGATGAAACAGCGGACCGGCTGATTCGGGAAGGCGCGGTGCCTGCCATGATCGTGGTGGGCTTGGATAACGCGGGCAAGGATCGGCTTCGCGAGTACATGCCGCATCGGTCGATGCATCCTGTCATGCTGAGGGCACACGGGCGGCGTTACCCGGAGTTCCTGATGAAAGAAGTGATGCCGTTTGTCGAGAAGATTTACCGGGTTGCGACGAGTCCGGAAAATACTGGCTTGGGTGGGTCGTCCCTGGGAGCGCTGATTGCGTTGTACACCGTGATGGCACGGCCGGGAGTTTTCGGGCGGTTGCTGCTGGAGAGTCCGTCGTTGTGGGCATCGAACCGGCAAGCGATCAAGGAGAGCCGCAGGGTTGGGGTGTGGCCCGAGCGAATGTTTCTTGCCGTTGGAACCGCGGAAGCCGGAAGCGCTGAACGTGACCGGACGGTTGTGGATGACGTGCGGGAATTAGAAGCGATCTTAAGACGAGCGGTTTTGAGTGAGAAGCGGTTGCGATTGGTGATCAAGGACGGAGCGGGACACAATGAGGCGGCATGGGCAGAGCGTTTTCCCGAGGCGCTGCGATTTTTGTTCGGTCATTAAGAGATCAGCGTCATTAGGAGATCAGTGTCTTTTCCCAGTGGTATCCCCTGCATGAAGGGAAGATACGCAGACCTTACGCACTCCGCACTCATAGAGCAAGTAAACCGGGAGGTCGGCAGCGCGCACAACGTAAGAACCGGCTTCGACTGCGGCCACATCGGCATAGTTGTCCATGACAATGCCGTTTCCCGGCTGGGCACGGATGCGAAACTGCAGAGTGGACGGCTCGTAATTGGCATAGCTGTAGCAACGGCCGATGCAGCCTCGGTCAAGATCATGGTGGAAGCTGAACGACCGCAAGAAATTTGATGAAGGGGTGTTGATTACGCGCTGACCAGGCGGTAATTGAGATATCGCGGCGTCAATGTGATCTTCCAGTTGATTCAATTCGCGATGGTCGCTGAAGAGGAGAGCGAAAAATAAGATTGCTACCGAAACCAGAGCAAGCTTCTCAAAATTGCCGCTCGGCGCCGAGACCAAAACGGCGCACAGCATCACCGCCGCACCCAGCGACAGCCGCTGAACAATGAACCCGAACGGCAACGCGAACTGAGGAAACATTACTGCATCGGGAAGCAGCAGAATGGCGGCCGCGTTCAATAGCCACAGTTGAGCGGGAATCGTCATGAATATAGCGGCTATACCATGGGTTTTGGCTAGCCTGCGGAACAACAGCAGCCAGATGAACAGAAGGCAAGTGTACGGCAGCAGATACTTCGTGCCGAAGACGTTGATCTGATTGGCACCTGTAGCAACGTAAACTTGTTCCCACGACCACGCATGCTTGTATCGATGGATAAGAATGTAGCGTGCACCGATCAGCACTGCCAGTCCGAGGATGAAAACAAGATATCGGCGACGCGGTTGGAAACGGTTTGCCAACGCGATGTAAGCGCTTATGCCGACAGCCCACACGACTGGAAACGGATGAGCCAGCCAGGCCACGATCAATAGAGGAAGAGTTGCGGCACGAATGCGCCAGGAATTTTCCCAAAAGATGGCGAGATACCACAAGCACAGACCCATCGACAGATAAAAGTTAAAGAAGCCGATGTGAAAGATGAAGCCATAGCTCAGCATGGCAACGCAGGGAGCGGCAATCCACCAGTTCTTTCGAGCGGCGCGAAATATGAATAAGATGGCGCCCCATCCAAACACCAGAACCGACGCGGAGACGGCAATGCGTTGCGCCGCATTTGCGCCTGCGTGCACGAGCAGCCACTCCAGCAGCAGATCGAACAAAACGTTATTGGATTGCGGAGCAATCCAAAGCCCGGGCGCTGCGCCCCGATGGATTTGGGACGCGAGCCAGGCATTATAGATATGACTGGAGAGATCTGTCGCCTGAATCCGCGATTGCCAGAAACAGGGGACTAACAGGACGGCGGAAAAGAGTGGAATCGCCATCCAGTTTGGAAGTTTCCCGTGCGCATCGTGAACGGGAGACATGACAGTCGCCGTCGGGGCATCAGATTCGTCATTCCCGCGGCGGGGGTCCACATTCACTCCGTCGAGGTTGGATGCCGGCAGCATTCTGCGTTAGACGGGCTCTCGCTCGTCCGCTTTTTGAAATAGCCCGTCGACGATCTGGATCATTTCGTTGTCTACCGTGCGGTTGCGCGAGATCGCTTCGATGAGCGGAATGGAAACGATTTTGTTGGAACGGAGCGCAGCCATGCAGCCGAATTCGCCGCGATGCACCATGTCAATCGCTCCCAGGCCGTAGCGCGTGGCGAGGACGCGATCGAAGGCGCTGGGAGAGCCTCCGCGCTGGATGTGACCCAGGACCACGGCGCGGGTTTCGAAGCCGGTACGCTTTTCGATTTCGCGGGCGAGAATGTTGGCGATGCCGCCCAGTTTGACGTGGCCGAATTCGTCTTTGCCCATGTCTTGCAGCACGGGAGAACCCTGGCCCGGTTCGGAAGAGAATTTTGCACCCTCGGCTACGACCACGATAGAAAAATAGCGGCCGCGCTCGTGGCGCTGGCGAATGGAATCCGCAACTTTATCGACGTCGAACGGGCGCTCGGGGATGAGAATCACGTCGGCGCCGCCGGCGATGCCGCTATAAAGCGCGATCCAGCCGGCATCGCGACCCATCACTTCTACCACCATTACGCGGTTGTGAGCTTCCGCAGTAGTGTGAACGCGGTCGAGAGCCTCACAGACGATGTTGCAGGCGGTGTCGAATCCAAAAGTGTAATCGGTGCCGCCGAGGTCGTTGTCGATGGTTTTGGGAACGCCGATTACTTTGACGCCGTGTTCGTGCAGCTTTTGGGCGACCGAGAGCGTGTCGTCGCCGCCGATGGCGATAAGGGCTTCGATCTGATTCTTTTCCAGCGTGGCGACACAGCGGTCAATGCCATCGGGGCGCTTGGAAGGGTTGGTTCTCGATGTGCGCAGGATAGTGCCGCCGCGGGGCAGAATGCCGCCGACCGCGTCCAGATCGAGCGGCATACTCTCATCTTCGATGACGCCGCGCCAGCCTTCCATGAAGCCGATGAATTGGTCGCCGTAGGTGAAGGTGCCCTTGCGCACTACCGCCCGAATGACGGCATTCAAGCCGGGACAATCTCCGCCGCCGGTCAACATCGCAATCTTCATGGTTCGCTCCAAAGTGAATTCAGATGAGAATCCGTCGGATGCACTCCGGGCTTGGGATGGATTTAGCGCCAGTCCGAAGCGCGGGATTAGCAGTCGCCGGGAAGGATTAGATTATCACCAAAGGGGTGGGAATCTGC
>DATNMU010000117.1:0-8069 GCA_035602195.1 Candidatus Acidiferrum sp.
ATGGTCTTCACTCCGAGGGAATGCGAGAAAAGCTCACGGCAAATGGAACGGCGGGACGGTTCGATCTAGCCCAGCGGGCGCGGCGGGTGAAGCGGTGACGGAGGAGGGTCCAAATAGCGATCCAGCCATCGGAGTGACGGATTTTCTTTCCTTCCCCAGCTGAGCGGGGTTTATAGGTGATTGGGACTTCTGCGATCTTTTCGCCGATGCGACAAATTTTAGCGGTGACTTCAGGGCAGAACTCAAAGCGCTGGCATTCCAGATTAATTTGTGCGAGCACGGAGCGGCGGAAAACTTTGTAGCAGGTGGCTTCGTCGTGGATACCGGCGCCATAGAGAAAATTGGTGAGATAAGTGAGAAACTTTGCGCCCAGAAAAAATCGCAGTCCGCGCTCCGGGCGGTCTGGGCGAACGCCGTAGACTACGTTTGCCTGCCTCAGTTCCAGCGGACGCAGCAGCGCGGGATAATCCTGTGGATCGTATTCGAGGTCGGAATCCTGGATAAGAACATATTCGCCGCGGGCGTACTGCACCCCGGTGCGGATTGCTGCACCTTTGCCACAGTTCCGCTGGTGGAAGACTACCGTGACGTGTTCGGTCAGCGGCATGGCCTGGAGTTTTTGGCGGGTACCGTCGGTGGAACCGTCATCGACTATGATGATTTCCTTCTTGACCGGTGAGGCGTAAATGGCCTGCAGCAATTCGTCGACGTGGGCGACTTCATTGTAGACGGGGACGATTACGGACACACATCCTGCCCACCTGGGACCGGCAGAGAATTCGGGGCGGTTCTGGGGAAGTGAAACCACTTTGGAACCCTTAAAGCAAGAAATAAACCACGAAGGACACGAAGTTTCGCGAAGGCGTTGATTGCTTCATCGGAAGTTCGTCACCCGATGGGGATGCCTTCGCCCAACCGCCTGTACAGATTGAGCTTTCTTTCAAGCATAGTATCATCTTAAATCCGGAGATAGATCAGCAATCATGCTGCCATCACAAACGGCAGTTGCCCAGGCCAGGGGCGACTCGCCCGTAAGCCCTTCTGCGCTGCAGGTTCGGTCGCGGATTACAGGTCTTACATTCGCCCTACTGGCTGCCGGCGCGGGTATTCTGCGCTTTCTGTTTATCGCCCGGAAACCTTTCTGGTTTGATGAGTGCTTCAGTGTGGAAGTCGCACGGCTGAGTTGGCACGATTTCCTGCGTCTGCTGTGGTGGCGTGAAGCGAACATGTCGTTGTACTACGTGCTGCTGCGAGGATGGCTGCATTGGGGCTTCCATCCGCTTTTCGTAAGGAGCTTCTCCGTTCTGTGCTCGCTGGCCACACTGCCAGCCATTTATTGGCTCGCTCGCCAGTTGTTTGACAGGCGGGTCGGGATGATTGCCGTCGCGCTAATGAGTTGCAACGCTTATTCCATTCGTTATGCGCAAGAAGCGCGGAGCTATGCACTTTTCCTGCTGTTGGCCACGCTATCGAGCGGGTTCCTGGTGACGTGGTTGCGCGAGCCATCGTTGCGGAACCGCCGGAGATACGTTCTGGCGAACATTCTTGCGGTTTATGCGCACTTTTACGCTCTCTTGCTGATCGCAGTTCAGTGGTTGGCCGTGCGAGCGCTCGAAGGCACGCCAGGTGCCGAGACGGGGGTGATGAACCGCGGGGGAATTCGGCGCGCTTGGCTCGAAATTGGAGTTGGCGTCCTGCCTCTGTTGGCATTTGTGGCCAAGACTGGGGCGGGCCCGATTCGCTGGATCGCACGGCCCGGCTTTCACGACATCCTAGATTACTGGGAACGCCTTGCGGGCAATGGCGGATGGCCTTTGCTGGTGCTGTATGCAGCGGCATGTTTCGCCGCGGTGATGCCGCTGCGTGGGCGACTGCTTCATACGAGGGCGGAGTGGGAGACCTGGAGGCTGCAGTTCCTGCTGTTGTGGCTAATTCTTCCAGTAGCGCTTACGGTTGTGCTTTCGCTGGCGCGTCCGGTTTTTCTGGGACGATATTTTATTTTCTGCTTGCCACCGCTGATCGTCCTCGCCGCAGCAGGGCTGGCGAATCTGCGCAGAGCCTGGATGGTCGCCGTTTGCCTTGCAATCATGCTTTTGTTTTCGCTAAAGGGAACAGTTTCTTATTACAACCATGATTTCGATCTAGAGCGTGACGGGTCGGAAGCTGCGGCGAATTACATTTACGATCACGCGCAGCCTGGCGACGCTATTTTGTTTCATATTGCCGAAGCCCGCATTCCGTATGAGTTTTTTGGGTCACTGCGCACGGGAGATCTGAAAAGCGGGGTTACTGCGGGGCCGCAGATTGTTTTCCCGCGTCACGGCGACCACCTGGATTATCGGGATGTGACGGGAAAACCGAGCAACGAGTTGGCGCTAACACTCTCAGGTCAGCATGGCCGCGTCTGGGTGGTGCTGATGAGGAATGATGTTGCGGGCTACGCTGACGCCACCACACAGATGCTCAACCAGACTTTCGGCCAGTCGTTTCCAGAAATGAGCCAGATGCAGTTTCCGCAGGTAGAGGTGAGACTTTACAGCAAACCCTGATCTCATTGCCTGACCTTCAGGGGCGCTGTGCGCGGGGGCGTCTGGAGCCGCTGGTGATCGCTCGCGACACCGCAGTGCTGGCTACTTCGGTTGGTCCATGGTGATGCCTTGCTGACCAGGCTGCTTTTCTGCTTTGGCTTTCTTGGTGCTTAGAGTCTGATCCACCCAGTGGTCTGCGGTTTTCAGGTCTTCCTGGCGCGCGGCGAGATCGTCGCATTCGACGTCGGCCTTCTCACGATACATCAGATTCAAGTAGGCCATGGCGTCGTCGTAGTCGGGCCGGAGCTGGATGGCCTTGTTCAGATTCTCGATACCTTCCTGGATTGAAGGCAAATTCTTGGCTTTCAACTGCGCGCAAACCTTTTTCTGGTCCTTGTTCTTGGCGCTCAGGTTCTCATCCGGCTTCAGGCCAAGTTTGGCGCGCTCTTCCATGCGCGGCTGATAGCAGGCCGTCCAGTCGATCACACCAACGGAATAGTAGGGCTCGGGATCGTTCGGGTCGATATCGGCGGCCATGCGGTAATACTTCTTGGCATCGTCGAACTTTTTCATGTTCAAGTAAAGGTAGGCGATCCCTTTGGCAGCATTGACTTTCTGATCGCGTGGCGGATTCATGTCGAGGACATGCTTATATTGCTCGATTGCCTGCTCCGCCATCTTGTTATTCTCCGGGGTGTCGGCGCCGGGAATATATTGTTGCGCGAAAGCGGTGGCCAGATACATTCTGGCATTGATCAGCGAAGGATCCTGCGCCACGCTCTGCTGGAAGTGGTCGATAGCCTCTTCGTACTTGGCGTTCTTGTAGGCGGTCACACCTTTGTTGAGCTGGTCGCGAGCGCGCAGCTTGTTGCAACCCATCGTAGAAAATAGCGCCAGCGCAGCGGCGGCTAGCGTCAACAGACGAAAGTGTTTATTCATTGCAGTATAAGTCTCCCCTTGCCACAGCATCCTAGGCCCAGAGACAGCGGATTGACAAGCGCTGGCCAAGCGACCACGAAAAATCGCAGCTTCACGCCCGGGCAGAATCCGATCCGCGGACCTTGGAGAATCCAGAAAAGCAGCGCCCAAAGGCGCACCGATGGACTAGGACAACGGCATGCCTGTACCTGAAAGCATGCCCTGATACGAATCTTGGCTACCCTCGGCGGTTAGCCGCCAGCTTCAATCTTTGCGGTAATCAGACCGACCTTATCTACTCCCGCAGCGTGTGCGATGTCAATCACATTGGCGACGTCGGCGAAGGGAATGGCATCATCGCCCTTCACAAACATCACCTTCTCGGCGCGGGTCTTGTAAATGTCGGCCAGACGGCCCTGCAGGTTATCCCACGTGGCGTCCTCCTGGTTGATCTTGAGGCCGGGATCCTGTCCGGCGCCGCGATCAATCAATTGCACGACGATGGTGCGGTCGGGCGTGTTGTTCTTGGGCGCGTTCGGCGGAGGCGGCTGAGGAACCAGCGCATCCAGACCCTTGGGCGTCAAAGGCGTGATCACCATGAAGATGATGAGCAGCACCAGCAGCACGTCGATAAGCGGGGTGACGTTAATGTTGGCGCTTTGTCCTCCGCCGCTTCCCATTGCCATACTCATGGTCGATTCTCCTCTATTGTCCGCCCGCGGGTGCGGGGGTGGTCGGAGTGTTAGGAGCGTTTGGAGTGCTCTTCCTCTGCTCGGTTAGCAATCCCAGATCATCCACGCCGGCGGCGCGAACGCCGTCAACAACCTGGACAACATTGCCGAAGTGGGCGCGAGCGTCCGCCTTTACGTAGACAATCTTATTCGTCCGGTTGGTGAGACGATCCTTCACTTTGCCGGTTAAGCTGTCTGGCGTAATCTTGTCGGCACCAAAATAGACCGTACCGTCGCGCATCACCGAGATCAGCAGCGCATCTTCCTTATCCGCGTCCTGCATTGGAGTGGGATTGTTTACCTTGGCCATATCCACGCTGATGCCCTTCTGCAACATGGGTGTGATCACCATGAAGATAATCAGCAGCACCAGCATCACGTCCACCATCGGAGTGACGTTGATATCGGAGTTGACTTTGGCGCCTTCGTTCCGCTTGGCTAATGACATAACTTCATTTCCCCTTGCAGCAGTGGCCAATATTCCGTGGCCAGCTGCCAGTAAAACCTGCCTGGGTTGGGAAGGCTGGCGCTAGGATTTAATCCCAGCGCCAGACTGCAACTCCATGCGGTACTGCCTGCTACTAGGACCGGCGAACGTCGCGGCGCTTCAGGAAGTAGTCGATCAATTCGCTCGATGAGTTATCCATCTCCACGTCGAACGCTTCCACGCGGCCGGTGAGGTAGTTGAACATCATGACGGCGGGAATCGCGACCAGGAGACCGAAAGCCGTGGTCACGAGCGCTTCCGAAATACCGCCTGCGACTGCGCCCAGACCGGTGGCCTTCTGCTCAGAAATACCCTTGAAGGCGTTCAGAATGCCCATCACGGTGCCAAACAGGCCGACGAATGGGGCCGTGGAACCGATGGTGGCCAAGCCGCCAAGACCGCGCTTCAGTTCCGCGTGGACAATGGCCTCGGTGCGCTCCAGAGCGCGCTTGGAAGCTTCAATGGTCTCGCCGGGGATGGCGCCGGGGCTATCCTGGTGAGCCTTGAATTCCATAAGACCGGCGGTGACAACCTTGGCCAGATGGCTCTTCTTGTTGCGCTCCGCAACCTTGATGGCCTCGTCGATGCGGCCATCACGCAGAGCCCCGGCGACGGCTGGGGCAAAGGCGCGAGACTGCTTGCGGGCCGCGTTGTATGCCATGGCGCGGTCAATCATGACACCGATCGACCAACCTGACATAATGAACAGAATGATGACCACGATTTTCGCGATGATACCCATCTGCTTCCATAGCGAAATCGGATCCCATCCCACTGCGCCGCCCTCCTGCACAATCCAGGCGGCCATCCTAGGAACATGATGAAAAACTTCCCCTGCGAAGTTAGCTACGAACATGAGTTGCCTTCCCTCCTCGGAACTACTACTGTGACTTTGATGCGAGATTCATACAAACTGCAAACCTGGACGCAAGAAAGCCGCGCGCAACCTTCCAGAACTTCGCGTACCTAAGGTGAAAGGTACCGTCGCGCCCGGCAAAAGACTCCCCGATCACCGTCTTGGGTGGGAGGGGAGGTGATTCACAAACTCTCGAACCAGCCGGAGTTCTAACCTCCAGCCAAGGTGAAGTTGACCTGGACTTCTGTATCCACTTCCACCGGTTCGCCATTCAAAAGATACGGTTTGTACTTCCACTGCTTGACGGCATCGATGGCGGCCGGAGCGAGCATTGGATGTCCGCTGACCAGTGTAAGGTTTTCTATGGCGCCATCTTTACTGATAACCGCATGCAATACTACCGTTCCCTGAATGCGTGCTTGCCGAGCCAGCGGAGGATAGTTTGGGTTAACCTTGCGAACCAAAAGGCCCGAGGTCACGCCAGCCGAAACACGCACGCGTTGCGGAGTAGCGACCTTGGGCACCGCCACCGGAGTGGAACTGATGATGCCGCCGATCACGCCGCCCATCTGGCCGCCGGGAATGCCTCCCGGAACACCACCGACGACGCCGGTAGCAGCCATCTGCGGCGGAGCTTCGTCTTCCTTAATCATCTGAATCTTTTGAGGAATCTTTGTCGGTGTGCGCAAAGCGCCATTCACAATGTCGGTTTGAATCTGCTTCACGATTTTCACCGGAGCGGCAGCCGGAGGCGGAGGAGGAGGTGGCGGCGGAGGGGCTATCAGCGAGGTCATCAACTGCTGTTTAGGTAGGGCTTCGGTGAAGATGAGGGGTAGCAGAACCATCACGCCGATCGCCGCTATCTCGAGAATAATAGCGAAGGTCGTCGTACGTCCCCGTTTTGTCTTCAGCCTGCCGCCGGATTCCAGAAGGCTATCTTCAAACATGAGGTTTCTCTCCTACTTCAGACCTTACGTAAACTTAGACACCGACTGCGTCCCCTTTGCTCCCACATTCAACTCCGTAGCCCGGAAATTTACACTAATTTAGCCGGCCATGGAACCGTTATCTCCAACTCACTACAAATAAAGGCTTAACCGCAAACTGTCCATCCCGCTATCGGGCGACTGCCTGACCTGGACGAGCATTTCGCCCACTCGCCTTGGCCCTGCCAATTTTCCAATCCTGATAAGCCACCAGGATGGGGGCGGCTATCGCGATCGACGAATACGTCCCAATTAGGATGCCAATTACGAGCGCGAGGCTGAAGCCATGTAGCACCTCGCCGCCAAATAAAAAGAGTGCGAGTACGGTAAGGAAGGTCAGTCCGGCTGTCAAGATGGTTCGACTCAGAGTCTGGTTGATGCTGCGGTTGACGATCTCGGAGAGTTTCTCACGCCGCATGAGTTTAATGTTTTCCCGGATGCGATCAAATACCACGATCGTGTCGTTATTGGAGTAACCAATCAGGGTCAGGATGGCGGCAATCACAGTCAGGGAAATGTCGGTTTTCGTTAGCGAGAAGAATCCGACGGTGATCAGCGTATCGTGAAATACCGTGACCACGGCGGCGACGCCGTAGATCCATTCGAAGCGGAATGCGAGGTAGATAAGCATTCCCGCGAGCGAGTAAACCGTCGCCAGCAGGGCCTGTTTGCGCAATTGCGCGCCGACTTGAGGTCCAACGATCTCGACGTTGCGGACTCCAAAGTCTGAGAGGAAAAAGCCATCGGACACAGAAGCCACCACTGCGGGATCGACTGGGCCTTTCAGTTGATCGAACGAGCTAAGCACGCCGCCCAGCACCTTATCGCGGGTATCGACGACAGCTTGCGCCTGCTGGCTGTATTTCAGCTCGGCGTCGGAGCCCAGGTGCAATGGGTCTTTCTCCATCAGATAATTCTTGATGGCGAGCGAACTTGAGTTATTCAGGTCCTGCTTGCCAGCCGGGGCGTTCGTCTCGAGCGCGTTAATGATTTGGGTCTTGCCCTTGTCGAGCGCCTGCTCGTTGGTTTCCTGCACGTCGAGGTCAATCAGAACTTGATTGTCCGAAGGAGCGCCATAGCGTTGAATCTTGGCGTTATGCAAGCCGGCGCGGTCCATCATTGCGCGGAGTTTGTTATCGTCCGGCGGGTGCGAGAACTTCACATACACCAGGGTGCCGCCGCGGAAGTCAACGCCGTATGGAATGCCGTGCCAAAAGAGCATGGAAAGTACACCGGCGACGCTGAATACCAGCGAGAAGGCAAGGAAATACCACTTCTTGCCGAGGAAATCTATGTTGGGATTGCGAAAAAACTCCACCTAGCTTACCCCTTATCCGATCTATGGTTTCGTTGAAATTGAGCGATTGCGCGATTGAGTCATCGGGCGACTGAAAACACTCTGCATTCGCCGCTTTTCAATGACCCGATCACTCAATCACCCAATGACTCAATCCTCTAAATGCTCAGTGCTTCGCCGCGCTGCTTGCGGCTCAGAATCCAGTCGAAAATCAAGCGCGAAACGAATACTGCAGTGAACAGGTTCGCCAACAGGCCGAAGGTCAG
>DATNMU010000118.1:0-3450 GCA_035602195.1 Candidatus Acidiferrum sp.
ACCAGCTTGCGGTCGTCCTCGGAGACTTGGAACAAACCGCGCGGCTTCAGGCTCATGTAGCTGGCCACAAATACTTCCGGAACCTGGCTGATGCGGGTGTTGTAGGTATTGACGTCGTCGTTGAAGAACTCGCGACGGTCAGCGATGCGCTCTTCCAGTTCGCTGATGCGAGTTTGCAGCTTCAGAAAGTTGTCGTTGGCTTTGAGTTGGGGATAATTTTCGGCGACGGCGAACAGTCCGCGCAACGCGCCCGTCATCATCGCATCGGCCTGTGCCTTCTGGCCAATGCTGGCTGCATTCATCGATGCCGCTCGCGCCTGGGTGATCGCTGTCAACGTCTGCTGCTCGTGCTGCATATATCCTTTCACGGTCTCGACCAGATTTGGAATCTCGTCGTGACGTTGCTTGAGCAGCACGTCGATATTGGCGAAGGCGCGGTCGTTATCGTTACGCAGCCGGACCAGTTCGTTATAGAGAATGACAATGTAAACTGCCACGCCCACCACGAATAGAAAGAATGCCGACCCAGTGATCATCGCGCTGCCCATCCATCACCCCCGTGGATATTCCTAGTGAAACACTAGCGATATTCGGGGCGCAAGTGACTGACGGGGCAGCGTCTACGGTGTACCACTGAAGCCACGGCGCCAACAGAAAGGGCTGAGCCACCGGCCCAGCCCCTTCACGCTGACAGACGATCCTTAAGAACTTGAGGCTTAAAAACCTAAGGCTTATGAGGAGTGAGGTCGCAAGCCCTTTTTACCTCACCCAAATCCAGGCCCGCTGGCGAAAACTCGGCGATCTGGACCCCGGTCCTGGTGCGAACTTCCACGTTGAATACTTCAGCGCCGATCATGCCGCGAACCGTGCCTTTGTCCATCGCGAGGAAATGCCCCCGCACCCAGTTCCATCCCTTGTGCTCATGGCTGCCGTCGATGCGCACCATGACCTCCATTTTCGGCTGTCCCCAAAAACCGGGGTAATCCGGACGTCCCAAGCGAGCACCGGGATTAAAGTCGGCGGCTTCATATTTGCCGTTGCTGCATACTAGTTCAACCCGCGGTTTGGAGTCGGGATCTTCGCGCAGATAATTATTTGAGAAAAGCTCGAAGCGAACTTTCTTCGCGGCCGTCATTTTGTCTTCCGAGCGGAACTCCATCCACTTGCCGCCGGCACTCACGCCATCCTGCTCGTCCTGATAAGGGCTCATCGCACCCCCTTGGGCAAAAGCCAACAGGGCCCCTGCAGTCAGCAAGACGATGGTTGCTAACACTGCTCCCGCAAAAGCGAATTGATTCTTAGCTTGAAGCAAGCGCGATACGTTCAAGATTTTTCCTCCGCACGCAAAACATTTCCAAGGAATGGAACCCTGGAAGCGACAAAAAGTTGTATGCAGCCACGCGGCTTTCACGTCTTCTTTACATTTTTTTACTTCTACTGCCCCGTGATTTTCAGGTCAACATAGACCTGAGAACGCTCATCGAATTGGCTGACGGATTTCGTCTCACTCTTGCGGCCATTGTATTGCGCATAAACTTCATAATCCACCGTGGACAAGCCGGGAAAACGATAGGTACCTTCCTGCCCGACAATGTAGGTCTTTACCACGTGGGTGCGTGAATTGCTGAGGTAAACGATGGCGCCGGAAACGGGATTATCCTGCTGATCGAGCACCTTGCCATAGAGCAGCCGGCCTTGTTGTTTGTCTTTTTTGTCCGCTGCAGCACTCGCGTTTACGGCCACTACAAGAACAAGCGCGCCGGCAACCAGGGAGGCAGTCTTGAAAGCACGTCTGGGAGTCATGCCAATCTCAATTCCCCTACATCTAACTTTACATTTAACTTAGCGAGTGAGATGTAAGCCGATATCCACGCGCTCGTCATACTCTACGTGCACCGCGACCTTCTGCGCCAGATGTAATTTCTGCCCGTCCTTCGTCTTCACGCCCTTCAGATCGGCCCAAACTTCATAATCGGCTTTCGTCGCCGGAACCCGCTGGGCGAATTCTCCCACGTGATCGGAAGTGAGTTCCCAGTGGGGCTTCTTGCGCCCGACGGCGCGGATTTTCACCTTCACTCCGTACACGGGATGATCGTCTGGTCCCCAGACAGTTCCGAAGATAAGAGCGTAGCGATCCGACGGTTTCAGTTTCTCCGGCGCAGGAGCCGCGACGGCTAACGGCACGACAAGTAAATTCTGAATGGCAAGACAACAAATAAGCAGGAAGCAAAAAGAGGACAAGGGCACAGGCGTAAATGGAGAAGGCGCTCTAAGCGTCGTCACCATCTTCAGTCTCCACTTCTTCTTCCTCTTCCACGTAGCCGGCTTCCACTGCCTTGAGCTCCAGCGGACTGGTCGTCACAACTTCAAAATCCGTGCCGCACTCAGGGCACGAGACAATCTCGCCTTCGTCGACCTCTTCTTCTTCTACATTCAGATCTGTTTCGCATTCGGGACAAAGAACCATGATTCCTCCACTACCCATTCGATGACATTCAAGGATACCTTGATAATATTTAGATTCTCCCTTGCGTCAAGGGGTGGCGGCTGTAGAAGCGAGTTTTTTTGTTCGGTCTTTGGCGCGGTTGATATTGACATTTCTTCCACTGGGGCTTACGTGAACTCTTTGCTGACAGGCAGAGCGCTGTTAACAAGTTTGTGTGCGGTGATCGCCGTGGGCACGGCCGGATGGGCTCAAGAGAGCTCCAGGCCCTCGGCGGCATCCGCCATGCCCGCCGATGCCCAAATATCCGCTGCTCTTCAGCAGGTGTCCGCCGAGGACATCCGAGCCAATATCAATAAGCTGGTGAGCTTCGGAACGCGAATGACGACCTCAGCGCAGGATGCGGATGCCGTCGCGGCTGGGCACGGAATCGGCGCGGCGCGCGAGTGGATCAGGTCGGAATTCGAACGCTACTCCAAGGATTGCGGCGGATGCCTGGAGGTGAAGACCGACACTTTCACCGAACCCGCTGCCGACCGAATCCCCCAACCCACCGTAATTACCAACGTTTACGCGGTTTTGAAGGGAACTGATTCGGAGAATGCGAAGCGCATCGTGCTGGTGACCGGGCACTACGATTCGCGCAACAGCGATATGGCTGACGTGAAGGGCGACGCTCCGGGAGCGAATGATGATGGCAGCGGAACCGCCGTCAGCCTGGAATGCGCGCGGGTCTTAAGCAAGTTGAAGTTTCCGGCGACCATTATTTTTCTCACCGTGGCCGGCGAAGAGCAAGGGCTGAATGGAAGCACTCATTTCGCCAAAATGGCGAAAGAGCAGGGATGGGATATTGAAGCTGTCCTAAACAATGACATCGTCGGGGGGAACCAGAGCGCCGAGCAGGATCATTCGGTGGTCCGAGTATTTTCCGAAGGGCTGCCGCAAGCGGCTACGGAGAAGGAGATCGAACGCATTCGCGGGTTGGGCGGCGAGAACGACTCAGCCTC
>DATNMU010000119.1:0-7878 GCA_035602195.1 Candidatus Acidiferrum sp.
TCAGCGGCATGGACTCCAGATGAAGGGCGCACTTGGTTCACTCTGCCCGGAGTGAGTGGCTACTGGGCAGTCGCCTTCGCCACTCCGAAGGCTGGATGGTTCGTAGGCAATAACGGTCAGATCCTGAAGATCAGCTTCTAACCGCTGCCGAGAGTTCGAACCAGTTTCCGCGAGGGTTTCGGAGCGCAATTTCTATGCCAGCGGGGCCGCTGAATCTTCTCGCCGAAGCGACCAAATGTAATTTTCTGTATCTAACTAATTCAACGACTGGCTGGGAACGTAATCATCTCTTTGTCTGGAACTGGGTTCGAGCATGGCGAAGCCGATTTTGCTGAGTGTGGACGACGACTCTGATGTTCTGCGAGCGATCGAGCGCGATCTTCGCTCGCAGTACGGCGCTGAATATCGAGTGATCGGAAGTGATTCGCCCGAAGGTGCGCTTGATCTTCTCAAACAATTGAAGGTGCGTAATGACAGCGTAGCTTTGCTACTGGCCGATCAACGCATGCCACGCATGGACGGGGTGGAATTCCTGCAACAGGCAATGGAAATTTATCCGGCCGCCAAGCGGGCATTGCTTACCGCGTACGCAGACACGAATGCCGCCATCAGCGCCATCAATCATGCCAGCATCAATTATTTTTTCTTGAAGCCGTGGGATCCTCCAACTGAGCACCTGTATCCACAGTTGGATGATTTGCTTGACGATTGGCAAGCTTCCTATCGTCCAACATTTCAGGGAATCCGCTTGCTGGGTACGCGCTGGTCTCCTCGATCGTATGAGTTGCGGGACTTTCTTGCCCGCAATCACGTCCCGTATCAGTGGATTGACGTTGAGTCGTCTGCTAACGATCCGGAAACTAAACGCCTGCTGGAAGCGCTGGGCCCGGAAGCGAGCAATCTTCCCGTGGTTCTCTTCCCCGACGGGACGAAACTTCTTGAGGGCATACCCGCGGATGTAGCGCAAAAGGTTGGGCTGCGCACGCGGGCTCAAACCAGCTTCTACGATTTGGCGATTGTGGGTGGAGGCCCGGCCGGTTTGGCAGCGGCCGTTTATGGAGCATCCGAAGGCCTGCACACCGTCATGATTGAACGGGAAGCGCCCGGCGGCCAGGCTGGGATGAGTTCTCGCATCGAGAACTATCTTGGATTTCCCACAGGGCTTAGTGGCGCCGATCTGGCCCGGCGTGCGGTGGTGCAAGCACAGCGTTTCGGAGTCGAAATTTTATCGCAGGAAGTTGTTGGCGTCCGCACGGAAGGGCCTTACCGAATCATCAAGCTGGCAGATGGAAACGAGATTTCTTGTCACGCGCTGATGATCGCCACTGGAGTGCAGTGGCGCCGTTTGCAGGCTCCCGGAATCGACAGGTTGCAGGGCGCGGGAATTTACTATGGTGGCGGCGCAACGGAAGCGCTTTCCTGTAAGGGTGAGATCGTGTACGTTGTTGGCGGCGCGAACTCGGCTGGTCAAGCGGCAATGAACTTCGCCAGGTACGCAGATCGTGTCATTATTCTTGTGCGCGGCGAATCACTCGCCAGCACCATGTCGCAATACCTGATCGACCAGATCAAAGAAACTCCTAACATTCAACTGTGGACCCATGCCGGGGTGGCCGAGGCACACGGCGAAACCCATCTGGAGGAGATTTCTGTGCTTTGCTCCGATACCGGCAAGACGGAGCGCGTACCCGCAAGCGCGATGTTTATTTTCATCGGAGCATTGCCGCGGACCGATTGGCTGGCAGACATTGCCGAACGGGACGATCGCGGCTTTCTGTTGACTGGCCCCGACCTTATGCATGGCGGGCAGCGTCCGAAGGGATGGACGCTGGACCGGGATCCGTTCTTGTTGGAGACCAATATCCCTGGCATGTTTGCCGTGGGCGATGTGCGCCACGGTTCCATCAAGAGAGTGGCCTCCGGTGTTGGAGAAGGATCGGTGGCGGTGCAGTTCATCCATCAATATCTCAGCAAGGTGTAAATGCTCGAAAACTCCGAACTACTGCGCTTTCCCGTCTTCGCTGATTTGCCCGACGATCAGCTCGCCTGGTTCATCAGCCAATCGCAAGAGATGAATCTCAAGGCCGGGGACGTCTATGCCCGGCAAGGAGATCCTGCCGACGCGATGTTCGTGATGCTTGAGGGGCACTTTCAGGCGTGGGGCGAACTGCGGGGTGAAGCCTTTGCCTTCGACCTGGAGCCCGGCGACGTTGCCGGCATCCTGCCGTTCTCAAGAATGAAGCAATTTACCGTGAGCGGGCGGGCCGAGACCGACAGCCGTGCCTTGCGCTTCCCTGCCTCGCTATTTCCAGACCTTGTTCAGAAAATGCCGGAGCTTACCAAGCGACTCGTCGGATTGATGTCCGACCGGATCCGCGAAGCCACGCGTTTTGAACAACAGCGAGATCGATTGGCTTCTTTGGGAAAGCTTTCGGCAGGGCTGGCGCACGAACTGAACAATCCGGCGTCGGCTGCGAAGCGCGCCGCGAGCCAATTACGCCACATTCTAAAGAAAATCAGGGACGCCAGTCTCGAGCTGGGAAAGCGTGACCTCACATCCGCTCAGAAATCAGAAATCGAAAAACTCGAGGCTTCATTCACCCGCACCGACATAGTTCCGCCCGATGCGCTAACCATCAGCGACCTCGAAGACCAGATCGATTCTCTCTTGCGCAGCCATGGACAAAATAACTTGTGGATGTTGGCGGCTGGCTTGGCGCAACGGAACATCCAACCGGAGGCCGTCGAATCATTGTTTGCCACCCTCGACGCGGACACAGCTAGAGCCGCCCTGGTAAGAATAGCGGCTTCGGTAGAGGTTGCAAGTCTATTACACGAAATCGAAAGTAGCACATCGCGGATATCGGATTTGGTCGGCGCAATCAAGGAATATACCTACATGGACCAGTCTCCGGTGCAGAACGTGGACGTTGTGAAGAGCCTGGAAAATACGCTTACGATTTTGAATCACAAGTTAAAAAATGGAGTGGTGGTGAAACGAGATTACCAGCAGACTCCCTTCCTGGTGAATTCGTTTGGCAGCGAACTGAACCAGGTCTGGACCAATATTATTGATAACGCGATTGACGCAATGCATGGACAAGGAGAGCTGCGCATCCGGACCTACCGCAACGACAGTTCCGTTGTGGTGGAAATCGCCGATAACGGCCCAGGGATTGCCGAGGAAGTGCAGCCCCACATCTTTGAGCCCTTTTTCACCACCAAAGGAGTTGGAGAGGGCACCGGCCTCGGCCTGGACACCGTCCAGCGAATCGTGAAGAAGCACCGGGGAAATATCCAGGTTAGTTCCAGTCCCGGCAATACTCGCTTTCAAGTTTGGCTGCCGTTAGCCGGGGCCCCGACCTGAGGTGTCTGCAGCTCGCGTAACGCGACTCAACAACCAAAGGCGTTGCGTCAAGACCCACGAGCGCAAAAATCACTACTCGGTTCAGCTTTGCCTTTTGTAAATTCGACGACATGGGCGCGTCCCATTCCTGGCGGTTTTCAAACCGTAGAAAGTAAAATTCGAGTAAAAACACCCGAAATTGCTTGGATAATTCAGAGCTATGAGTTATTGTGGCGGACACTGGTATTTGGAAGCGGTGGCTAGAAAGCGCAAGCTTGGGGGATGGGGGCAACTCCATTTCGCGGATGAAAGACAGTCCCCGCTCTCTGCGACATACTCCTGCTTGCGTTAGGTTTTACCGGTTTTAAGAGGAGTCCAGCCGTGAAATACCCTCTTTGCCTTTCCGTTCTTGTGGTGGCACTCTTCTCTTGCTGTTGCCTCTGTGCCAACGCCGACGACTTTGCTAACTTAGCTACTTCGAACCCATCCGAGACGGTTGCAACCTCTCCTCCAAACGAAGTAGTCGCGAACTCGTCGCAATTCATGATCCCGGGTCCGCTCCGCTCCTTTCTCCGCCTGGCCGGCATCAGTCAAAAGATTGGGCCGGAGGAAGTGCTGCCCTTACTCGGCAGAAATGTGTTCATGCAAGGTTATGACGGCTCCAGGAAGACTGAATTTCTCATCCTTCTGGGCCGCTACGTTGTGCAGGCCCGGGAACTGTCGGCCCTGGCCGCAGCAAGCAATGGCAAGATTCGCGTTTCAAATTGCGATGACGCCAAACCGCTCCTGAGCATCCTCGGTTATCGGACCCGGCCAAACTGTGGAGAACCCGGCACCTCCTTGCAGACGGCTGATTCCGAAAGGGCTTTCCTGACCATCGATTCCGGATTCCCTCTGCCCGAATTAGAGCAGACGCTGCAAGGAGGCAAACCTTTCGAGTATCCGTACGCCGATACTCCCGTGCCGCTGCTCTTCGCCGCCAGCGACTGGACCACAGCCCGCGCGAAGAATAATAAAGAGGCCAGCACGGACCTGATTGACACGCTCCTGAACAATCCGCCTGAGGCACGATTGTATTGGGCGTTTTCCAAACTCGATCCCGAAACCGCCGAAGCTTTGCAACGATCGATTGGCATCAGGGGACTGCTCCCCTACGCCGCAGTCCTTGATTTTTACGGCAGCCACATCTGCATCCGCGCGGGACGCGTCGTCGTTCCCGGAGGGCCGGAAGCAGAATCTGCGTGGAAGGATCTCGTTGGAGTTAGCCCGACATCCCCTGCAGCTTTCGTCCAGAAACTGCTGGCGGCCGACAAAGGTTGGCTGGCTGCCTATTTTGACGTCCTTTCACGGGTGAATAAGAATCGGCAAGCATATTTCACCGAACCGCATCGGATGCGCCTTTTCTACGAAGCTTTGCGGGCCCCAGATCTTTCGGCTAGCGCTACAACCGGTGCTTTCAGGCCGGCTCCCGATCTCTTGCTTTTGGTTACCCGGCTTCAGTGGGAACCCACCGGCGAACCGATTGTTCCCGGAAACCTCGAGGTGTGGAATGACATTCTTCGGCAGAAGAATGAATTGCACATGGTGCGTCAATGGGGCAGGCGTAACAGCCACCTGGCGCGTCCCGATCAGTTTATGCAAACCATGTTTGCTCTTTCCCGAGCATCCACCAATGACGGCCCCTTGCAGATATATATGGCGGTCAGTGCGCTCGAAAGCAGGCGGCCTCCGGAATATCGTTTGGCTCCTGCGACGGTTCGCCTGCTGGCGCGAAAGTTCGGTGAGTTTGGTGATCAATATCGGGTGTTCTCCGAATTCCAGGAGTTAAATGACAGATCCATTGTCATGTTTCTGGAAACGGCTGAAGCTCTCAACAACCTTCCCAATGCCGTCCGAGGCAACGGGATTGGCATCTTTCAGGCGAACGTCGGAATCTGGCAGGTCCTGGCCCGGCAAGGGCAAATCCCCACCCAGCGGCTGGATGATTCATGGCAGCAAGTTATCAAACCATTCGCCAAAGTTCGATCGGCGGCCCAGGTCTATGACGCGGGCCGATCTTCTCTTGAGGAACTGTTTCGATCTGCCACAGTAGAAGGGAAAGTTTCACAGGTGGAGATCATCGAGTTGCTTGCAGGACCTCGCCAGACCACAACCGATGGAATCAGGATCCACAAGGAAGTGGCCCTCCGAATTCGTTCCGTCATGGACGGCCAGCGATTAGTTTCTCTGGACACACTATTTGCATTGGGCGATGCCTTACATGAAAAAGGTCAAGGCAAGGTGCCGGACGAATTCGTGATCCATAAGGCTGGCGAATTACGCGAATTCGAGATGCCGCGGCCGATTTTCACCAATGGTGAGAGAACCGAATGGGCGGCAGGAATCTATAACAACCATCACACGGAAGTGCAGATGCGAACCGACCTGGCAAAGGTTCTCACATCTCCTGCTCCTTCGCCCGCGCACCTCGAAGAGGCTCGCGGCCAGCTCGCTCCTTTCCTCAGGGACAGTCTTGTGGGTTTGAACTATGCCTACTATGAACCGCCCGGCGCACAGGCGCTGCACAGTAACCCGCTCCTGGTCAGGTCGCACGACTTTACCGGAGAAACCGTGGGTGGCATAAAAACAGTGTGGCAGGCGCCAATGCTCTTCGGTCAAGGTTCGCCCGCCGGAGGGGGCGCGCATTTTGTTGGCTCGCTCGCCGATCTCCCCTATGTTCTTGCTGATCTCGAAGAGGATTTTATCTCGCCGGAGAATGTTCAGGCTCTCATTTGGAAGGAACTGACGCCGGCGCTTCTGGCCAATGCAGTCTTGCCGCGCTGGTGGAATGTCAGCCAGAACGAACTTCACGCTGTCGCGCTATATCAGCGAACGGGGGAGGAGCTTCTAAATGCTTCCGCAAAGGATGAGGAACTGCGCAGCGAAGTGATGACCATTTTATCGGATCGGCTCAATCCCCAACGGTCCGCCCAAATTGAGCAAGGTCTCCGGGCCGGCCACGCGTCAGAAATACTCCCGCAAGTCACGCCCGCCGACACCTTCTATCTCACGGCTGAGTTCCAGCGCAGGTATCCCGCAGGCACCGGTTCGTGGGGACCGTCTAGCCAGGAATTGCAAACGCTCTCTCGCGAGCATCCGGAACAGGTGAACTGGAAGCGCTTGTCGCACGATTTTGGCGTGCCGCATCCCGTCTTGGCGCAAACCTACGCCAGCGACCTGCTAAACGTTGGACCTCTGCCCACGTTCGTCGGATACTCCAGCCGCCTTCTGGCAGAATCCTGGGATTCGCCGAATCTATATTGGGCACGTCTGGCCGATGAAACCGGGCTTTCGCCTGTGATGCTAAACCATCTGGTGCCGCAGTTGACCCGATCCATGGTGGAGAAGATCTTTGCGACCGATTTGGGAGACTGGCCAGCGCTGCTTCGCGCAATCCACGAAACCGGTGAAGACTTTCGAAACGGCAAGATCGCCTCGGCACCAAGAGTAGGCGCATCTCGGCCTTGAGGGTACGGGCGGTTGGATTTTCTAAGAGTAATCGCGATCTCACTCAAGGAATCGCAGAGTAGGAACTAGGAATCATGGTACAGAAATCCATGCTGTCTCTTTGTTTGCTTTCGGGTCTACTCACCGGCTACACAGCCAGAGTCGAAGCTCAAGAGAGCCCCGATCTTCATGTTGTGGTTAACCTGGTACAGCTCAATGTCGCAGTGACTGACAAGAAGGGAAACTATATTACAGGTCTCCCACCCAGCGATTTTTCCATCGTTGAAGATGGGATTGAGGAGAAAATCGCTACCTTCGCCGAAGGCAACGAACCTGCGGTTAGCGTGAACGACCCCGCAAAGTCCAAAGGTTCTCCAGATCCACCGGGTGAGTTGAGTAAAAACTCTTCCACCGCGGATTCTACTCACACTCTTGACTCATTGCTGGCCGGCGCCAACGTTTTCGTTTTGTTTGATACCAGCAATTACATGTATCGCGGTTTCGTGTTCGCACAGGATGCGATCGCCGAGTTCATTCGTTCACTGGGAACCGCGGACAAGATTGCCTTCTATTCCTACAGCCGGGATCTCTCTCGAGCTGCCACTCTTACCGCCGACCGGACGCAAATTTTGCGCGCCGTACGATCGACCGTGGCTGGAGACGAAGCGGCACTCTATAACACCCTGTTGCTGACATTGAAAGACGCCGCTCAGTACCAGGGCAGGAAAGTTGTGGTGGTGTTCTCCAACGGCCCGGACAATTCCAGCGTAGTGCCGCCCGAGGATGTGGCGGAATTGGCCCAGTCCGCGGGCGTTTCCGTATATATGATCAGCACTCAGGAGGCCAGGTTGGAGCCGCTGTCCACCGCAGTGTTCGAGCGCATGACTGCCGCTACGGGGGGCAAGGCCTACTTTGCCAAGAACTGGAGAGAGGAAAAGCAAGCCTTTGCCTCAGTTCGCGACGACTTGGCGCATCTTTATTCCCTGAGCTACTACCCGAAGGCGAATCCCAATTCTGGCTGGCGGGCGATCACCGTAAAACTGACA
>DATNMU010000120.1:0-3390 GCA_035602195.1 Candidatus Acidiferrum sp.
GTGGGTCAGTGAAAACGCAAAAGGCTGGCACGGAGCTCCAGGAATCTACAACGAGGAACAGCGTGCCGCATGGAAGGTGATTACCGACGCGGTCCACTCGCGGGGCGGACGAATGTTCGCTCAGCTGTGGCACCAGGGCTCAGTGTCGTATCCTTCGTTTTTCAGCGATGGGCGGTTGCCCGTCGCCCCTTCGGCGATTAATCCGGAGCAGTTGATTCACGTTCCCGGCGGGACGCGCATGAGCCAAACGCCCCGGGAGATGACGCTCGCGGATATTAAGCAGGCCATCGACGAATACCGCAATGCGGCTCAAGTCGCAAAGAACGCCGGGTTCGACGGCGTGCAGATTCAGGCCGGATTTGTTTATCTCATCCAGCAATTCCTGCACGAAACCACCAATCGCAGAACCGACGAATACGGAGGCAGTATTGAAAAGCGCGCACGCTTCCTCTTTGAAGTGTTGGAAGCCATCCTCGATGTCTGGCCCAGCCAGCGTGTGGGGGTGAAGACTGGCCCCATGATGAATGAGCTCGGCTTATTCAAAGCCGTTCCATCGACGATCCCCACGTCGGAATATGTGTACGAACGGCTGGACACTTACAAGTTGTCTCACGTCTACCTCATGCGGCAGCTTGCCGACTTGTCAAACACTCCTATCTCAGCACTGGCGGGCGACGGCGTGATTCATCACTTCCGCAGCCGCTACCATGGAACTTTGATTCTCAACGTGGGCATCGACCGGAAACATGGCGCCGAACTTCTGCAGGAGGGACTTGGAGATCTCATCGCATTCGGAAGGGACTACATCGCAAATCCCGACCTCGTCGAGCGCATCCGCTCGGACGCCCCTCTGAACGAACAGCGTCCGGAAGGCTATTACGGATCCTCGCCCGCCGGCTACACGGACTACCCCTTTCTCAAACCACAAACATCGCAAATAGCTGTTAGCCCAGGCACGGAGCAAACGCATGCTTAAAGAGCCGAACGCCGGCACACTCGAATTCTACCGAACGCGACACGCCGCTGAAACGGTCCTTACACTGCGCCTTTTTCAGTCGTTCATTTCTGCTGATCTTTCCTACAAGCCGCACGAACGCTCCGCATCAGCGCGAGATATCGTGTGGACCATCGTGAAAGGGCTAATAATACGTAATGATGTTGCCGCGCGAGCCGATGCGGAGACGTCCCTAGGTTCTGCGTCGTCGTTTGACGTTCTCATCTGGCAATTCGAGGAGTTGTCTGCGTCGCTATCCAACAAGCTTGCGCACATGGATCAAAAATGCTGGGAGCAATCGGCTAAGCTGCATGCTGGCGAACAACTTCTTTTGGAGCGACCCCTCAGCGAGATTCTTTGGCTCTTTCACTTCGACTTGATCCACCACCGGGGCCAACTCTCGACGTATCTACGGCCGATGGGGCTGAAGGTGCCGTCGATTTACGGTAGATCCGGAGACGAGAGTGCTGGTTGAACACCTCGCGCGAGCGTCAAAAAATACCATTGAGATGGGGCGGCGAGTCGAAAGGTTCAAGATTGCGACTGCGGTTGGGAAGAGAAATGAGATGAAATGAGACTCAGAGAGAATACGCTGCTTGTAGCAGCGGAAGAAGTCTAGGCCCTATCGCTCCGACATGTTTTTTCCACATTTACCGATTTTTTATAGACACTCGTACCGTTGGGTCCTACACCGTTTACTTCGGCGGAACAGATCAAAACTAATCAAGTTTCTGTACTCAGATGAATTTCATGAGTAGAATCAGGATACCGAGCGGGCGTCGTACAATGGCAGTATAGAAGCTTCCCAAGCTTCGGACGTGGGTTCGATTCCCATCGCCCGCTCCAGAATTAGCCGGTACGGCCCGGAGACATAGGTGTGACAGATCGTACCGGAGACATAGGTTACACTTTTGGGCCAAAAGGGTTGTCGAGAGGCTGCAGAGTTTTTTCCTCCAAATCGATGTAGCCGAGATCGTACTCCATAAAGCTGACCAGCCAAATACCTTCTTCGACTTCTTTAATCCCCAGGGCTTGTCCTGCGAAGACCGTGCTGAGATTAATTTTTTTGCGGTGCAGACAGATGCGTCCGCAGTTGGTGACGTGAATGACGCGGTCGTGAAACGGATAAGCAAGTTCTGGCAGGCCGCCATAGCGGCGGATGGCGGGAGTGTAGACTTCCGCGGGGCACTTCATGTCCAAGGCCTCATGGGGCCGCTCGTTGTTGAACTCTTCGAGAAAATCATCGAATTTGCTCTGCTGCTGCAGGCTGTTCCCGCCCGCGGGGCGCGTGGTTTGCGTTTTGAGCGTGAGGTGCATGCGTTCATGCCGGCCATTCTGCTGTGGATGACCGGGCTGGATGCGTTCGATGGTGATGCCCAGGCGCAACCACCAGACCGAGAGCTTGGAGAGGTTGAACAGAGAGTTGGGCGAGGCGAAGGGCACGCCGTTGTCCGAGCGGATGCTAGTGGGCAGGCCGCGCTCTTTAAATAAGCGCGCAAAGGCCGTAAAAGCAAGAGCTTCACAGGTAGATTCAAGGGCTTCACAGAGGAGAAGATAGCGCGAGGCATGATCTGTGACGGTCAGCGGGTAACAGTATTTTTTGTTGCCGAGCAGGAACTCACCTTTGTAGTCGGTGCACCACAGCTCGTTGGGCTTTTGCCCCAGCGACAAGGGCGTGCCTCGAGCATGATTGCGTCGGCGCCCTCTGCGTTGGACCAGGCCGTGGCGATCGAGCACGGCGTGGATGGTGCTGCGCGCCGGAACCTTCACCTCACAGGAAAAGCGACGCAGCAAGCGTTCGCGGATCTTGCGCGCGCCCCAGTAGGGTTTTTCCCGTTTGAGATTCAGAATGGCGGCCTCCACCTGCTGAGGCAGTTGGTTGGCGTAACGCCAGGGCCTGCGGGTACGGTCGGTCAGAGCTTCCAGACCGTATTCCTTGTAGCGGTCAAAGATTTTGTAACCGGTTTTGCGCGAGATGGCGAACTCGCGACAGAGCGCGACCATTTTCTCCCCGTCCAGCAAGCGCCCCACAAAACGAACACGTTCATCCATAACCGAACACTCCTTCCAAGGCATCGCTTCCTCCCCTAGGGGAGGAAGTGTCACCTATGTGTCCGGTACAAACTGTCACCCATGTGTCGGGTCGCTCACTTAAATCAAACACTTGCAGCCATTTCCAAAACAACTTCGTTTTCAATTTTCGGTCCATTCGGTCCAACAACGGACTTTTCAGCCGGAAGCTCGAAGCCCAAACCAGCACGCTCTGCCACTGCTTTGCGAAATTGCACGTCGTTTTTTGCCTTGTCGTACAGATCGGACATATCCTGTCCGGCATGCCCCAACCAAAACTTGATGAGACCTGGTGGAGTAGACGTGAAGTTTCGCAAGTGCGTATT
>DATNMU010000121.1:0-39415 GCA_035602195.1 Candidatus Acidiferrum sp.
CGCTCGCGCGCAGAAGGGCGCGTCATCACATCGGATCGCTCGATCTGCCAGCGAATATCAGCCGCGCGATAGAGAGCTTCGGCGGCTAGCGGCGAAGTCGGCATCAGATCATAAATGCGATAGTAAAGCCGCATCGCATCCTGCGCGGCATCGCGGCGCCCGCGCCGCCGGCTCGCCTGGTCTTCGGAGTCTGCCGCCTCCCCGAAGATGATCCTGTCACCGTCTTGCGTTGTCGTGCTCACCACACCTTTCGCCGCGACCCATCCGGTAATGGTCTTGGCCTCCGCCTCTTCGTCCGTCAGCCCCTCTTCATTGCGCGCCTCGCGTAGAATCGCCTGCACATGCACCCAGTCGCGGCTGGTTTCCAGGACAATCAACTCGTTTCCACGCCCCGCCTCTCCAACCTTGGCCGCGTCGGCGTTGGGCGAGATGCGAATAGTCTCCTCATGCACCAGCGTGCCGCGCAGCGCATCAGCAAAGGCGCAGGGCGCTGTGAAAAGAGAAGTTGCAACGGCGGCGATCATAACGGCAGTCAAGAATCGAATCTTCATAAGCTCGGAATACTCTGGAGCGCGATTAACCCGATCGGTGGCGGAACACTCGCCCTCAACTCCAACGCGACATCCAGTGTTTAGAGAGTAGGGCTGGCATTTCGTGCCGGTCAAGTGCGTTAGGATTATGAATCTGAATACGCTGTCCCAAATTCCATGACACCCTTGACCGTATTCGGCCTCTTCGCGGTGACCGCAATGCTGGTTTGCTACGCCTTCGAGCCCCGCAGCCGCTGGTTCATTCTGGCCTTCGCGGTAGCTTGCGCCCTCGGCTCAGTCTACGGTTTTCTGCAGGGAGCGTGGCCTTTCGGGCTGGTTGAGGCCGTCTGGTCCTTGGTGGCAATTCGACGATGGGCTAGAGCGCCTCGTTCCGAATAATCTGCCGGTGCGAGTACTCCCAGCCTATCCTCGTTGGAACTCCTCCAACATCTTCGGATCGATATTTCCTCCGCTGATGATGGCGACGTTAACTTTTGTCTTCGGCAGTTGGTCGCGATGAAAAAGAAAACCCGCCACGGCCACAGCGCCGCTCGGTTCAGCCACAGTACTTGGGTTCTCCGCCAACAACCTGACCGCTTGACGAATCTCATCTTCGCTGACGGTCACAATGTCGTCGACGTAGTGGCGAATGTGCTCAAAGTTGATCGGTCCTATGCTTTGGGTGCGCAGCCCGTCGGCCATGGTGCGCGAGACCTCATCGGCGGAAAACTGGACGATCTTTCCCGCGCGTAAGCTGGCTTGGGCATCAGCCGCCACTTCCGGCTCCACGCCAATTACTTTAACCGTAGGCTTGGTCAATTTAATCGCAGTGGCCACGCCGCTGATCATGCCTCCGCCGCCCACCGGCGCGAGAACCGTTTCCACATTCGGCAAGTCTTCGAGAATCTCGAGGCCGATCGTGCCCTGCCCGGCAATGATGTGTTCGTCGTTGTACGGCGGCACGATCACATATCCATGTTGCGCCGCAAGCTCTTCGGCCTTAATCTGCCGCTCGGCGCTGCCCCGCCCAACAAAGACAATCTCCGCGCCCAGTGCCGCCGTCGCCGCGCGCTTGATCGCCGGAGCATTGTTGGGCATGACTATGACAGCCTTCACCCCCAAGGCACGCGCTGCGTAAGCCACGCCCTGTGCGTGATTGCCGCTGGAGTAAGTAATCACGCCTCGCTTGCGATCCTGTTCCGAGAGCGAGGCAATCTTGTTGTAAGCCCCGCGCAGCTTAAAAGCGCCGATGGGCTGCTGGTTTTCAGGCTTAAGGAAAAGACGGCGGTGGGAAGATTCTTGAAGGTTGAGTTCGATCAGGCGCGTGCGAATTGCGATGCTACGTAGTCGGGATTGTGCTTCTTGGATCTCTGCGAGGCTGACCGTGTGCATACCCTTCCAATGTACCATTGGCTGCGCGGAGGCCGAACTTGACATCATGATGCCTAAAGCATTAGCATCATGATGTGCGAACCACTCTGACTCTCGATGAAGACGTCGCGGCCCTGTTGAACAAGGAAGTCCGGAAGACCGGGGAACCGTTCAAGCAGGTGGTGAACCGGTACCTGCGCCTGGGGTTGACGACGAAACAGCCTCCGCGGAAGCCGTTCAGGGTGACACCCATCAATCTGGGGCTTCCTGACTTCGACAAAGTGGAAGAATTACTCGAGTACCTCGAAGGCCCGGACTACCGGTGATCGTACTCGACGCGAACCTTCTCATCTACTCGTACAACAGAGGTTCGTCTCATCACGCGGTTGCGCGCGCATGGCTCGAAAACACGCTGTCGAGCATTGAGGTGGTCGGACTGCCCTGGCAGGCAGTTTCTGCCTTCCTGCGGGTTATGACCAATCCCAAGTTGCCTGCCGAACGCTTTGATCTGGAGCAAGCGGCGCGGATCGTCGACCTCTGGTTGGCGCACCCCAACGTACAGGTTCTGACGCCCGGTGTCGGTTACTGGCCGTTGTTTCGGCGGATGGTGATCGAAGGGCGGGCGGCAGGTCCTCGAGTGAGCGACGCCGAGATCGCGGCACTCACAATGGAATACGGGGGCGTGCTGCACACGGCGGACCGGGACTTTGCGCGGTTTCCGGGGCTGAGGTGGAGAAATCCGCTGGAGTAAGATTCGACGGGCTTAGCCCCAGATTGCTCTCAATAGCGAAAACTCGTCGGCTGGCATCCAACCGAGGACTCCTTCTAGATCTCCAATATCACCGGCATAATCAGCGGCCGCTTCTGCGTCTGCTTCGAAATATAACGCTTCAAGTCGGCTCGGATCTTTTCCTTAATCACGCCGTAATCCGCTTTTTCTTCTTCGCTCGAGTGCGCCAGCGTGTCTTCGACGATGCGCTTGGCACCTTCCATCAAGCCGTCTTCGCCGGGATTGAAGCCGCGGGTCACGATCTCCGGCGTAGTTTCCACGCGGCCTGAGAGTTTATTGATGGCAATGATTGGCAGCACGATGCCATCTTCGCTCAGGTGCCGCCGGTCTTTAATAATCAAATCTTCAACCACGTCAGTTCGCGACCCGGAGTCGATGCAGACGCGGCCAACATTAACCTTGCCCGTCTTGCGGGCGTTGTGTTCGTCGAACTCGAGAACGTCGCCGCTCTCGATCAAAATCACTTTGCCGACCGAGCTCTGCATCGCTCCCGCCATTTCGGCGTGCAGCTTCAATTGGCGATATTCACCATGGATCGGAATAAAATACTTCGGCTTCACTAGATTGATGATCAGCTTGAGCTCTTCCTGGCTGGCATGCCCGCTGACATGAATCGGCGGCGAAGTGCCGTCCTCGTAAATCACGTGCGCCTCGCGGCGGAAAAGATGATCGATCATGCGGTAAATCGTCTTTTCATTGCCCGGAATGATCCGCGACGAGAGCACCACCGTATCGCCCTTCTCGATCCTGGCGTGCTTGTGATTGTCGACCGCCGCGCGCGAGAGCGCCGACATGGGCTCGCCCTGCGTACCGCTGATCATCACGCAAACTTTTTCCGGCGCGAAGTTCTTCATCTCACCGGGATTGATGACCACTCCCTCTGGAATTTCCAGATACCCGAGATCCTCCGCAATTTCAGCCGAGTTGTTCATCGAGCGCCCAATAAAAGCAACCTTGCGTCCGTGCTGATGCGCCAACTCAACTGCCAGGCGAATGCGGTGAATGGAAGAAGAAAAGCAAGATATAAACAAGCGCCGTTGCGTATGCGCAAAAACTTCATCAAACTTGCGCCGCACCGCGCGCTCGCTCGGCGTGTATCCCTTGCGCTCGACGTTGGTGGAATCCTGAAACAGCGCCAGCACGCCCTGCTGGCCATATTCTGCGAAAGAATGCAGATCGAAAAGATGATTGTCGGTCGGCGTAGGGTCAACCTTGAAATCGCCGGTATGAATCACCACTCCCAGGGGAGTATGAATCGCCAGCGCAACGCAATCGACCAGGCTATGCGTAACTCGGATCGGATGAACCGTGAACGCCCCAGCCTTGAAGCGTTCATTGGCCCGCATCTCGCGCAGGTCGGCGTCATCGAGCAGTCCGTGCTCGTCAAGTTTGTCTTCCACATACGCCAGCGTGAATTCCGTCCCCCACACCGGCACATTGAGTTCGGACAGAATCCACGGCAGCGCGCCAATGTGATCTTCGTGGCCGTGAGTCAGAATGATTCCCCGAACCCGCTGCCGATTCTCGATCAGATAAGAAATATCGGGAACCACGATATCCACGCCCAGCAACTCGGCCTCAGGAAACATCAGCCCGGCGTCGATCACAATAATGTCGTCGCCCCAGCGGACGGCCATGCAGTTCATGCCGAACTCGCCGAGGCCCCCTAGGGGAATGATTTGCAATTTTCCAGTTTGCATTGGGTAACTAGTGATGCTAGCACAGACTACGTTGCATACCGTCCGTAGTGCCGGAATCTAAGGCCCTGGCTGATGGCGTTCTCAGCGCCGCTGAGGTAGGGTTGATGCAATGGCAGATTTCGAATCCAAGTCATGGCTTCGCGGCCGCGCCGAAAAGGCGTTGGTTCACGGCCTCACGCGCGCGTACTCCACCGTTCAAGTCGATCCCGAAAGGTTTCTGCTGCAACTGCGCGCGGCGTACCGCCTGCCCATAAGCGGTTATCACGGCGTCTATTCGCTGGAGATGCGCGAGATCGATGTGGTGGCCGACGACATCATTCGCAGCGGAATGAAATTGGCGGCGGTCGAGGGCGCAGGATTCGGCCTCGGCGGATTCATGACCATCATCCCTGATCTCGGCATTCTTTCCGCCATCACCATGCGTACCATTCAGAAATTGAGCCTGGTCTACGGCTTTCAGTTCAGCACCGACAGCGAAATCGCCGAGCTGTGGATCGCCGCCGCCAGTGCAGCCGGAGTAGATATCAGCCGTGATCTGCTGGAAAAAGAAGTCGTAAATAGATTTGTTCCGCGCGTCATCCAGCGCATTGCCGCGCGCGCCAGCGCCGAAGTCGTCGAAAAATGGGCGGGGCGAATGATTCCCCTGGTAAGCTCTGCGCTGGGCGCGGGACTCAACTACTGGTTCGTGCGTGCCTGGGGCCAGCGCGCCAAAGCGCATTTTCGCGAGCGCCACTTGCAGTTGCGGCAGCAAGCCGCGCACTCCGCACTCTCGTCATCACCGCCTCGAATTTTACCGCCATCGAACCAGTAGCCTCCTCTGTGTTAGAAACAAGCATGACCAAGTTCGTCTGCTCTGCCATCTTGTTCGATCTCGATGGCGTTTTGATCGATTCCACCCGCTCCGTCGATCGCCAATGGCGAGCCTGGGCACGCGAGAAGGGAATTGAAGAGGAAAAAGTGATGGCCATCGCGCACGGCGTCCGCTCGATCGAAGTGATTCGCGCCGTCGCTCCTCATCTGGATGCCCCCTCGGAAGTGCAGTGGCTGGAACGCCACGAGGCCGAGGATCAGGTCGACGTTACCGTGATGCCTGGTGCCGCCCAATTAATCCGTGCCATTCCAGACGGCCACTGGTGCGTGGTCACCTCCGGAACTCGCCTTCTCGCCACCGCGCGTCTTCGCCTCGGCGGCCTCCCGATTCCCAAAGTTCTGGTTACAGCAGACGACGTAACCAACGGAAAGCCGCATCCCGAGCCGTATTTGAAAGGCGCGAACCTGTTGAGAGTGCCCCCCACCGAGTGCCTCGTGATCGAAGACGCGCCAGCGGGAATTCAGGCAGCCCACGCGGCTGGGATGAACGCAATTGCGCTGGCCAGCACCTTTCCCGCCTCAAAACTTCAAGAGGCTAATGCGATTGTGGAGAAATTCAGCCAGATTCACCTTGCTCTCGATGCCGCTGGCAAGTTCATCATCAGCGTAGATTAAAACGCCGTTGTACCTTCACGATCACCGCAGCCAATCTTCCAGTTCGATTCCACGATTTGTCTTTTCATCGCGATACTTCACAATCACCGGTGTATACAAAGAAATTCCCAGCTTCGCCGCCGCGCCCTTCTTCACCGCGCGTGATCCCGGCACCACCACGGCTCCTTCCGGAACTTCGAGAGGCGCTTCCGCCGTCGCGCGATAAACTTCGTTGCGGACCAAATCATAGAGCGGCGTCGACCGCGTCAGAATAGTTCCCGCGCCCAGCACCGCCCGCGCCCGCACCAGCGTGCCCTCATAGATTCCGCAGTTGCCGCCCACCAGCACATCATCTTCAATAATCACCGGCGCCGCATTTACCGGCTCCAGCACTCCGCCAATCTGCGCCGCGGCGCTCACATGCACGCGCTTGCCCACTTGCGCGCACGAGCCTACCAGGGCGTGCGAATCAATCATCGTTCCTTCATCCACATAAGCGCCCACATTGATGAACATGGGCGGCATGCAAATTACCGACGGAGCCACATACGCTCCCAATCGCACCGACGACCCGCCCGGAACCACGCGCACGCGATCGTCAACAGAGAATTTGCGGGCTGGGAAGGTGTCTTTGTCCACAAAGCTCAGCGCGGCACAGCCCGTCTCCACCAACTCCCCGAGCCGAAAGCCAAGCAGAATGCCGTGCTTCACCCATGTGTTCACCACCCAGCGGCCGTCGACCTTTTCCGCGGCACGAATTTTGCCCTGAGTCAACCCATCGCGGAATTCGAGAAACGCCGTCCGCGCCTCAGGATTGTGCTCAACTTCGCCCAACCCTGCCAGGCGCTCGATCGAAAGTTTTAGGGATGACATTAAAAGTGGATTGCCGATTTCTGATCGCTGATTATTGATTATCACCTCATGCATCCGGCGCTTGCGATCAACCATCAACAATCAGGAAGCAACAATTGATCTTCATACACACTTGCACTCGCTGCGAATCAGCACTCCCGTCATGCCATGCGCAGTCTCGCGCCCTGCCGCAAGCGTGGCGAACGGTCCGTGCCAGCGCGCGTGGTTCGCCTCGTGGCCCGCCGGCCGTCCCTTTCCCTGATTGCACTGGCCACAGGATCCTCGATGCAGCACGATCTTGTGTGGACCCGCCGCCCAGTTTTCATAAATATAAAATTCCGTTGCGTCGGGCGCGGCCGCCGCCGGCTTCGCGATCAATCCCACTTCAGTTGCGATTCTCTGCAGCTTCGACCGTGTATCGCGACGCATGGGCAAAAGCGGCAAGCGATAGTTTTCTTCGATTTTACCCATCATCGCCAGCACGGCCTTCACGGGAAGCGGGCTTGATTCGATGAAGTTGGCCTGCATCAATGGTAAGTATTTGCGATGAATGCCGCGCGCCGTGCCCCAGTCATTATTCAGCGCCGCCCGCGTCATGCTCGCCATCTCGTGCGGAATTTCATTCGACGCAACCGACACAAGCCCCACTCCGCCCAGCGCGATCACCGGCAGCGCGACGGCGTCATCGCCAGAGAAAACCAAAAATCCTTCTGGCACGGCATTGATGGCTTCAGCAACCTGTGTCATGTTGCCGCTGGCTTCCTTTACGCCAACAATGTTTGGAATCTCCGCCAGTCGCCCCAGGGTTCCCGGTTCAATGTTCGCCCCCGTGCGCGAGGGCACGTTGTAAAGAATAACCGGCTTGTCGCCGACCGCCTCCGCAATCGCCCGGAAGTGCCGGTACTGTCCTTCCTGCGTAGGCTTGTTGTAATAGGGAGACGCGGTGAGTATGGCATCCACTCCCGTCCGGGCTGCAACTTCCTTAGCCTTCTCCACGGCATCGTGCGTCGAGTTCGAGGTCGCCCCCGCGACAATCGGCACGCGTCCAGCCGCGACCTCGATGGTCGCATCGATTACGTAGAGCCATTCATCGTGCGTGAGCGTTGGCGTTTCGCCGGTGGTTCCGCAGGGAACGAGAAAGTCAATGCCGGAATCGATCTGCCAAGCTACGAGGTTGCGCAACGCAGCATCGTCGATCGAACCATCCTGATGGAACGGAGTAACGAGAGCGGTGCCGCAGCCGCGCAATTGCATGGTAATAAGATAGCGCGAATGGGCTTATGTGGGAACGGCAGATCTACAAGTGCCGCCACACGTCTTTGAAATCGTAAAAACCCTTTTTGCCGGCAATCCATTCCGCCGCGCGGACCGCGCCATCCGCAAACCCCTGCCGGGATTTCGCGTCGTGGCATAGATAAATGCGGTCGGCGGCGGATTCCAGCACAACTTCATGCATGCCCACCACATCGCCTTCGCGGAAGGAAATAATCTCCAGGTCTGCACCTTTGCCGCTGGCCTCGCGCATCGTCCGCTGCAGGATGATGGCGGTTCCCGATGGCGCATCTTTCTTCTGGGCGTGGTGGCGTTCGAAGATCTGCCCACTGTAATCGTGCTGCAACGCTGCGGCGGCGGCCCGTGCCGCCTCCAGAAAAATGCTCACGCCGATAGAGAAGTTTGCCGCACAGATCAATGCGATGCCCTGAGTTTCAACCAATTTTCGGATTCGATCGATTTCGCCGTACCAGCCCGTCGTTCCAACCACCATATTCTTGCCTGCCTGAGCACAGGCTTCGATGTGATCGACTACGCAAGTCGGGGCGGTGAAATCAATCACCACGTCGATTTCGCTTAATTTTTCTGGGGTAAGGGCTTTGGCGTCCCGATTCTCCGCTGCGCCCGCGACCTGAGCATTGTGTCCCCGCTGGCGCGCTACCTCCGCCACCAGCGAACCGGTCTTGCCGCGGCCAAGGACAAGGATGTTCATCTAAACCTTCACTACACAGCTCGCCAAAATCAAGCGAACACTTCGGGGTCTAACTCCGCAAAAAACGTCCCATGCAGGCGCTGGATGACTTCATTCACTTCATCTTCTTCGATCACAAACGTCAGATTAATTTCGGATGCGCCCTGCGAAATCATACGGATCTTCTTGTCGACGAGTTTGCCGAACACCAGCGCTGCTACTCCCGGCTTGTCCCGCAAACTTTCGCCCACAAGACAAATAATAGCCTTGCGCCCTTCGTATTTCACGTCGGCCAGTTTGGCCAGATCTGCCGCCAGAGCCGGTATGGCGTTGTTGGAATCCACCGTGAGCGAGACGCTCACTTCCGACGTCGAGACCACGTCGACCGCAACCTTATGCCGGTCAAAAGCTTCAAATATCGCCCGCAAAAATCCATGCGCCAGTAGCATACGCGGCGCGGCCACGTCGACGATCGTAATGCGCTTCTTCACCGCAATAGCCTTGAAAATATTCTTTCCTTGCGGCGCGCGTGCGGTAATCTTCGTCCCTTCACATGACGGATTGCGCGAATTTAGCACGTACACAGGAATATTCTTTTGGATCGCGGGCAGCACGGTCGCCGGATGCAGCACCTTGGCGCCAAAGTAGGCAAGCTCGGCCGCCTCATCGAAGCTGATAACTTTAATCCGCCGCGCGTCCGGACAAATGCGCGGGTCAGTCGTCAGGATTCCATCCACATCCGTCCAGATTTCGATCCGCTCCGCTCCCAGCCCGGCACCCACGATCGCAGCCGAAAAATCGGAGCCGCCGCGGCCGATGGTCGTGGTGATGCCCGCACGATTCGAGCCAATAAACCCGCCCATCACCGGAACCTGCCCAGCGTCCAGCAGCGGCTTTACCTTGCTCTGCAACCGTTGGTTGGTTTCCTCCGTTTGCGGCACCGCTTCCATGTAATTGCTGTCGGTGACCAGAATATCGCGCGAGTCCACGTGCACGCCCTTCAGTCCGTGGGCTGCAAAAGCCGCCGCAACAATCTTGCTGGAAAGCATCTCGCCGAAAGCGGCAACGTGATCGGTAGTCCGCGGAGTGATCTCACCCACCGCGGAAATCCCCCGCAGCAGTTCATCCAAGCCTTCGAATTCGCTTCCCAACTCCGAGTGGAAATCGCTGAACACCGCCGTGCCCAGCAGTTCGCTGGCCGTATTGTAGTGTCGCTCCTGCAGCGTGCGGCAAAGTTTCAACGCAGTCTTGCGTTCGCCGGCCCCGGCGGCCCGCGCCATGGTGAGCAGCGTGTCGGTGACTTTGGCCATGGCGCTGACCACCACCACCGGCTGTTGCCCAAGTCTGCCTTTTACAATTGCCGCCACGCGCTCAATCGCCCGCGCGTCTTCTACTGAGGTGCCGCCGAATTTCATCACGATCATCGGCGTGGCTTCCTGGCAGGGTCAAAGTCAGGCAGATCAAAGTCAGGAGGATCGAAGGGATCACGACCAGAGTGAGGCAGAGCTTTCATTTCGCGTGACCATTGCCCAGGTAACCCTTGGCCTTTAGCAGTTCGGCATTCAACACCGCCGCCCCAGCCGCCCCGCGAATTGTGTTATGCGAAAGCACGGTGAACTTCCAATCCAGCACCTTGCAAGGCCGCAGCCGTCCCACCGCCGTTGTCATGCCTGATCCCATGTCCACGTCAAAACGCGGCTGTGGACGATCATTGGCCTCGAGATAAACCACAGGCCGCTCCGGCGCGCTCGGCAGCTTCAACTCCTGGGGCTCGCTGCGGAATTCGTTCCAGGCCGCAATGATGTCTTTCGCCTCAGCTTTCGTTGTGAATCGCACGGAAATAGATTCCGTGTGCCCGTCTTCCACTGCAACCCGGTTGCACTGTGCGCTCATGGCAAAGCTTGCAGGAATGATTTTCGCGCCGTTCACCTGCCCCAGTAACTTCAGCGTTTCCTCTTCCATCTTTTCTTCTTCATTCCGGATGAAGGGAATCACGTTGCCGAGAATGTCGAGCGAAGCCACGCCCGGATACCCCGCCCCGCTCACTGCTTGCATAGTCACAGCCATCACCGCTTCCAGACCAAAAGCCTTCTGCAACGGCGCCAAAGCCAGCACCAAGCCGATCGCGGAGCAATTGGGATTGGTTACCACGTAGCCGCCGGATTTCTTGCGCCAGCCTTGACCATCGATCAGCCTGATATGCCCGGAATTTACCTCGGGAATCACCAAGGGCACATCGGACTGCATGCGCAACGCGCTGGAATTCGAAACCACCGCGCACCCAGCCTCAGCGAAGCGCGGTTCCATCTCCGCGGCAATCGACGCATCGAGCGCAGCAAAAATTATTTTCGGAGCGCCCTCCGGTGTTGCCGGCGAAACCTTCATCGCGGCCACGTTCGCCGGAACCGGCGTCTTCAACCGCCAGCGCGCCGCTTCAGCGTAGCTCTTGCCTTCAGAACGGTCAGAAGCGGCAAGCCACGCCACCTCGAACCAGGGATGATGCTCCAGCATCTGGATAAACCTTTGCCCAACTACGCCGGTCGCTCCCAGAATGCCGATGGGAAGTTTCTTGTTCATAAGAGAATACTGAATTCTACAACAGCCTCGATTCACGCCAGGGTGTCAGCGAAAGCACGACCAAACTACAGTGCTCCAATCCTTACGCCGATAGGAAATATTGGAGGATCGCCATGCCGGAGCTGCGACAGAACTTCTTCACCAAGGAATGGGTCATCATCGCCACCGAACGCGCCAAACGGCCAGAAGAACTGGCCACCCATCGCCCACCTCAAACCGTGCCATCTTTCCTGGAGAGTTGCCCCTTCTGTCCTGGCAACGAGAACAAGACTCCGCCTGAGGTCATGCGGTATCCAGTAAACAAGAGCGAACCGTGGGCGGTTCGAGTCATCCCCAACAAGTTCGCCGCCCTCTCCAGCGAGGTTCAGCCCACGCGCAACCTGCAGCACTTGCGTCGACGCATTGACGGCTTCGGTTATCACGAAGTCATCATTGATAGTCCAGACCACTCCTCAGCCATGGCTCTTCTACCCGATCTTCAGGTGGCCAGGATATTGGGGGTCTTTAAGGAGCGTTATAATTCGCTAAGCACCGATCAGCGCATCAACCACGTCACAATTTTCAAGAACCACGGCGCCGACGCGGGCGCCAGCTTGCAGCATCCGCATTCTCAACTCATTGCGACCCCCGTGATTCCCAGCCAGGTGCGCCATCGTCTGCACGAGGCCCTTCGCCATTACGACGACGCCGGCGAATGCATGTTCTGCCACATGGTGGAACGCGAGGTCGAGGACCAGACTCGCGTCGTTCTGAAAAGCGAATTGTTTGTCGCCATGGAAGTCTTCGCTTCGGCCACGCCTTTCGCCACCCACATCTTTCCCCTTCGCCACATGGCCAGCTTTGGCGAAATCACTGCCGCCGAAATCTCAGACCTTGCCCGCGTTCTGCGCACGCTGCTGGCCAAGCTTTATGTCGGATTGGAGAATCCCGACCTGAACTTTACCGTCCGCAGCGGCCCGTCGGATTACGTCGGAGCCCGCCACTTTCACTGGTATGTCAGTGTGATTCCTCGACTCACGCGCGTGGCCGGATTCGAACTCGGTTCAGGAATGTTCATCAACACCGTGTTGCCAGAAGCCGCCGCCGATTTCCTACGAAATGTAAAGGTGGAGAAAGCCTCCGGCGCCGGCGGCGTAGGTGGGTAGACGCTGCAACAGGACGACAGGACCCAAGACCTATAACCTAAGACCTGGGATGTAACACCCGCTTCCCCTATTTCGGCCGGACGCCCTGCGTGTCCAGCACATACTCATTCAGCGGACCAAACTTTCTCTTCTCCGCATAAAGCCGCCATCGCCGGAATACAATTCGCAAACTCGCCATCACAGGAATCGACAAAAAAATTCCCAGTATTCCCGCTACTTCACCGCCCGCCATCACGCCAAAAATCGCTGCCAGCGGATGCAGTTCCACGCTTTGTCCCATGATGCGCGGCGAGGTTACATAATCCTGAATCAGCCGCCAGCAACCTAGAAAGATCACCAGACCCAGCACGTGCGGAAAGCTCGATAGTAGCCCCACGCTGACTATGGCCAGCCCCGCAAACAGGGGTCCCACCACCGGAATAAATTCCAGCAACCCTCCAATCGTCCCCAATACCAGTACGTACGGCATCTTCATGAGAGCGAGAACAATGGAGTACGCGATAAACGTGAGTGCCGCGAGAATAAGCTGGGCCCGGATGAAGTGCGCCAGCATCTGGTTCAAGTCGCTCAGCACGCCCTGCAGCAACTCGCGCTGCGGCCGTGAGCGCACCAGGTCAAGCAGTATCTGGCTGAAGGCGCGTCCATCTTTCAGAAAAAAAATCGATAACAATGGCACGATGACCAGCAGCCAAGCCTCTTTTGCCACGTCGGCGACGCGCAGCCCAATTTTCTGCGCCAGCGTTGTGATTTGATTGCTGTGGTTTACCAGATAATCTCGAGCCAAATCCACCAGACGCGAGTTCCAACCGTGTGCCTGTCCCAGTTGCTCCGCCAGTTGCCCGGAACTCAGTTGCGTCAGCGCGGGCAGCGACTGGCTCAGGCGCGAACTTTCCCGTCCGATCCGTGGCCCCATGGAAAAGAAAAATAAAACCACCAAGCCCAACAGCAAGGAGTAGATCACCGCAATGGCGATCACCCGGCTACGCAGAAGCCTCTCCAGGGAATTCACCAGCGGACTCATGAGGTAGGCGAAAAACACGGCAAACAGAAACGCCACCAGAGTCTGCCGGGCGGCATAGAGAAACCCCAGCCCCAGCGCAAATAACAGCACCGTCATAAGAACTCGCGCTGTCCGTCCGTCCGTTACCGGCATGGTTAGCCTGCCATTCCCGAATCAAACCGCATAGCTTCCGCCCCGCTAGTCTCGCACTACTTCGGTACTATCGTCCGCAACCAGCACGCGCATTAGCTTGAACCGGTCTTTCTCGTCCACCCAGAGCGCCCACGAAAACGACTCACCCTTCAAGTCCAGCCGCAGCAGTTCCCGTTCCGTTCCCCGTATTGAAACTTTCTCTCTTCCCACCAACTCCATGCGGACTCGCATCGAAGTACGGTCTTGCGGCACCAGCACACCAAACTCGACTGCGCCCTGCTGGCACTTCAATGCGCCGCCCTGTGTCTGACAATTGGTTGCCAAATAGCGCCAGGCCAGCACCTGACGCTGAATAAAAAAGTTGTTGTCCAGGATCGCCGAAGTATTCGGCATCAAGAAAGGCTGCTCGGCCGCTTTGGCCCCGGCGGAAGGTGTTATTTTCTCCAGCAGAAATTCATTGTTAGGCGTCACCGCAAGCGAACTGTTACCGTCGTTCCATTCGTAACGGACCAACTCTCCGCTGCTGGTCATCTGCAGCTCTGACCGTTGCTCATGGCCCGACCCGCCGGCTTCCTGCAGCCGCGACTTGACGTCACTGATGCCGTTGTCTTGTTGTACCGTGAAGGACTCGGTAGCCACACGGCGCCCTTTTACGAACACTCCGAACGAGCCGGAATCAATCTGTTGTACACCCGCCGGCTTGGACTTGTCTTTCTTGTCACTGGCGCACAATAACGTCGTTGCCACCAGAACCACCGCCAAACACTGCATCCGAGCCGTTAAAGTCAATTCTTTTTCCCTCGCTTTTCGCGGCTAGGACTGAGCCGCAGCGCCTCAACCAAAGCCCCAACAATCTCGTCCACTGTCTTTCCACTCGTATCTTGCCGGAACCATGCCTTCAAATAATGCGGTCGCCGGGCCGCGTAAAGGTCGCGAAAACTGTGCAGGCTACTCAGTAAGGGCCGCTCCGTCTTTTGTTCCGCCGCTTGTTCCCGGCAGCGTCGCCATAGTTCCGCCGCATCCGCATCCAGAAACACGGTGGCGGCCTCGCTTGCCTCGATCACCTCGATATTCTCTCGCTGCGCAAACGCCCCGCCCCCGAGGGCTACAATTCTCGCCGCCCCACCACCTAACTCGGTCAATAATTCCTTTAACGCGGCGTGTTCGGCTCTGCGGAATTCCGCCTCGCCAGAGTCACGAAATATTTCTGACACTTTTCGCTGCTCGCGCAACTCAATTCGCTCGTCCAGGTCCTCGAAGGCCCAGGCTAAACGCTGGCCCAGGGCACGGCCAACACTACTCTTGCCGGCGCCCATAAATCCAATCAGGATCACGAGCTGCCGGTTAACGTTCGCGACCTTGCTTCGGCGCACACTAGGCCCGGTCGCCTTAGCCGACCTCTTCTTAGTCGGACCCTGAGGACGGGATTTGCGCTGATCCGGTTTGCTTTTCGTTTTGCTTATTGTTTGTCGGAGCGTTTTCTGAGGTGAATTTTACCACTGAAGGTGCGCAGCACTACGGTAGAGGACATGGCCATTTTGCCCATAGTACCTGCAAAGGCACGCCCCTTATCCACGGGGAAATAAGTGTGAGACTTCGGTTGAAGAGGAATGTCGTCGTGGACCTCGCCGCGCACGGAGCGCGCGCTAACGTCGGCCGAGGTCCACTCCGGAATCGTCGCGTCGATGTCGCCGCTGTGACTCGTCAGGCGGTATTCGCCGCTTTTGCCGAAATCGCCCACGTAAGTGATGCGCCCGCTGGTTGAGACCACCTGCACCACCGGCCCATTGACTCCATTCAGCATGATTTCGCCGCTCAGAGAATCAACCTCAACGTGGCCGTTCTGGATATTATCCAGAGTCACAGGGCCGTTCATGGTCTTCACGTGCACGTGCGCATCTGAGACATCGCGAACATCCACCGCCGCTCCCGGGCCTTCCAGAGTTACATCCCCGTGCAGTTTCTCGGCGCGCAGGGAACCGGTGCTGGAATGCAATGTAATGCTGGCATCGCCAGGCACAAGAACTTCATAGTCTACCCGGCCCGATTCGGCATCGGCTCCAGCCAAAAGGTGCGACTGAATATCTACGCGGTTCCCATTCTGAACGTTGTCGACCTCGACTTTATCCGAGTGCAAAACCGCATTTACCACCACGGTATTGCCGGTGGAAGGTTTTACTGAAATTGAGCCATATGGATTCGAGATCGAGATCCCAGCCTTCGCTCCAACCGCGAAGCGGTATTCTTTCCTGGTTTGGGCGATCAATGTGCCGGTTGCAATTACGCCGATCGCAAACAGCTTCGCCGCGCGTTTGCTCACCATAAACCACTCCCCCAAGACTGCTGATTTGCATCGCCCCGATGCGCTACTCGAAAAGTTTACCCAATTATGGCAGAGGCCGGTCCATCGCCATCTGAAAAAGCATGGCTTTCTGATGGTATGCATCCATCAGCGACCTCCGCGCGTCCTCGTCATTGGGACTCGCATCCGCAAATCCCTGCGCCTCGCGGATGGATTGGTTCACTCGCAGCAGATTGTCTTCATACTGACCCTTCATCGCGGGTGAAGTATCTGCAACTTCTTCCATCAGGTCTTTATCATCCAGGTCGGCTGCCTTTAATACCGGCGCGATCACAGGCGTCTGCTGAGCAGCTTCCTTTGGCGCCGACTGCTGCTTAACGTATAGCCCCAGAGCCAGCAACAGCATGGCCGCCGCGGGAACCAGCCACCGCGCCGCGCCCCAACGTTCGCCGAACGAGGCGGGAGCCGGGCGCGCCGCTCGCTGCGGACGCACCAACCCCTCTTCCCGCATTGCAGTCGCTATGGATTTCCAAACCCGGGGATCGGGTTCGTCGACTCCCTGTAACCTGCCAGCTGCCTCAATGATCAGATCTAATTCTTTGACGAGAGCGAAACACGCAGGACAGTCCATCAAATGAGCACGCTGTTCCACGGTGCTTCCATCTTCCACTTCCGCCAAGCTGTTCTGCAGCTCAACGCAATTCATGCCAATCTCTCCCCAAGTACGCTGCCGCTCAAACTTCGCTTGCAGCTCTTGACGCCCTGTTCAACTTTCACCTTGCGATTAACCCGCCCGAGATTTCCCGGCCTTTTCGGCTCTATTCATCTTGAGCAGGTCCCGCAATTTCATGCGGGCCTTGTGCAGTTGCGACTTGCTGTTTCCTATCGAGCATCCCGCGATTTTCGCGATTTCATTATGCTCGTAACCTTCCACATCGTGAAGAACAAAAATCATTCGATAGCCGGGAGGAAGACTATCCACGGCCCTCTGCAACTGCAACCGGTCGATGGACCCGGATAGCGCCACATCCTCCGCTCCGAAATCCTTCTTCGCCGAATCCTCTTCCGTGCCTTGCGTCGTCTCTTCCAGCGAAACTACCGGAAGATTTTTCTTTCGCAAATGCATCAGCACGACATTCACTGACAGCCTGTGCAGCCAGGTCGAAAACGCCGACTCTCCGCGAAATGTGCCGATCTTGCGATACAGCTGCAGGAACGCTTCCTGCGTCAGGTCTTCCGCTTCCGCTGTATTTGCCGTCATCCGCAGACACAGCGAATACACTCGCCTCTTGTGCTTGTCATAGAGCACCTGGAACGCTTCTGCGTCCCCAAGCTTGGCTCGCTCAATTGCCTCAGCTTCGGTTAGTTCTAGGCTTGTTCGCTGTCGTGGCTCGGTCAAGTTGCCTTTTTCCGGCCGCATTGATTGGGATGCGGCTTAAGTAGTTTGTGTTGTATTATTTGCCGGGTTTTAACATTACGGTAGTCCGCCCCGGGAGTTCCAGAATATCAGAGAATTCCTCCCGATCTGCGGAGGTTCCCGTAGTACCCAAATCTCGTCCAAAAGCTGCCCCGAAAGCCTTTGCATTCCCATAGTTAAATCGAATCTCCCCGCTAAGTTTTCAACCCGCGCAGCGCGCAGGAGTCGCAACCTTCGCAAATTGGTAGAGGTTCGCGGAAAAAAGCCGACCTGGAGCGGCTCTGAAAGGGCGCGACTTCCAGTCGCGCCGCAAAACCCCAACAACATAAACAGCGGCTTCAGCCTCCGCGCCGAATATTCCACCCGCCTCTCCACGAACGGGAAGAATACTAGTTTCGCTCGTGCCGCTAACCCCTGAACTTAGGCTGCGCTTCAGCGCCTGAGGTGCGCCCTAGACTTTGCCGTTCCTAAGCCGCACCTTTGGTCGTCGTAATTGTTTCCAGGCCATGCCCCTTTGGGCCCAATTCCCGCTGCCGCAGCAGGAACGCGAAGGTCAGTCCAAGAAAACCCAGAATAGAAAAGATCCACATCCCCAGATTGTAGCCTTGGGGATTCTCTGGCCCCGCGTGGCCGTGGTCGTTCGCCCACCCCACCATCAGATTAAAGCCGGCCAGTCCAATGTTCTGGATCATTGTCATCAACCCGTACGCAGTCCCCAATTTCGACTGGTCCACCAGATACGCCACCGAAGGCCACATAACCGCCGGAATCAGCGAAAACGCGATCCCCATCATCGCCATGGTTAGTAGCAGAATGGGAGGAAGATGATGCGCCACAAACGCAAAATGTCCATCCGCTGACGACGGCAAATACACCGTCACGTAACTGGCCGATCGCATATAGGCCATCATCAAATATACGGGGATCAGCAACAGCGAACCCAGCATCATCAGCAGCGCCCGCTTGCCCAGTTTGTCGACGAACAGGCCGAACAAAGGCGTGCCAAACATTGTGAACAGAGTCAGCATGCCTACCAGGTCGCCCCCGGCCTCGCGAGTAACGTGGTGCACGTCCATAAAGAATTGATAGGCGAATGTCTCAAAAGGGAAGATGGCGGAGTAAAACGTGATGCATAACGCCACGATATACCAGTAGGAGAGCCCGAACGCTTTAATGTCGCTAAATACAACCTTATCGGTGGCGCCGGGCGGCCCGACCTGATACTTCTTCTCCGCGTATACCTCGAGCACCCAATAAACAATCGCTCCCACAATGCACAAAGCGCCGAATCCCACCGAAATCAGCAGCGGATTGCGCCAGTAGTTATAAGCAAACCCAGCCCACGATGGCGACTGCTGCGCCAGAAGCGACCCCGCCCTCGAAATCATCAAGTTAATCCCAAACGCGAAACTCAGCTCTTTTCCCCGAAACCATTTGGCAACGGCGGTGGTTACGGCCACGATCAGAGATTCAGCGCCCAGCCCAAAAACCAACCGCCCCGTCGCCATCACACTTAATGCTCCCGACAAACAGGTCACCATCGAGCCGATGAAACATAACGTCCCGAAAATAAAGATCGCCTTGCGAGTGCCGATGCGGTCCACAATGTAACCGCCAATCAGCACCATCACCACATTTGGGATGCTGTAGATCGCCTGCAGCAGTCCGATATTCGACTCGGAAAATCCCAGCTGTTTGGCCAGTAAATCCGCGACGGGAGCGATGCAGTCGTAAACGTAATAATTCCCGAACATCGTCAGGCTGATAAAAATCAGGACCACCCAGCGGAATCCCCGGCTCGGGTCCGGACGCACAGTTTCCGTCATTGGACTCTTTTCTTTGCGCAGAATGAATCGAAGGAATTCGAGCAGGAAAGATTAGCAGATTGTGCATTCAAACGCGGAGCGTAGAGATTTGAGTTGGGGATTAAGAAAGAAGAAAAAGCACCACTGCTCGTGTGGGGACAGCCGCCCCCGGCTGTCCATCCGGGCGAAGCCCGGAAGCCCCTCCACCGAAGCCTCGGTTTCCACGATCACTAATACTTCACAATCGCCGCAAACGACTTCGGATCCAGCGAAGCCCCGCCCACCAGCGCCCCATCAATCTCCTCCTGCGCCATGAGCGCCGAAACGTTATCCGGCTTCACCGATCCTCCATAAAGAATGCGCAGGCCGGCCGCGAAATCTCCACCAAACACTTCCGCAGCCTCGCGACGAATCACAGCATGGGCCTCGGCCGCAATCTCAGGAGTCGCAGTCTTGCCCGTCCCAATCGCCCATACCGGCTCATAAGCGACCACCAACTTCGCTGCCTTCTTGGCGGAAATCGCATGAAACGCCCGAACGCACTGTCGCCGCAGAACATCTTCGCAAAGTCCAGCCTCGCGCTCTTCCAGCACTTCACCCACGCAGCAGAGCGCAGTCAATCCCGCTTCCAGCGCGGTTTTCAAGCGAAGGTTCACCGTGTCGTCGGTCTCGCCAAAATACTGCCGCCGCTCCGAGTGTCCCACGATCACATGCGTCACACCCAGGCTCACCAGCATCGGAGCAGAAATCTCTCCGGTATAAGCGCCGTCCGCCTTCCAGTGCACATTCTGCGCGCCAATGGCAACATTCGATCCTGTGGCAACCTCAATTGCGACATGCACGTCCGTATAAGGCGGACACACCACGATCTCGTCGCGGTCATGCCCAGCGACCAGCGGCAGAAATTCGCGGAAGTACGCGAGCGTTTCATGCGACGTTTTATGCATCTTCCAGTTGCCGGCCAGCAGCTTGTTTCTCATAAACGTGCCTTTTCGATTCGAAATGGAGAAGGGGGATCGTTACGAAGAAAGTTTTCGGCGGCGCGTGCATACGCGCTCAAGGTGTTTGCGTCGAAGAGAACAAATCGCACCTTACTCACCAATTTGGCCAACGACATCGCCATGATCGTGGAGGAAACCGCAACCACCGCGGCCTCCGCTGTTGGATATCCGTAAGCTCCGGTTGAAATTGCTGGGAACGATAAAGATCGCAAGCCTTCCTCATCCGCGATGCGAATCGATTCACGATGACAACTCGTCAGCTTCTCCGCCTCGCCATGCCCTCCGCCGCGGTAGACCGGTCCCACCGTGTGGATGACGTGTCTTGCAGCGAGTCGTCCGCCCGTCGTAATCACAGCCGCTCCCACAGGCAAGCAGCCAATCTTGCTCACGATCCGCCTGCACTCCGCGAGAATTTCGGGCCCGCCAGCGCGATGAATTGCTCCATCAACTCCGCCCCCTCCCAGGAGCGAAGAGTTCGCTGCGTTAACAATCGCGTCGGTCGTCTCTCGCGTGATGTCGGCTGGACCGTCGAATTCGATTACCTTGCCTGAAGCACTCACCAGCCGAATTCTGAAATCTTGTACGGCCCTATCCGGGCCAATCGGTTTGCCAATCACTTTTTATCCGTCAGCGCTTCCACTCCCGGTAACTTCTTGCCTTCAAGAAATTCCAGCGAAGCTCCGCCGCCCGTGGAGATGTGCGTAATCTTGTCCGCAACTTCCGCCCCGTGCACCGCTGAGACCGTATCCCCGCCCCCCACAATCGAGATCGCTCCTGCATTTTCCGCGATGGCCTGGGCGATCTTGAAAGTTCCCCGCGAAAATCCGGGAACCTCAAACACCCCCATCGGCCCGTTCCACACAATGGTTCGCGCTCCAGAAATCTCTTCCGAAAATAATTCAATCGTCTTCGGCCCGATATCCAGCGCCATGCGGTCGGCTGGAATGGGCTGCCCCTCGCCGATCTTCTGCACCACAGCATTGGTTTCCGGCTTGGTCGCCACTACGTGATCGATCGGCAGCAGGAACTTTACATTTCGTCGCTTCGCTTCCTCCAGCAGTTGCCGTGCCAGTTCCACCTTGTCGGCTTCCAGTAGCGACTTTCCGATTTCTTTTCCCTGAGCTTTCAGGAACGTGTAAGCCATTCCACCGCCGACTATCAGCGTATCCACTTTTCCCATCAGGTTCCGAATTACGCCAATCTTGTCGCTAACCTTCGCCCCACCCAGAATCGCCACAAACGGTGGCTCAGGATGCTCCAGCGCCTTGCCCAGGTACTGCAGTTCTTTCTCCATCAGCAGCCCAGCCGCCGATTTCGAAACGAACTTCGTTATCCCCACCGTCGAAGCATGCGCCCGGTGCGCCGTGCCAAAGGCATCGTTCACATAGAATTCTGCCAGGTTGGCCAGCTGCTTGGCGAAATGTTCGTCGTTGGCTTCTTCCTCGGCGTGAAAGCGAAGATTTTCCAGCAGCAACGTCTGACCCTTTTCCAACTGCGTTGCCACTTCCTCTGCCTCAGGCCCCACGCACTCTGGGCTGAAGCCCACGTTCTCGCCGCGTGCCAGTTCTTTATCGAGCACCATGCGCAGCCGCTCCGCCACCGGCTTCAGGCTCATCTTCGGATTCGGCTTGCCCTTCGGCCGTCCCAGGTGCGAGGCCAAAATCAGCCTCGCCCCATGCCGCAGAGCGTACTCGATGGATGGCAAAGTTTCGCGGATACGCGTGTCATCCATTACCCGCCCGTCTTCCAGCGGAACATTGAAATCAACCCGCATCAATATGCGGTTCCCATTGAGCGGGAGATCACGAATAGACAGCTTGCCCATTGGCTGGTTCGTCCTAAGTGTATTGTCTTCGATTCGACGCGAAACTTCGACGCGAAAGTAGCGCCGCCGTCCCGGCGGCGCTCGTGCGGGCATCCCGCCCACATTTGCAGTCAGTAAATGCCGCCCTGCCTACAATCCTTTATCCCCGATGTAATGAATCAAATCGCGCACCCGGCAGGAGTATCCCCACTCATTGTCATACCAGGAGATCACCTTCACGCAATTGCCGCCCACCACCAGAGTCATCGGAGCATCAACAATGGAAGAGCGCGAGTCGCCTATGAAGTCTGACGACACCAGTTCGTTCTCTTCAAAGCCCAGATAACCTTTCAGTGGTCCGCTTTCAGATGCCTTTTTCAGCGCAGAGTTTACTTCTTCTTTTGTAGTTTTCTTTTCTACCCACGCCACCAGGTCGACCACCGAGACATTCGGGGTGGGCACGCGCATGGCGAATCCATCCAATTTCCCCGCGAGATCGGGAATCACCAGCTTCAGTGCCTTCGCCGCGCCCGTCGACGTAGGAATCATATTGATCGCCGCCGCCCGCGCCCGCCGCAAATCCTTATGCGGAAAATCCAGAATCACCTGATCATTCGTATACGAGTGAATCGTGGTCATCGTACCGCTGATAATTTTGAACGCATCGTTAATCACCTTGGCGATCGGCGCCAGGCAGTTCGTAGTGCACGATGCGTTTGAAATAATATGATGCTTGGCTCCGTCGTACTTCTCCTGATTCACACCCAGCACCAGTGTGATGTCTTCATTCTTCGCCGGAGCCGAAATAATTACCTTCTTCACCGGCCCGCGCAAATGCTTCTTTGCGTCGTTCGCATCCGTGAAGTGCCCCGTCGATTCCACCACAACCTGCGCGCCCACCGACTCCCAGGGCAGCGCGCCAGGGTCTCTTTCCTTAAACACCTTGATCGTCTTGTTATCAATGTGAATGCTGTCGGCGCTGGCGCTGATCTTATTCGGCAAATTACCCAGGATCGAATCGTATTTCAGCAGATGGGCCAGCGTTTTCGGATCGGTAAGATCGTTCACCGCCACAAATTCCAGATTGGGATCGTTGAGCGACGCCCGAAAAACATTGCGCCCGATGCGCCCGAATCCGTTAATGCCAACTTTGATTGCCATAGTGTCTCCGTTCTATGAATGCGTTCTAACTCCACAACAGAAATCTGCCGAAGTGCGACACGAACACATGATCGTAGCAGGACAGGGAAGCGCCGTAAATGATGCCGGCGGAATTAGGAAACGTTGCTTTCCTTTACGGAGTTCCATGAGCCGATCGATTGCGAGCGATGCTATAGGAAAGTCAATTCCAGAAACGTATCTGCCTTGCTCCAGGGCTGCGTCAGCCGAGCCATCCAATACTTTTGATTAATGGTTTGCCTCGCGCGAGCATGCTCTTCTTGAGGAAGAATGCGCGCCGTCGCCGCGAACTCAGGCCCCGTTACTCTGCCCCGAATGCTGCACGGCGCCACCCGCACCTGCGGATTATTTCGAATGCGCTTCGTCTTGCCCATATCGCTGCGCGTCATCACGTAAAGCTTGTCGCCGTCTTCCCCAAACCAAACCGGTGTCGCCACCGTCTCCCCATTCTTGCGGAAACTAGTTAATGAAATATATTTCTGGCCGCGAATCGCTGATGGAATTTCTTTGGACATGTTCGTATTTTAGCTGCCTGTCATCTCGAGCGAAGCGAGAGCCTGCGCTGAGCGAAGTCGAAGAGACCTTGGTTTGTGGCCCCCTATCTGGCACCCCGCTGCGAGCAAACCTTAACTCCTCGCTTCGCCGGCCATGACAAACTGCCACCAACCTCCGCCCGTTTGATGCCGCCCTCGCTTCTGTGTTAAAAGCGATGCATGCGAAAATGGATGCGCGATCGCTTACAGCGTCGCAAAAAGAAGCCCGAAGAGGCCTCCGACCAGCCGGCTCCTCCTCCCCTGCAGCCGGCATACTTCGAAGCGGATCAAGAGCCCGGCCCAGCTCCCGAGGCGAGAGACAGCGAACCTGAACCGTCGGAACCAGCTCCTCTCCCAGACTCGGCATCTGCTGCCAGCTTTAAGATCCAATCCGAGGAACCTCCATTCGAAGCACAGCCCCGAGGCCCACAGCAAGGCTCAAGAGGCCTTAGCCAGCCCGGCCGTGGCCGACGCCGTCGGGGTGGTCGAGGGCGCGGCGGCCGCGGACGCGAGCAGGCTGTAGCCCAGGCCTTCGCCCCCGCCGCCGTAAAAGGATCCATTCCAGGTTTGCCTGTGGATGCCGGCCCCGTGGATGCCGGCGAGGAATTCTCCGAAGCACCCGAGGCGGAAGCGCAAGCCCAGGAACCACAGGTCCAAGAACACAGACAACAAAGACAAAGCCCAGCTGCCCCGCGCATGGCGCCGCCTCGGGTTTCCGCGGCTCAAGTTACGCCGAAAGGCGTCGTGATATTGGCGATTGGACTGCCCGGCTCGGGCAAGAGCTCATGGTTCAAGCGCCACAACGTAGTTCCGCTTTCCAGCGATCTGGTGCGCTCGTTGCTTTTTGACGATGTGCGCGAGCAACGCTTTCAGGACCTCGTCTTTTCCAATCTCCGCTCCATGCTGAAAGCCCGCCTCATCGCCAAGCGCCCCATGAATTATGTGGACGCCACCAATCTCACTCCCCAGGAGCGTCAGCACTGGATCAAGCTGGCTAAGGATTATCAATACGAAGTGCACGCCGTATTTTTTGACGTGCCCCTCGAAGTCTGCATCGAACGTCATGAGCGCCGCGACCGCGTCGTGCCCGAAGACGTAATGCGCCGCATGGCTGCAAAGCTGAAGCCTCCCGCCTTCGAAGAAGGCTTCGCCAAAATTACGGTCGTACGAGTGAAAAAGAAAGACACAGCCGAAGCCTAGTGGCTTTTTTGTGCTTGTCATCCCGGGCGCAGCGAGGGACCTTGGTTTGGGTTTCTTGCAGCATCAGCGCCCCAAGCGATATTTCATGCTCGGAATGGCCTCTCCGCACCTACCCCTTCAGATGCGGCAGCATCTGCTTGAATGCGGGCGACGACGAAGACCGCATCAGCTCATAGACCATCATCTCGGTCGAAGAAATCACAGCTCCCGCGGCCCGCATTCTTTCGAGGCCGGTTTTCCAATTCCATTCCGTTCGTGAACTCACCGCGTCCGATGCAACGTGCACCAGGTAACCCTCCCGCAGCGCCGCCAGTGCCGTCTGCATCACGCAAATGTGGCTCTCCATCCCGCATAGGAGAAGAGTGTTGCGCTTGCCCGGCAGCCGTTTCAGCACCGTGCAAAATGCGTCGCTGCCGAAACAGGAAAACTGATCTTTATCGATAGCCTCCGTCTCAGGCAGCAGCGACGCGATCTCCGCCACCGTATCGCCCAACCCCTTCGCGTACTGCGTGCTCATGATCGCGGGAATATTGAGCACGCCCGCGGCACGGATCAGCAGCTTCGAGTTGCGCAATAATTGTTCTTTCTGAAAAATCGGCGGCAGAAGTTTTTCCTGAATGTCCACCACGACTAGCGCGCACTGCTCGGCTTCGAGCGCCCGGCGAGCAATTTCGGCGTAGTCGGTGGCAGCATTCTCGAAAGCGGTAGCCATAAATACTCCTTACCATAGCAATATAGTAAAATATCAGAGATGCTCATGTGGGGACAGGCCCTCGGCTGTCTGGTCGAGCGAAGCTCGGCAGTCTAGCCACGAAAGCAAATCACGAAGGCAAACTCAGCTAACTCCAAGCCCCAAATGATTTGACCACCCCCGCCGCTCGTTGGATAATAACCCCAGTGCCCCCTCGTTCAACGGTAGGACACCTGCCTCTGGAGCAGGGTATCGGGGTTCGAATCCCTGGGGGGCAGCCAGATTCCACCGTTCTGCAGGCGTCTTGCGCCAGCAGTTACTCCGGCCCGAAGCCCAGCATGAGTTCGTGATACTTTGGCACCTCGCGGTTTGTTGTTTTTTTGTTCACCGTCAAATTGATCCCATCCAGCCCACGCTCCCGTGGCACGTCCGCCTCTGCTTCCTGTAGAGTATTGAGTCGGGCAACTCGAAGTTGAAGTTGGAGGCAGCATTTTGAAACACGGGAACCATGGCAATTCGAACCAGCCTAAAATACCGGATCACGCGGCCCACGCTGGCGATGGCACGGAACGTCGTCTGCACAATCCGATTGAAGACCGCCTGATTCCGCTGGAGCCTCTCGACCTCGCCAAAGTGAAATCGATTGATGATCTAGTGCGGGCCATGTCGAAAACCGCGTTCACCGGGCGCCAGCTCGGCGAAGCCGCTGACGTGCTCGAAGCCATGGCGCGCGATGAAGATTGTTTCGTGGTGATGACGCTCTCCGGCGCCATGACCGTTGCCAAGCAAGGCCTGATCGTGACCGAACTGATCGATCGCGGCATCGTCAACGCCGTCGTCTCCACCGGCGCCCTCATGGCTCATGGCTTAGTCGAGGCCACCGGCCGCGCCCACTTCCGCGCCAATCCTGAAGTTTCCGACGAAGAACTTTACGAGCAAGGCTATAACCGCGTCTATGACACGCTCGAGCCCGAGCAGAACCTGGACGACGTGGAAGAAGTGATGTCCGCCGTACTCGAGGGCTGGGATCACAACGAGACCATGTGCTCCTACAAGTTGAATCACGCAATTGGCGCCTATCTGGCTAAAAACGCTCGCGATCAGCGCGGCATTCTGAAGTCCGCGCATGAGATGGGCGTTCCAGTATTCGTGCCGGCCTTCAGCGATTCAGAAATGGGTCTGGATACAGCGCTGAACAACCGCCTGCGCGAATCCACTGGTAGGCATAAAATCCGTTTCGATCCGTTTGAAGACCTTGAGCACTTCGCCGCAACTCTCTTGCGCCAGAAAAAACTCGGCATCATGACCATCGGCGGCGGAGTCCCGCGCAACTGGTCGCAGCAGTTCGGCCCCTTCTGCGAATTGCGCCACCGCCGCCTGGGTGAGAATGTCCCGCTCAAGCGCTATCACTACGGCCTGCGCATTTGTCCCGAACCGGTTTACTGGGGCGGACTGTCCGGCAGTCCGTACAGCGAGGCCATCTCGTGGGGCAAATTCGTGCCTCCCGCCGAGGGCGGCAGATTTGGTGAAGTATTCGTCGATGCTACAGTGGGATTACCGCTGATCGTCGCTGCCGTCTTCGAGCGCCTGGATAAGAAGGGAAGTAAAGGAACCAAAGGCAAGCACGCCACCGCCCGGAAATAGCGTTTGCAGAGAGAGCTTTCGAGAACTCGACCCGGAAATTTCTTTGACGGAAAATCTCTTTAATCGGAATTTCTTTGATTGGAAATTGCCTTGAAAGGGCGCCGCTTCAAGCCGTGCCGTAAAAATCACAAACACCGAACCGCGGCTTTTAGCCGCCCGCCGATCTACGAGCCCGCCGAATCGCTCATCGCGAATTCCTGCTCCTGATCTTCCTCGCATTGCTCCGATAACCGTCCCTCCCGGGTCTTGCGGTAGAGCGGCGCTAAAATGCTGTTTTCCAGCACCCGCGACTCCGCTTCCACCCAGTCCTGCAGGGCGGTCCCATCCGCCTGATCGCGCTGATTGTAAAGATGTTGCGCGTGCAGCCGAATCTTTCTTTCGAGCAATTCCGTCATCAACGCTTGCTGCTTCTGTCTGCGGGTATGAATATCCAAAACTACTCCTCTGGCCTGAATAAGTATCTGCTGGCAATTTCTATGATAAGGGAAGACTGTTAACGAAAGGTTACATTCGGCAGCGTGCAGGGTTACTAAAGTACAATTATACCATCGACCTGCGTGTTGTCCCTGCACTGAGAGTAGAAGTCATCTTGCGGGATAAATCACTTCGCCGATTTCGCCGAGGTCAGCATTTCACGCCGCAAGATTGCGTTGATCCGGGATTGGTAGCCCTTTCCCTGCGCTTTAAGCCAATCCAGAACATCGGCATCCACGCGCGCCGTGATCTGCTGCTTGCGCGGACGGTAGAAGTGCCCCCGCCTTGCGTTCTTCCACTGTTCCTCAGTCATTTCCGGGATATCGCTGGTATCAATTTCACTGTCGGGGCGCGCGGCCAGCGCCTTCAGTTTCGCCCTTTGCGCTTTCGTCAGCGCCGGCAGCTTTTCCAATGTGTAACTAACCATTCTCCTCTTCATAGCGCAGCCTCTCTTTACGAGTAGCTTGTCGGGCCGAAATGATGCGAATGACCTCGACGGGTTTACCGTCATCGTTTTCTTCTCTTACTGTGTGGGCGACCGCGAGCAGGAGCACCCCCTCGACGAGTCCCAAGGTCTGCCAACGCGGCTCCCCGTCCTCAATTCGGTCCTGAACGGAGACGTACAGCGGATCGCCAAATATCAGGCTCGCTTGTTCAAAATTCACGCCATGCTTGCGCCGGTTGGAGAGGTTCTTGGCCTCGTCCCACTCGAATCGCATGCCTCCCGCTCCATAATTATAACTACAAATATGTAATTATTCAACTGTAGTTTCACGCTGGCCGATAAAGTCGCGAGGCTACCCTGGGCCGAGATTGCCGACCGCCAATTCGGCCGATTTCCAGGGGTTTTCTGCAGACGCCATCATCGATGGTTTTGGATCGCCCAAACCAGCGGAATTACGATCGCGGGCAATAACGTGAGACCGGCTGAGAAAATCAGGCCAGTCCGGAATACCTTCGGTCGTATTTTTTCAGTTTGCGCAGTGTTGCCCCAGCTCCACAACAACTCGCTGATCCATCCAACGGTGTAGCACACGTTGGCACCTATTGCGTAAAGGATTGCGCCGATGAATGGATTGCCAGAGTCCGCATCGGGCCCTAGCAGGCGGCTTGCAACGAACGCAATGACTAAGCCGGAGGCGATCGCGACTGCAAGAATAATCAGGTTAAATGGAATCCGCCGAATCTCCCACCAAATGACAGCGTCCCATGGGCGTTTCATGCCGGTTAAGCTATCATCGTTCCGGCTCCCCGACCACAGAAAAGGCGATGTCGGCACCGGCGATGTTTAATCAAAGATCAACACCGCCGACGCAATCACCGTCGTCCACAACCCCCGCTTATCCCCGACCGCCGACTGTGTCACGTTCGCCGTCCGCACAATCTTGTTCGACAGTCGGTAGATCTGCTTCTTCTCATCCCACGACCGGTCGGGATCGAACTCCACATTCAGCGTAGTCGCCAGCATCTCAGCGGCAAGTTCCTCCGCGTACTCCCCGGCCGCGTCCTCCGTCTCGCCAAAAGAGTGATGCTCACTCAGATACCCGTAAGTATTCTTATCCGCGGGAATCGCCACGCCAATCGACGAAGCCAGCAGACGGTGGGCCTCATGCGTGGAATTCTCCGCCACAACCGCAAACACAACTTCGCCCGGGCTCAAATACTTCACGCCCTCTTTTCGGGCCAGCATCTTGCAATTGGGCGGAAAAATCGATGACACGCGCACCAGGTTCTGGGCCGCGATCCCGGCGTCGCGCAAGGCCAATTCAAACGACGTTAACCGCTCACGGTGTTTTCCCACACCTTTGGTGAAAAACATCCGCTTCGGAACCATGTCTTTGCCCAATTCTTAGCCTCCGGCGACGTTGAAATATTCAGATAGAGATGCACAATTTAACACAATGTTTTGTAAAGAAAAGATGAATTTAGTGGCGAGAAGAAAAAAATGGCGGGAAACCGCTGGCGCGGCTTCCCGCCACAACGCCCGGATTGTTCAGGGGGAGGGCCCGGGCCAAAACCCGGCCCACTTTAGCACACCCCTCCCGGTGGAAAATATATAAAAGCGCCACTCTCTATTGAGAACGGTTGCAAAATTCAGCAGGCTTCCACATCGCCGCGACTGCCCTCAGTTCAACAGTTTCGTCGTTCGAATCTAGGACCGGTTCAACGCGGCGCCTTCGCCGTATATTGCAGATCCACGTCCACTGTCTTATCGCGGGCAATCGCTGTGACATGTGGATCAACTTCCCAATCCAGATTTACTGGCAGCAATTTTCTCGCTTCCGGCAAATACTGCTTGAGATAGGTCGCGTCGTAGACCTCGCCCGGACGAATCTTCCACGCCGCCCGCAGCCGAGCCGTCAGATTATTGTCGATGCCCCGAAACTCCAGCTCTCCCATGCGGTACACCGAACCTTCATCCACAACCAAATGCAAAGCCGCGGTCCCGGCAACGTCGTCGAATTGGGCCTCCACTTTAATCCCGGCAAGAATGTACCCGTGAGACCCATAAAGCTCCTGAACCGCCTTCAGGTCGTTGGTCAGCTGAACCATGTTCGCGGGTTGTCCCGTGCGGCCATGCAACAGCGCCTGCAGCGCGTCGGTCGCAAATTCCTTATTGCCAGACCATTCCATTCCGCTGAGTTTGTACTGGGTTCCCGGCGTCACCGGAAAAATCACATCTACAAACGTAGCCGGCGGGCCGTTGCTCTCGCGCGCCTCAGCCGGCTTTACCACCTTTGGTTGCGGCACACCGCAAGCCGCCTTGAGATATCCGCGCTCGCGAAAAACAGGCAGCAGACTTCGCTCGACAAAGGAATTCATAAACTCGCGCGAGTATTCCCGATCAATCACTCTCCCCGCAACGCTCTGCAATTCGGCTAACTGGTCCGCTCCTGCGCCCCGGAAATCCGCCCGGCGAATGCGTATGCTCACTCCAGCAACGTTGTAGTCCACTTCCTGCGGATGTTCGCTCTTATCCGTCTTGCGCTGATACTCGACGTGTCCGGCGATACCGTTCTCCACCAGCAAAGCCTGCAGCACGTCGGAGACCTCGTCGGTCAGCCGCCCGCTCGCAGGTACCTCTCTATTGAACAGGGGAATCCGCTCGTGAACCTTGCGGCGCAGCTCTTCATCCGTGAACCACACGAAGTCCGTAAATCCGACGGGAAGAAATTTATCCGCATCGGTCACCTGAAACTCCAGCTTGGTTCCCGCCGACGAATAAGTGAAGCTAAAGGCTATGCTGTTGAAAGCTCCGCTCTCGCCCAATTGCCGCGCCGCCTTGCGGAAATCATCTTCGTGAGCAATCGTCCCCACTGGCAACCCACTGGCAGCCGCAATGTCAGCCTGGCTAAAACGCTTGCTGCCGGTAGCCTTTACCGAGATCAGTTTGTAGGACGGAGCGGCCGACAGACCTTTGGCCGACGTCTGGCCCTCCGCCGCGAGACCCATGCCCAACACGCGGCCACAGACCAGGGAACAGATCAGGAAATTGAACAGCAGGGAAGTCAGCAACCGGGTCGCCTGCAGGCGCTGGAAAAGTCTCTTCATCTACTTCGATCTGGAAGCCGGCACGCCATTGGATTTGTGCTTCTTGGCAATTTCGATGAAAGCCATCGCGGCGCGGCTCAGCGCCTTGTCCTTGCGAAAAACCAGCGCCAGATCCCGCCGCAACTGCGCATCTGCCATGGATATAGCCGCGAGCGATCCGGCGCGAACATCCTCTTGCACGTTCGATCGCGCAATGAAGCCAACTCCCATTCCCGCCGCCACGAATCGCTTCAGCAGTTCGCTGGAGTCAAGTTCCATGCTGTAGTTCGGCTTCAACTGCCGTTCGCGAAACAAGTCATCCAGCGCATCACGCGTATGTCCGGCCTTCGGCAGCACCAGCGGATATTTCGCCAATTCCGCCACGGATGCTGATTTCATTTTACCCAGCGCATGTGCCGGCGGCGCAATGATCACCAGTTCATCCTGATGGATCAAAACCACCGTCAGCCGGCTATCTTTTACCGGCAGGGAAACAACTCCAAAATCCACCGAGTTGTCCGTCACCGATTCCAGCACCTTGGCATAATCGGCGCGCTTGATATTTATCGAAACGTCCGGATATTGCTTCTTGAAATCGGCAAAAACTTCCGGAAGGATGTGCAGGCACGTCCCTTCATTCGCCCCCACAGTGATGGCGCCCCGCGGCACGTGCTCCATCTCCGCCAGGGACGTGAGCATCACCGCCCGGGCGTCGAGCGTTTCCTGCGTGTATTTCTGAAACGCCTTTCCGGCCGCCGTCAATGAAACCTTTCCACCCGATCGATCGAACAGCTTCGCGCCAACCTCATCCTCCAGTGCGCGAATCTGCGATGAGATTGCTGGCTGCGTCCGGAAACGCTTTTCCGCCGCCCGCGAGAACGAGGCGTGCCGTGCCACTTCAAGAAACGTCTGCAGTTGGTCAAAGTCCATGAAACCGTTGCCCTGAAGCGATTTCTAAAAGACAAGACAGTAACGAAAATAGGGCTCGGACCGGGCTCCCACGAGCATGCCAAGTATAAGGCTTGTTTCGGCGATCATGCAGATTACTGCTGTGGTTTTCAATAGGGAAGCTCAATCGGCTGACCGAACGTCAGAAGACAGGATTACAGCGGGCTCGAATCTCTAACTGAGCATTTTTTGATTAGATTGGCGGACTACTCAGAGGCGCTTGTTTCACCACTCGGCCTACCACCTTCAAAACCTTCGAAGTCTCAGGCGGCCGGATTGGGTCGTTTTGACTCGCCTCCATCAGCCCCTCTTCAATGGCTTCAAGCGCCAGAGTGGAACGCTCCAGTACAAGCTGAAGATACTTCTGTGCGATCGGGCGATCGGCGGGGTGAATCAGCTCCCACCAGCGCCGGATCGACTCCTGGACTTCCGGCTCCGTTTTTTCGCCCACAACCAGAGCATCGATCAGGCGATAAATCTTGCTCTTAATGGCTTGATACGAAACAGAAATCTCCTGGGGCATGGCGTCTCCGGACCCTCTTAATCTCAACCCCAGCAATCCGCCAGCCAAACCGTAGGTGCTTGCAGGGTAAGTCGTTCGGTCAGAAACGCTTTATTAAAATCCTGTGAATGGAATAAATCACCGGATGGAATATGGATTCTGGAAGCCGACAACGCGCCTCACTTCATCTGTTCTAATACCTCCGCGGTCGCGCGCCGCAAATCGCAGGTTACAATGTTCCGCCCGAACACTGCTCCTGACATTGTCCGCGCGAGCTGGTCAGGCCACACCTATAACTATGCCGCACAAACCTAAAGTCCCAATGCAGAAAGACCCCGGAGGCCAGATGAAAAAAATGGCGTTGATCCTCGCACTGATGGTTGTGTTTCCTATTTCATTTTCGTTTTTGGCCGTTGCACAGAATGAGCCGGCGCTCAACGTTTCGAAGCCGGCCGAAGCTGAAGATCGAATGTTCTTCCCCCGCGACACTTTTTGGGGATGGGCGCAATTTGACTTGGCCCCGCCACACAACGAAATTGATCCCAACCTCTGTGCGGGCAATGCCGGACAGTATGGCGGTGTGAACGCGCCCTGCAGCCTGTTTGCTCGCTATATGCTCTCTGGAATGCTTGAGGTCCGTCCCTTTGGTCGCGGACAACTGCGCCGCTTCATGGTATTCGGCGCGCCATCATTTCTATTCGGCAAAACCATCCCACAAACCCTTTACACCTGGTCGCCAGACGCCATTGGCATCGAGCATTCCTGGGGAGTAGGGATCTTTATCGCCAAGGGATTCGAATTCCGCTTCACCCAGCATTTCCTCTTCGATCGTCTAGGCGCCCGCAATACCAATCTCGGCATAGCTGATCTCGGCAACAACGGCCCCTGGGGGCGCTATGCGTCCGTGGGCGTGCACAAGTCCTTCGGAACGAGACGCTGGTGACAGCTGGCTTTACTAAGCCGGCACGGCAGCGGGCCGGCTTATGCGCTGAATAATCCAGACCACCAAGGCGATCAGGAGCCCGAGGAACAGGAACGGTACCAGAAGGATCGGAATGATCCACCCGCGCCCGCCCACGTTCGTTACATCGCCGGAGATGTTAGCTTGCGGGTCGCGGCGAAGTTCGCCGCCCACAACGGTAACGTCGCCGGCAACCTTCACCTCTTTGTCGAGTCGAGCGTTCCCTGCGACGGCAGTGACGTCCCCGGCGACTTGCCCTTGATCTTCAATGAAGATGCTGCCTCCCACGGTGGTTGCATCGCCGGAGACCTGGCCTCGAATGCGAATGCTGCAGCCAATACATGTGACATCGCTCACAGCTTCCTTCGGGCCAACGGTGATATTGTGACCGAGTTGCGTGCGGTCAGGATTGGCCTTGGCAAACGCCACAGTCGACAAGATTAGGAAACAGGCGACAGCAGCGCCTCGCAACCGCTGTTGGAAGACGCGACGCGGAAGGTACATCATAAAGACCTCCGGCTTGAATCCAGCCCTGAAACGGGATTATGGCACAAGGTCGGTAGAATTAGTTAATGTGCGGTTTTCGCGGATTCTCTATAATAGAAAGTTTTCTAAACATACAGGGAACTAATCAGGAGGCAGCAATGGCAGGCTCTTATAACGGCGTGTCCGTACCATCCGGCGGAAAACAAATCGGCTACGCGCGCGGCAAGTACGATGTGCCCGAAAATCCCATCATTCCTTTTATCGAGGGCGATGGAACCGGCCGGGATATCTGGAAGGCATCGCGCCGTGTCTTCGACGCCGCCGTAGACAAAGCCTACAAAGGCAAGCGCCGTATCGCCTGGTACGAAGTCTTCGCCGGCGAAAAAGCCAAAGCCAAGTTCGACACCTGGCTGCCCGATGACACCGTTGCCGCCATCCGTGAATTTCGCGTCGCCATCAAAGGCCCGCTCACCACGCCCGTCGGCGGCGGCATCCGTTCGCTCAACGTCGCCCTGCGTCAGATCCTCGATCTCTACTGCTGCGTTCGCCCCGTGAAATATTACAAAGGCGTTCCTTCACCCGTGAAAAATCCCGAGCGCATGAACGTCGTCATCTACCGCGAAAATACTGAAGACGTGTACGCCGGCATCGAGTGGGAGGAGGGAACTGCCGAGTGCAAAAAGCTAATCGACTTCCTCAATAAAGACATGCTCAAGGGCGGCAAAAAACAAATCCGCCTCGACTCCGGCGTCGGCATCAAGCCCATCTCCGTTACCGGAACCAAACGCCTTGTGCGCATGGCACTCCTGCACGCCCTCGAAACCGGACGCAAAAGCGTTACGCTCGTCCATAAAGGCAACATCCAGAAATTTACCGAAGGCGCTTTCCGCAGGTGGGGATACGAACTCGCCACCGAAGAATTTCGCGATCAGGTCATCACCGAACGCGAAAGCTGGATCATCGATAACAAAGATAAAAATCCAAACCTGACCCTCGCGCAGAATGCCGAACTAGTCGAACCCGGCATGGAATTTGCCCCGCCCGCCTTCCGTCAGGCCGTCGAGCAGGAAGTAAAAGAAGTCCTCGATCACATCTATGCCACGCACGGCCAGGAAAAGTGGAAAAATAAAATCATGATCAACGACCGCATCGCCGATTCCATCTTCCAGCAGGTGGTCACGCGCGCCGATGAATACTCCGTGCTGGCCACGCCCAACCTGAACGGGGATTACATCTCCGACGCCTGCGCCGCCCAGGTCGGCGGCCTCGGCATCGCTCCCGGCGCGAACATCGGCGACGGCTATGCCATCTTCGAAGCCACCCACGGCACCGCCCCCAAATACGCTGACAAAGATGTCATCAATCCCGGCTCCGTGATGCTCTCCGGTGTCATGATGTTCCGCTTCCTGGGATGGAACGAAGCCGCCGATCTGATCGAGAGCGCGATGGAGCGCACCATTCTCCAGAAAAAAGTTACTTACGATTTCGAGCGCCTGATGCCCGGCGCCACCAAAGTCAAAACCAGCCAGTTCGCCGACTGCATCGTCGAAAACATGGGCGCGGCGGTGCTGGTGTAGGAGCAAGCCTTCACCACAGGGGACACAGAGGGGCACAGGGTAGATCGGTCTACCCTGTGAAACCCTGTGACCCCTGTGTTAAAGATTTTAAGTATTAATCGGAGAGGACTCATACATGCGCAAGAAAGTAACCATCGTAGGTTCCGGAAACGTAGGCGCAACCGCCGCTCACTGGATCGCCTCCAAAGAACTAGCCGACGTAGTCCTCATAGACATCATCGAAGGCGTCCCCCAAGGTAAGGGCCTCGATCTGCTCGAAGCCATGCCCATCGAGAAACGCGACTCCTACATCACCGGCACCAACGACTACAAAGACACCGCGAATTCCGACATCGTCGTCATCACCGCCGGAATCCCCCGCAAGCCCGGCATGAGCCGCGACGACCTCCTCAACACGAATTACAAGATTATGACGGCGGTCGTCGGCGAAGTAGTAAAGCATTCGCCCAACTGCATCCTGATCGTCGTTTCCAACCCGCTCGATGCCATGGCCCAGGCCGCCTACAAGCTCAGCAAATTTCCCCGTGAGCGCGTCATCGGCATGGCCGGAGTCCTCGATTCCGCCCGTTTCCGCGCCTTCATCGCCGCTGAACTGAAAGTCAGCGTCGAGAACGTCACCGCTTTTGTCCTCGGCGGCCACGGCGACACCATGGTTCCGCTCCCGCGCTACTCCACCGTCGCCGGCATTCCCATCACCGAGCTGATTGAAAAATCGAAGCTCGAAGCGATCATCCAGCGCACCCGCGACGGCGGCGCCGAAATCGTCAAGTATCTAAAAACTGGCTCCGCCTACTACGCCCCCTCAGCCGCCGCTACCGAGATGGTAGAAGCGATCCTGAAAGACAAGAAAAAAATCCTCCCCTGCGCCGCATATCTGCAAGGCGAGTACGGCATCACCGGCCTCTACGTCGGCGTGCCAGTGAAGTTAGGCGCAAAAGGCATCGAGCAAATCATCGAAATCAAACTAACTGCCGAAGAAAAAGCTGGACTGGATAAGAGCGCCGCCGCGGTAAAGGAGTTAGTGGGCGTGATCGGGGTGTAGCGGTGTGAACAGGAGACGAAGTTTGCTCCGTTGGAACCTTTATTGGGTAGAGAGCGAGCCTGGGGAGAACTGTTTCGTCGTATCGAGGACGTCACGCTCCGCCGCGAAGCATGACGAGGACACCCTTGGACTGGACGCTGGAGCGGCCAAGGCGACGCTTATAAAACCCATCCCTGAAGAGGCTTTGAAATCTTGGGCCGTCGCGGAGAAAAGAGTTGAGCGAACGCTGGATTTCTTCTCAGCCTCAGAGGGTCGCTTAGGGTACGCAGATGACGGCCTTCTCAAAATGTTAGGGGCCGAATTCATGCAGCAAGAAGGTGCAAGGGTCACCCTTCTCGATAGAAAAAAGTACCGTACGGCCGGCTTTGAAGAGACCTACGACAGGAGCTGGTCTCCGATCAAAACCTGCGAAGACCTGATTGCACGAGTCAAGCTATTACCCAAAGGGAATTGGCTGCACAGAGGCCAACGACTCTCGACTTGGAATCTTACTTGTGCGGTTTCCCGCCATCCCTATCGCAAGCGCCGAGGAAAGCTAAACCGGACCGAATATGAGCGTAGGCTACTGGAAGAGTTCAAGAGAAGGGCCGTTCCGTACCTTCACCCCTCCCGCCGTCCGGAAAGCGATTGGGAATGGCTAGCGCTGGCCCGGCACCACGGCCTTCCGACGCGGCTCCTCGATTGGTCGCGTAATCCTCTGGTCGCGCTTTACTTTGCCGTGGCAGAAAGCATTGGAGACGACGACGCTTCGATCACTTCGTACCTCCACAATCAATCCCCTGTTGATGCGCGAAAAACGGATCCCCTCGGAATCAACTGCGTCGAACTCTACGAACCTACAATGATCTCCGACCGCCTAGTTGCGCAGCATTCGGTGTTTACTGCGGAGCCCGACCGGAGAGGGGGCGCAAAAACAAGTGAGCAAGAGGGCAGACAGCTGCACACATGGATTGTCTCTGCAAAAGCCGCGCCTTCGATAAGGCAGCAGCTCGCCGTTCTCGGACTAAGCCGAGTAACACTCTTCCCAGACTTAGACTCCCTTTGCGCCGACATCCGCGAAATACGCTTCAACCCGGTACCTGAGACCGGTGCGTACTCGCTTCGGAGGCGGAGGTTAGGCAGCATGGCAGGGGCAATGAAGATTCTCGGCGACATCGTCGGTCCTACGGGGAGCTCCAACGATTCCGAAGATTGACAGCATTAGGGCTACACCTTCTCCACCGTCACCTTCTTCACCACCACATCCTTATTCGGCTTATCCTGCCGCCCGCGCGGCACCTCAGAAATTTTCTTCACCACGTCCTGCCCCTCGACTACCTCGCCAAAAATCGTATGTTTGCCCGTCAGCCAGGTCGTCGGCGCAACCGTAATAAAGAATTGCGATCCATTCGTATTCGGCCCCGCATTGGCCATCGCTAATTTCCCGGCTTTGTCCAGCTTGTGCGGCGAGCCTTTGGTCTCATCTTCAAACTGATATCCAGGCCCTCCCATCCCAGTGCCTTGCGGATCCCCGCCTTGAATCATGAAGTCCGGAATCACGCGATGAAAAATCGTCCCGTCATAAAGCCGGTCTTTCGATTTCTTCCGCGTCGAAGGATGCGTCCACTCCCGCTTCCCCTCCGCCAGTTCCACAAAGTTGGCTACAGTTTTCGGCGCATCTTTATCAAATAGCCGGCACACAATATTTCCTTCGCTGGTTTCAAATGTCGCATAAAGTCCAGGTTGGCGAGTCATGAAGTCCTTTCAATAGCTCCTAATGGTTTATGTAGGTGCAATTGTTTTATGTGGGGACAGCCGCCCTCGGCTGTCCGCCTGGCAAAGCCAGGCAATTTATGCGCAATTACTGCGGCTTGCTAGAAGTCGCTGCCGGCTTCTTCGCGGGCGTCGCCGCCCCGCCCCGTTCAATCTTAATATGAATAATCTTCACCGGACGAAACGGCCGATCATTCCTCGGATCAGTCGCCATCCCGGCAATCTGCTTCACCAGCGCCACCGCTGCATCGTCGCACTGCCCAAAGATCGTATAGCTACCGCTCAAATGCTGGCTGTGCGCCACGTCCTCGGTAATAAAAAACTGCGATCCGTTCGTATCCGGCCCCGCATTCGCATACGCCAACCGCCCCGGACGGTCGAACAGCAGATCCGACGAGACCTCGTTCTTAAATTTATATCCCGGATCGCCCGTCCCATCGCCCTTCGGATCGCCCCCCTGAATCATGAACCCCGGAATCACTCGATGAAAAATAGTCCCATCGTAAAGCGGGACGCCGTGCTTGGTAACGCCGCTCACCGGACTCTTCCAATCTTTTTTCCCGGTGGCGAGCCCAATAAAGTTCTCTACCCCGATCGGAGCTTTGTCAGGGAAGAGAACGCAGGTCATATTCCCCGCAGTGGTCTCGATAATCGCGGTCGGCTGACCTGTCGCCGCATGGTGCACAGGCGCCTTCGCCGCTGGCGCAGCCTGCGTGCTCGATTGCCCCCACACCGAAATCACAGCCGCAAAAAACAAAAAGAAAACTCCAAAGCCCTTACGCATGATTGCTCCTTACGGGCGGCACAAACGTGCTCAGCAATTTATTTCGCAACGTTGCATTGTACGACAGCCACTGCCGTCAGTGCGCCAAAACCAAAACCTTCGTGGTACTTAGTGTCCTTCGTGGTTCAAGGTTTTTTCTCGCATTGCCTGCGTCTGCATCTCCCGGCTCACGGTCTCCGCCTGGCGGAACACTCGCAGCACATTGCCGCCCAGAATTTTCTTGATGTCATCGGCACT
>DATNMU010000122.1:0-10173 GCA_035602195.1 Candidatus Acidiferrum sp.
AGCTGCTGCCCGCAGACCATGGTCCGAGGAATGTTCCGAAAATTCCGCGAGCAGCGATAACTGCGCGCAATAACTCGGTCTCGAAATATTCCGCCACCAGATCGGCAACGGCCATCGGTCCCCAGCGCAGGACACGATACAAATCCCGCTTGCCAAGATTGCGGAGAGCGCGGCCGGTCTTCAGCATGCTCCAAAGATCGCCGCCGCTCGGATGGTCGATATCGGGAGGAGTCGTGGCGAGGGCTTCCGCAATGACTTTGCTGATCTTGCCGAGCGACTTCTCGAACTCGGGATATTTGGCTGCGTCTTTTTGCGAGAATGCGGAGATTGCCTGAGCGGATTTATTTTCGTCTTGATAAAGAGAGAGGGCGCGGCCATCGGGCGAGAGCGCGGTGACGCAGGTTTCCGGGGTGATGAATTTCAGGCCGCGCTTCTCCAATTGCATGTCACGGACGATGTCGGGACGAATGGGGCCTGCGGAGTGCGCGAGCGTAGAGCAACGGAAGCCGGGATGGAATTCATCAGTGACGGCGGCCCCGCCGACCTGCGGGCGGCGTTCGAGTACGAGGGGCTTGTATCCCGCTTTGGCCAGATAGAACGCGGTGACCAGCCCGTTGTGGCCGCCACCGATAATGATGACGTCGCGGGTGGAGGGTGCGTTCATTTACGCCGCCCCTCCCAGGTCTTTCAGCATTTCGAGAGCGGCGAGGCGCCCGGGCGCACCCATTATGCCGCCGCCGGGATGGGTGGCCGATCCGCACATATAAAGATTTTGAATCGGTGTGCGGAAGCGCGCGTAACCCGGTGCGGGACGCAGGAAGAAAAGCTGCTCGAGTGAAAGTTCGCCCTGAAAAATGTTGCCCTCGCTCAATCCCCACTCACGCTCGAGATCAAGCGGGGTAATCACCTGCCGGTGCAGGATGATGTCTTTGATATTGGGCGCGTATTCGGCGATGGTGTTCACGACGGTATCGCCGAAGGCCTCTTTTTCGGTGTCCCAGTGCAAGCCAGGGCGCAGTTTGTAGGGCGCATACTGCACGAAGCAGGAGAGCACGTGCTTACCCGGCGGAGCCACCGAAGGATCGGTGAGCGACGGGATGACCATGTCGATGTAGGGCTTGCGCGAAAAGTTTCCGTACTTCGCGTCGTCGTAAGCGCGTTCCATATATTCGACCGATGGTGAGATGGATATCGCGCCACGCAAGTGCGCGCCGGTGCCAGGAATCGCTTTGAAATTTGGCAGCGCGTCCAGCGCCATATTCACTTTGCCTGAAGATCCACGGTATTTGAAGCGGTTGATGTCTTCGAGAAAGTCGGCAGGAAGGTGCTCGGCTTCAATGAACTTATTAAACGTAAGTCGGGGATCGACGCTCGAAGAAATTGTGTCGGCAAAGATTTCGTCGCCATTAGTGAGGACGACGCCTTTCGCCTTGCCATCTTTGACAATAATTCTCGCGATGGCGGCTTGTGTGCGAATCTCAACTCCAGCTTCGCGAGCCGCATCGCCAATCGCATTAGAAATCGCTCCGGTTCCGCCGCGAGCGAATCCCCAGGCGCGGAAAGCGCCGTCAATTTCTCCCATGTAGTGATGCAGCAGAACGTAGGCGGTGCCGGGTGAACGCACACCGAGAAAAGTTCCGATGATGCCTGAGGCGGACATCGTCGCTTTGAGCACATCGGTCTCGAACCACTGATCGAGAAAATCGATGGCGCTCATGGTCATGAGTTGGACCTGGTTGTATTTGTCGTTGCTCGACATGCCCTGAAAACGCTTGCCGATGAAGAGCAGCTTCATCAGTTCGCGCGGGTTCAGAGTGTTGGGGTCGGGAGGGACCATGCTGAGAATCGGCTTTACGAAGCGGCACATGGCTTGCATGGCTTTGCCGAATTCGTCGTAGGCTTCGGCGTCCACGCGGGAGTGGCGTGCGATCTCGCGATGAGTTTTGCCGTGGTCGTTCACGCGCCACAGATAATCGCCGCTGGGCATGGGCGTGAACGTTCCGTCGAGCGGGAGAATCTCGAGGCCGTGGCGGGGAAGGTCGAGATCGCGGATAATCTCCGGCCGCAGCAGCGAGACCACGTAGGAACAGACGGAGAATTTGAAGCCGGGAAAGACCTCCTCGGTGCAGGCCGCGCCGCCGAGAATGTGGCGGCGTTCGAGCACCAGAACTTTCTTCCCGGCGCGCGCGAGGTAAGCGGCGTTGACGAGCCCGTTGTGGCCGCCGCCGATCACGATTACATCGTATGAAGTAGCCATAAGCTCTTAGCCTTTAGCTTGCTGGTTGAGGAAACGCAATGATACGCGCGAAAGGAAAAGGGTGGATAGCGGGATTAGAGTCCGCTAGATAGGACGGTCCACGCGCGAATACTATTTGAAAAGGGAGCCATTCGTTGGCGAATACTGTTCATTGCGATTGTAGACGGGGCCAAATTGCCGTTGCAACCCAAGAAAGTCCTGGACCCTATTCGGGAAATGGCGCAGAAGTTGGACCGCGCACTACCAAGCCGTCTTTGAACGTCATGCGGAATAGCCCGCTCCTTTGGTCGGCTTGCGATATCCTGATGGTCCCGGAGTAGTTTAGGAAAACCATCGGCCCGCCGGAGTTCGGCAACAAGACTAGCCTCTCGTCATCCGCCGTGATTGCGTATTTTCCGGCATCCGCGTCCAGCGAAAGCGTCTTCCACTCGCGCGTCTTCATCATTCCGGGAGGAACGGTGATGCTGGCGTAGCGAACCGGGCGGACCCTATTGGCGGAAGCGTTCGGCGGCGCTGCAAACATAACCCGATTATAGGTTATCTCGGTCAAGAGTGGCATGGAAATCCGGCTGCAAGAGCATAGAGGACCACTTCGGCGTCGGAGTGGTGGAGATCCTGGGGGTGATCCCTCAGGTACTTCACAACGACAAGTGCGGCTTGGTGAAGCGTTGCTTCCTCAGGCATACAGAACATCGCCCGCCCGGTTTCACCAATTCTGCCTAGCTCGTACCCGTCTATGAGGCCGCGCACGTATGCCAAGCAGGCCAAAGCCTTGTCCGCCTCGACCGAAGACCTATCTGCAGAAGGTTTCTCCACATATTGGCATTCATCGAGCATGTCGTTACCCGTCCGATCGGCGAACGAATGCCCCGAGCGGTTCTGATGCGATTGCGCAACTGAGGCCGAACCCCAGATGCACGCTAAAAGCACAAGTGTTTGGAATCTCATGGTTGGTATTCCCTCCACTCTAAGGTTCCTTTATTGGTTTTCTGAAGAGCGTACCCTAAAACCTGGCAACAAAAAAGGCACTCGGGTTCCCGCATTGCCCTATGCGCTTTTGAATGCATATAATCCGGCTGCGAGCTAATCATTATCGGAGTTATTCCTTTGCCTATTGGAACTGCGTTTCACGAACGAACTTTTCCGCTTTGCCATAGCCTGAACTACCGCGAGTGGTCGGGATACTACACGGTCAGCGTGTATGAGGTGCATCATGAGCACGAGTACAATGCCATCCGCAATGCCGCGGCGCTGATTGATATTTCGCCGCTCTACAAGTATCTGGTCACAGGCAAAGACGCGACGCGGCTGGTGAACCGCGTGATCACGCGCGACATCAACAAAGTGAAAGTCGGGCAGGTGATTTACTGCTGCTGGTGCGACGAAGAGGGCAAGGTCATCGACGATGGAACGATTTCGCGGCTAGAGGAGAATGTTTATCGCTGGACCGCTGCCGACCCCAGCTTGCGTTGGTTCCGACAGAACGGCCTGAACATGGATGTGCAGGTCGAAGATATTTCCGAGAAAGTGGCAGCGCTGGCGCTGCAGGGACCAACCTCGGCGAAGTTGCTGAAATCCGTTGCGGAAGCCGATATAGCGAATCTGAAATATTTTCGCGTCACGCACGGCAAGATTGCCGGCGTGCCGGTTGATATTTCACGCACCGGTTACACCGGCGATCTGGGATATGAAATCTGGGTTTCCTTAACAGAAGCCAACCACGCGGTGAAAGTTTGGGATGCGCTGGCGGAAAAGGGCAAGCAATTCGATCTGCACGCGGCGGGCATGCTTGCGCTGGACGTGGCGCGCGTCGAAGCGGGGCTGCTGCTGATTGAAGTGGACTACACGAGTTCAAAGAAGGCGCTAATTCCACAACAGAAGTATTCGCCATATGAACTGGGCTTCGCCAAGATGGTGCATCTGGAAAAGGAGAATTTCATTGGCAAGAGGGCGCTTGAGCGCGACGCGAAGAATGGCGTGCCGCGCCAGTTTGTCGGAGTCGAAGTGGATTGGACCGATGTGGAAGCGTTATATGAACGCTACGGGCTCACTCCGGCCGCGCCCAGCAAGGCTTCCCGCGTACCTGTGCCTCTCTATTCTGGAGAAAAACAAGTCGGAAAGGCAACGACTACAAGTTGGTCACCGATCCTGAAAAAGATGATCGCACTTTCCAGTGTTGACACAGAGCACTCCAAGCCCGGGACTCAGTTGCAGATGGAGATCACCATTGAAGCGATCCGGCTGAAGACGAATGTGAAGGTGACGGCGATGCCGTTCTTTAATCCTTCGCGGAAGACGGCAACACCGGTTTAGAATTTAATATCCCGCTGCTAGCGTGGGATGTAGTCGTTCAACAACGGGCTAAACGAGGAAGCAAACGGTAGGAGGCGCTGCTCGGCGGCGTCTGCGGTTTCGCCGGGAAACATATCGGTCGTGACGCGCACCAATGCGCCGTCGCTGCGATTCATGCGAATCGCATCTTTCACCAAGTAAAACTTAGCCCAATATTCGCTGGCCACTCCGCGATCGTGTGCCCAATACCAGTAGAGCACCAACTTCCGCGCGCCGCCCTTGGCAATCACATAACGATTGGCGGGGAAAGACTCGTGACCTGGCAACGAGAGCGTGATGCGAGTATTTTCTTCGGGATTCCATCCCGCGCCGGGCAGGCAGTGTTGCGGAGAATGGATCGTATCGCCGGTGCGCTGGGTCGGGAAATACGCCAGGAACAGATCGATGGGGGGAAATTTGGCGGTCCCATCCCGGTACACGCGTTCCATGAAGTCGCCTGCTCCGAGAACCTCAAGGGTGTCTTTATCCAATTGAATTTCAGTGCTGTCCCAGCTTCCCAGCTGCGCGGGAAAGGAAGATAGCGGCAAGCCTTTGGGAATAATTTCACTCCGGCCGCGAGCTTGCAGCAGGATGGCCGTAAGCGCAATCAGCATGACCGCCAGCGCGAAACGCAAGAGTCCGGATGATTTCACGATTTCGCCGCCTCCTCGCTCCAGATCACGCGCACGGCGCGATGTAAAAGATAAAGCATGATGAGCGAGACCACAAAAATCAACCACCCGGAAAACTCATGAAAAAATCCCTGAGCTTTGTCCGGATCCCAATACTGCACGAGCAGGCCCGTCCCTACTATGCGGAAGCTGTTTGCGGCAACGGCAATCGGAATTGACGCCACAGCCAAGAGTACGCGGATTCCGACTCTCCGTTCCATCAGATAACCATAGATGACAGCCAGAGCCGTGAGTGACATCAGCGATCGGATGCCGCTGCACGCCTCGGCCACTTCCAGAGCCATGGCGGGAAGGATGATGACGTTGCCTTCCCGTAAAACCGGTACGCCCATCCAGGGCAGCGTTGTGCTGGCAACTTTCGAGGCGAGGAGTTGCAATGGAAATGTGATCTGGTTCAGAACAATCGCCGGAAGGGGAATCATCAGGAGCAGGAACGCCCAGGGAAACAGGAGCGCACGAAACAAGTTCCATCCTAAAAACAGAATGATCAATCCCGCCAGCACGACGAGCAAAGATAGTCGGGAGAAAAATAGTTCGGCCCCCATCTGGCCGACGATCAGCATGCACAATCCCAAAGCCAGGAGCCAGACGCCAGCCCAGGAGGGGCGCTTATTCAAGGCAGCGAGCCGGCTTCGCTCCTGCCAAATTACAAATGCGGAAAATAACGGTACGAAGAAGCCGTGGGAAAAATTGGGATCGTCCCACCACTGCGCCGCCAGTCGGGTCAGAGTTGGCGAATAAAGCCAAACCAAAAGCGCGGCGATGATGGCGGCTTTCGACCACGAGGGCCGCGCTAAGGAAGCGGCTGAGGCTCGGGCAGCGAATGGCTCGGGTTGAAGCACGTGGCTCAATGGAGGTGCTGGCGCTGCTACCCGGGGGATACCACAGCATATGCGAATACTGTGGCGTCCGCAATCACTGTGGTGGGGGCAGGTAACCGTTAGTGTCCATCAGGAATGACTAGGTTTCCCCGAGATTCGGCTGCAATGGTTACGGCTTTTCACGGAAAGATGGATAAGCGGCTCCAATCGGATTGCTGGTAAAGGGTCTACGTTTGTATGTTATTGAAGGATAAAGGTTTGCTTATTACGGGCGGCATACCGAAGATTAGGAGGGAAAAGAAGTTACCCTCGGTTGGGCAAATACTTTCTCTTTTGTACGGAAACGTGTAGGTTAACAGCAGTAGGTTTTCTCCCACCAATGCCGGGTTCTGGCTTATATACTTTTGAAAACATTGTGGTAAACGTGGAATACAATCTTTGGCCACGGAAAAGTCTGATGGTATTCGCCGTGCTCTTAGAAGAGTCCTGCCGTTGGGTAGGGTCCTGCGTTAGGACCTTGTCTGCGAGAGAAGGATTGTAAATGGGAGCGCACGGCGTCGAAAACGGGCCCACGATCACGATTCGCGAGCCTCTTGGGCTGGACTTCGTTGAGGGCGCGAGTCCCAACATGCGCAGCCTGGAAGCGGTGATGCGGGAGGTCGCCCAAAGCGAAGTTCCCGTGCTGTTATTAGCGGAACATGGAGCAGGCAAGAAAGCGACTGCCAGAAGGATTCACGAGCTTTCGCGGCGCGGGAAACAGTCATTTCGCGTGGTCTCGTGCGCACGGTTTCGGACTGAAGGTGTAGGGAATGCAGACGATGCGTCCGGGCTCACAGGTGCAGGCACGGTCTTTCTGGAAGAGGTTGCGGAACTGAGCCTGGAGGGTCAGACATGGCTTCTGCAGGCTCTGGGCAGGAATTGCGGCAATGGGACTCGCGGTCAGGCGCTGGCGCGGTTGATCTGCGGGAGCGCCCGCGACCTGGAAGCAGAAGTCAGCGCAGGCAATCTCCGCGAGGACTTGTACTACCGCATCAGCGGAGTGTGTTTGCGGTTGCCGCCGCTGCGCCAGCGACGGGAGGATATTCCGCTGTTGATCGAACATTTTCTGAGGAAGTATGGGCGCGACTTTAAGCGCCCGGTGCCGGTTTTGAGTGAGGAAACTCAGCGCTTGTTTGTCGAATATTCGTGGCCAGGAAATGTGAAAGAACTGGAGAATGCAGCCAAGGCGATTGTTGCTCTTGGGGATGAAACAGTGGCAATGGGCGGATTGCGCGCCATGCTGCTGCGACCTGACTTAGGGAGCAACGGTAGCCGGGTGTCGCTGAAACAGGCGTCCCGCGCCGCATCGCGTGAGGCGGAGAAAGAAATCATTTTGCGTGCCCTGACCCGGACTCGTTGGAACCGGCGGCGGGCCGCGCAGGATTTGCAGATCAGCTACAAAGCGCTGTTGTACAAGCTGAAACAAATGGGATGCTCGGAATACGGGGCAACCTAGCTCCACAGGAGAGGGCATGAAGAAAGTAGCGAAGCTGGCATGCATGGCGGTGTTTGGTCTTGTGGCCATCGGCGTTTGGGCGCAGAGCGGACAAGCCGACAATTCAGTGAAAAGCGCCCCACCGGAAGTTCAAGCATCGGGTTCGGGCGTGCCTGCCGATTACATCATCGGCGCCGACGATATGCTGCACATCACGGTGTGGAAAGAGCCCGACATGAGCAGTACTCTTCCGGTGCGGCCCGATGGAAAAATTTCTATGCCTTTGCTGGACGATCTGCAGGCATCCGGCATGACTCCCATGCAACTGGCTTCTGCGATTCGAGAGAAACTAAAAAAATATATCGCCGATCCCCGCGTCACCGTGGTAGTCACGGCGATGAACAGCCAGCGAATTTTCGTGCTCGGAGAAGTGGTTCATAGCGGTCCCATGGCGTTGCTGCCCCACATGACGGTGCTGCAGGCTCTATCGACGGCGGGCTTTACGCAGTTCGCCAATCTCAAAGCCATTTATCTGCTGCGGCAGCAGGGTGGCCAGCAGACAAAGATAGCGTTCAATTACAAGGAAGCGATCAAGGGACGTGGTCCTCAGCAGAATATCGTGCTTAAACCCGGGGATACGATCGTCGTTCCGTAACCTGGCCAGATAAAACGTGGAAGGAATGTTGAAGGAATGATAAGGATGAAAAAAGGCCACATCATTTTGACCCTGGCGCTGACCGTTCTGGCGGCTGGCGCGGCCTGGGCGCAAGGCGATGAGCCGCCCGCGCCTGCCCCCGCGCCTGGCGCTGCACAAGATCTTCCTGCTGCGCCGGTAAGCGAGAACCCGCCCATCTCTGCCATCGACCAACCGGGGCTGGAGCCGCACGCTGCCCCCGAGAGCTTCTTACTGCCCGGCCTGCATTTCAGCGAGTCGGCAGACTCCAACGTAGGGAACACCCTAGGGAGTTCTTCCGTCAGCCCGGTTACGCGGGGTATGGGAAGTTTGACTTTGCAGAAGCTTTGGAGAAATTACGCGGTAGCGATGGATTACATCGGGGGCGTGCTCTATTACGACCAGAAAGGGATAGGCCTCGAGCAACTGCACCAATTCGACATCGACAATCGGATCACCTGGAAACGCGGGCAGTTGGCGGTTCGCGACTCTTTCAGTTACTTGCCCGAGGGAACTTTCGGTTTCCAGGCCTACGGCGGCGGTGGAGCGTTTGACGCAAGCCTTGCCGGGGCGGGTTCAAGCATGCTTGGAGCGTCAGCATTTGGCGCTCAGAGCAGTGCCTTCAATGGAACCAGCAATATTGCCGTGGGCACGGTACCACGCCTCGCAAATCTGGCATTGGCGGACGTGGTCGAGCAATTGAGTCCGAAATCGGCGCTGACCCTATCCGCCGGGTATGGGATCGAACATTTTTATGGGAATCTTCCTTCGGTAATCGGAGGGCCGGCTAACGTCTCCTTTATCGGCAGCAGCGAAGAGACCGTGCAGGTCGGGTATGACCGCAGTCTGGATCCAAGGAATCAGGTGGCCTTCAGTTACGGCTATCAGGCATTTAACTTTTCTTCTGCGGGAACGGCCACACACTCGCATGTTTTACAGGCCATGTATGGGCACCGCATTTCCGGGCGCATGGATTTCACAATCAGTGCGGGGCCGCAGTTTTTTCATCTCAGTGACGTTGCCACGGTCTGTACGTTCTTGGGCTTGCCTCTAGACGTTCCCAGTAATGACTGCGCTGGATTTGGAGGAACCCTCGTGAACGTGCCCCAGGCCAGCGACCACGTTGGGGTGGCGGGCCGGGTTTCACTGCGTTACAGATTCCCCAAGACATCCTTGGCGCTGAGCTACAACCGATTTAACACCAGCGGCTCGGGACTTTTTGCCGGATCGCGCAGTGACATCGTTATTTTCAATTTGCAACGGCCGCTCAGCCGGGTTTGGGACTTCTTCGGGGATCTCGGATATTCGCGGAACAGCCGCCTGCAGACCGGAGGGTCGGCGGTCAACGCGAACAGTTTCAGCTACGTCTACGCGGGGATGGGACTGCACCGCCAGTTTGGCCGGAGTCTGCGCGGATTCGTGAGCTACCAGTTTAACGATCTGAGCTTTGATACGGCTTGCCCGGCATTGGCGGCTTCTCTAAGTACGCCGACACTGGGATGTAGTAATCAGTCGCAACGGCACGTGGGCTCGATTGGGTTGGACTGGATTCCTCGGCCGATCCGTCTCGATTAATTGGAAGGCTGGCCGGAAAGGCCGGTGGAATAGGTACTGACACTATGGAAAACCGTGAACTGACCATGGACGATTATCTGGCGATGCTTCGTCGCCGGATCAAAGTAATTCTCATTCCGATGCTGCTCGCGCCGCTGGCCGGATTTTTAATTTCGTATGTGTTTCCCGCCAAGTACACGTCGCAGTCACTGGTGCTGGTGGAAGCTCCAAAAATTCCGGATGCGGTAGTGCAGCAGGTCTTCACGCAGGATCTGACGCAGCACATCGCCACCATCGAGCAGCAGGTGCTGAGCCCAAGCCGCCTGCGGCCCATGGTGGACCGCTGGGGATTGGCCAAGAGTGGCGAGAAT
>DATNMU010000123.1:0-2794 GCA_035602195.1 Candidatus Acidiferrum sp.
ATGGCGAGCCCTTTATGCTGATTGGTGTAGGACGGGATTGCGGAGGCTGCGATCCATGGCGATTGCAAAACCAGCCATAAAAGAAACATTCGTAGCAGCCACACGTCAGCTAGCAACTTGCCGCGAGTCCAAACGGAAAAAACGGATGCGCCTTCAAACCAAAGGGAGGCAGCCACGGCTACGCAGCCAGCCACAGTAGTGAAGACAACCAAACGAAACGCCATACGGAGCTTTTGTTTCTCTTGCAGAGATTCCAACACAATCAAGTTCGTAGACGAAGAGTGAACGAACAGGCCTACTAACTGACGGATGGAGTTGGCTAGCGTGCGGGTTGTCACAAAAACCGCCAGTGCCGTCGTCCCAACCAAGCCGGCAACGATCAGGTTGGAACCTTGCAAGGTAGCCCCCACCGCCACATCGATCAAGGCAAAGAATACGCTTTGGCTCAGAATGCTTCGCAACAGCGAAAGCTTCGCTTGTGAAAATCCTGGCGCCACTTGGGGGAAATGCCTGCGAACATCCCACCAGATCACGATAAGGATCGACACGAAAGCGAGGGCCTGCGCCCCCGCTACCACCACCAGGAGCGGCCAAAAAAGAAGGGCAACCGCGGTGAGAGTGACCGACAACGCGCTGGCAGCGTTTGTGACCCATTGGGTTCTTGCCAGGTTCCCCGTGGTGGCATAGACGGACCACACCAGCGACGCGGGGATGGTCCACAGAAACTGGCCTCCCAGCAGAACTACGATGAGAGCAACGCTATGCTGATCCGTTAATGAGAGATGGAACCACAAGCGAATAGGAGCCCACCAGCCAAAGGCAATCAATGCCGCGCTTCCCGACAGGGCGAAGCAAAAATAAAACGCGAAAGCGGTGTGTTGCACTTGACGGTATTCCTGCAAATCGCCGCGGGCATAGGCTTGGGTCAGCCGGTTGACGGCGTACGTCTGCACTCCCAGATCGAAGCTGGAGAGATATGCCACGACGGAATAGAGCGCCAGCCATTCCCCGTAAAGGGCAGGGGACCAGACGTGGAGATAAAGCGGAACCAGAAGTAAAGCCGCCGCAATCCCAAGGCCTTGCCCGAAAAAGAACGCGAGAAAGGCATGAGCGACGCGCTTCAGCATGGGTGGGTGTTGGCTCGACTATAACTTTCGAGACAGGCAGTGTCAAAAAAGCGGAAAGGCAAGAGTTCGCCTCAGCTTTAGCGACGCGAAAATATAAACTCGTCTTCGCCAACTGCCATGGATACGTACCCAGCCGAGCGGAGCAGATCAGAACATTGAGCAGCCAGAGCAGGAGTGGGTAGCCAGAAAATAATCGGGTACCCGGACAGGCAACGCTCGGCTCCCTGCAATGCCAGGTATTCCGCTCCTTCCACGTCCATTTTGATCACATCTGGAGCGCCGAATTTCATGAGCAGTGAATCCAGCGTAACTACATTGACCTTGAGCGTCCCAGCCGCGAGATGTCCTGTGGAACGGTTTTCGCCAACAGAGAACGATGCCTTCCCACATTCGCCTGCCACCGCCGCCACTACCAGTTCGATATTCCGAATCCTGTTTAACGCGATGTGCCGTTCGAGATACTTAATATTCTCTGCCACGGGCTCGACTGCAATCACTCGCTTGGCCTTCCGTGACGCGACCAGGCTATAGAGACCGACATTAGCGCCAACATCCCACACCACGCTTTCCGGCTGAATGACTCCATGGAAGAGTCGCTGCTTGCGATGCTCGTAGCTGCCGAGCCAGCAGCCGTGATCGCCGGATCCGGTGATCCACTTCATTCCCCTTAGCGGGCCCTGCAGCACCGGCAAAACAGCATCGGAGGGGATCAACCTGAGAGGCAGTCGTAAGGCCCTGCCCAAACTGGAGGAGTGTGGCACCGCTGAAAAATTCATGCGAGTACAGAGTATCGGCACTTGCATTTACGAATCAAGTTGAATAACGGTTGGGTAGTGGTGCAATTTGAAAACTGCACCACTACCAACGGTTGGCTGCCTTCTTCCGACCCAGATGTGGTTCGCGTTGAGAAAATCACATTACATGAAATCGATAGAATCGGTTAACATACATTCCAAACCACCCCGCAATACATAACGCGAGCCGGTGCAGTGGGAACCGAATTGCCCTCGCTGCGTTTCGGTCCGGAGGAAAATTGCGAATTCGCGAGTCTGTCGCGACAGCAGGACGGGTGCAGTTCCGGTCGGCGCTGCGCTCTCTGATGCGCCTATCGGGACGAAGTTTTACTTACCGCGTCGGGCGCTTGTTAATGAATGAAGCCAGATTCGACGTCCCTAACGATCCCGCGTCGAACGGCGAACGGGAATTGCAGGCAACGGTTCTCCATTACCGCCAACCGAACCGGAAAACGGTCATTTTTGACGTGGGCGCAAACGTTGGCGATTGGGCCTGCTCCCTTCTGAACCAGGCCGAGGACCTCGCGAGCCTGGAGGTGCATGCTTTTGAGCCTTGTTCCGGAACCTACGAAATTCTACTTGGCCGCATCGCCGCCCTGCGTGTGTCAGATAACGTGATTGCAGTGCGTAAGGCTTGTTCCAGCTCGGCAGGCGTCGGCGGTCTGCACATTGTCGGCGTCGGAGCGGGAACCAATTCTCTGACTTGTATGGAGCACAGCGATGCCGTCGAGCAGGTCGAACTTGTCTCGATCGACGATTATTGCCATAGCTGCAATATCGATCACATCTCGCTCCTCAAAATCGACGCTGAAGGTCACGACATTGACGTTATCAAGGGGGCGACCAGTATGCTCCAGCGGCAAAATGTCGACG
>DATNMU010000124.1:0-15898 GCA_035602195.1 Candidatus Acidiferrum sp.
CCCCCTTTAGCTCTAAAAGCAGCACCGGTAGTACGCTCCGTGCGCACGCATTTTCCAAAAGAGGTTCCCTTCCCCATGCTGTATAAGTCTCACTTCGCAGTAGCGGTAAGCGCCTGCCTGCTATCTTGGGCAGTATCCGGCACAGCTCAACAAGGCGCCACTAACTTTGCCGCGTCCAACACCACCCAGGTCGTCAACATTCAGCAGAACAGCTCCGGCTATGCACTGAAAGCCTTCACCAAATCCACCGGCGCCGTCGGCGCCATCTTCGGCCAAGCCAGCGCCGCCAGCGGCTTCACCAACGGAGTCTGGGGCCGCACCTACAGCACCACCGGCGTCGGCGTACGCGGCGAAGCCATGGCCACCACTTTCAATACGAGCATTCCTCCCACCGGAGTCGCTGGTTTCGCCAACAACAGCTACAGCGGAATCGGCGTCTACGGCCATGCTCAGTACAACGGCTACGGAGTCTATGGAGTGATTGATTCACTGGATAACACCGGCGCCGGCGTCTTCGGACGCGCCGGCGGCTCCTGCTGCGGCATCCCCGGCCTCTTCCAACAAGACGCCGCGTTTACCGGCGGCTACAACATCATCCTGATCGGCCAATATCTCGACGCCAATAAAGCACTGCAAAGAGCTTTCCAGGTCGACACCAACGAGGTCACAGGACGCAGCTTTGTGGCCACCACCGCCTTCGGCGGCGCTCTTTTCGCCGGCCGCGCTACTCCAGACGGTATTACTAACGTCTTCCGCGTCGATGCCAACGGCGCCGTCTACGCCGATGGCGGATATCACACAACTGGCGCCGATTTCGCCGAAGCCTTCTCCGTCAAAGGAGCCAGCACCTCCTACGCCGCCGGTGACGTTCTCGCCATCGACCAGGCTGCCACTCGCCGCCTCACTCGCTCTTCACAACCCTATTCCACGCTGGTCGCCGGAATCTATTCCACCAAGCCCGGCGTGCTCGCCAGCCCCTACACAATGGATCAGACTCCCAAGTCTGACATTCCCCTGGCCGTCGTCGGCGTCGTCCCCTGCAAAGTAACCACGGCGAACGGCGCTATCCAACCCGGCGACCTCCTCGTCACCTCCGCCAAAGAAGGCTACGCCATGAAAGCCACCGACAAAACCAAAATGGTCGGAGCCGTTCTCGGCAAAGCCCTCGAACCACTCTCCACCGGTGACGGCGTAATCCAAGTCCTGGTCACCCTGCAGTAAACAGTTCCTCGGCTCCCCGTCCTTTGTCTCTCCATTTTCTTGGAGAGACAGGGCGGGGAATATGTGGAATTTGCAGGGTGTGGAACTTGCAGGGTGCCCCATTCTAGACTCGACGCCCTTTGGCGAGTCTAGAGTGGGGATTTTGATCTTGCCTTACGTCCCGCCGCACTCTCGAAAATCAAAACGCCGCGTCCAGCCCTCCACCCATTGTCATTTCGACCGAAGTCCGGAGCGTCAGCGACGGCGAGTGGAGAAACCTGCTGTTCCGCCAGCGCCACCACCGCGAAGGCCACGACTTCAGTTCTTGAGTCCGCGCAGATTTTGGGTGGCGCAGCTCTTCCAGCGCTGCGATAAGAGCTCGCCACGATGCCAACCCCCAGCCGCGAAGCGGCAGAAGAATGCAGCCCACAGCTTGCCCTGAGCTTGCCGAAGAGGCGCAAGCCGTCAATAAGCTGAAGCGAGAACCAGCCCCGAAGGGGCGGCATGTGAAAGCCCGGCACGGAAGTGCCGGGAAGCCGGAAGTGGAATGAACAGAGTCCGCTTTAGCGGACGGCACAGTTCGACCGCGCTCCAAACAACCGCACAAATGTCTGGACTACCGTTGTCTGGACCACCCTGGAAGAGCGGCGCCTCAGCGCCGTGATTACCGCTATCTCCCAAAACCTTGTCATTTCGACCGAGTCCGGAGCGTCAGCGACGGCGAGTGGAGAAACCTGCTGTTCCGCCAGCGCTACCCCCGGGAAGGCCACGACTTCAGTTCTTGAGTCCGCGCAGATCTTGGATGGCGCAGCCCTTCCAGCGCTGCGATCAGAGCTCGCCACGACGCCAGCCCCAGCCGCGAAGCGGCGAAAGAATGCAGCCCAGTTGCTAGCTGCCAAATCTAATTTGTACGGTCAGCTCTAACATGTCCGGTTTTACTGGCTTAGCTCGGATGACCTGGATGTCACTCTCATGCACATTTTCGATGAATGGCAGGACGTATTGGCGCGGCTGCTCTAACTCGGTAGGAGCCTTGGCGTGGCGGTCGGCGAAATCGACGTATTTGAAGGTCCATCCCCACAAGTCGTGGCTGCGCTTAAGGACTTCGTAACTGGGTAGATCCTTCCTGTTCCGGTAGTTGTAGAAAGACGCGAGGCAGACATCCAGTTCGCGGGCCGTCCTTTTGGCGCTCCAGCCTGGTTGTCCCACTTTCCCCCGCAGCTTGTCTGAGAATTCTCCCATAAGGAGTTTCTCAGCGGTGGTTCGCGCCCTCTTTTTTCGCCCGCGTTTCCTGCCTTGAGACATATCGTTTTATTCTATTTAAAAAGAACTTCTATTTAAATAGGATTCTGAGTAAAATCATTCTATTCGAATGGAGGAGTGCCGGACACGTATACTAGAAACGGTCTGAGCGGAATTGTCGCGGGCCCCCACCCACACGTTCCACCCGATGCGTTCTGGTTTCGCCGTCCCGGAGCACAAGTTACTGTGAGGTGCCTATGCTGAGAGCTACCGTGTCAGGCAGTTTCCATCGCCACATGGGTGCGATCACCACCGCCGTCCATGAATTGGCTTCGCTCTCTGTCCGTGTGTTGTCACCGGCTGATCCCCGAGTCGTGGCAGCGCAGGGAGAATTCTTGTTCGTCGCCAGTGACCGCGTAATGTCTGTTCGCCTCGTCCAAGATCGGCATCTTGAATCAATCCGCGCAGCCAATTTCCTCTGGCTTGTTTGTCCCGACGGCTATGTCGGTCAGTCAGCGTCCATGGAGGTCGGTTTCGCAGCGGCCGCTGGAGTACCTATTTTCGCCGCCCACCCGCCAAGCGACCTGACGCTGCGCGAGTACGTGACGATTGTGCCTACTATCGCAGCAGCCTTGTGCCGGGTCGAAGCTAGCTCACGCCCGAGGCGCCCCGAAGGCCTGCTCATCGATCCTCATGCCTCCATAGAAAAAGCCCACTATATCCTTGAGCACATCGAGGCTGCACTGACATACCAAGACTATTCACGCGACCCAGCGGATATCGTGCACCGCGACTTGGCGAACCTCCGAGAGAAGTTAGGATTGCCCGCCTACATGCAGTAATGATTAGACGAAGTCGATGCAACCTTCAACCTGCGACGTTGAAAGACGGACACCGCTGCTGAGCTTTCAGGAACTGGAACGCCTCCGGCTCTTCTCGAGCCAAATCCTGCGAGATCAGGTCACCTCTCTGGAGTACTTCGCATACCGCAGCGGATACAAACACCTCAAAAGCAACAACAAGGTTTCTGTGTCCAGTACCGGCACTTGCGTCCTCTCCCTGGTGGCGACCGGTTTGTGGACAGCAAGCCAAGAGCACACGAAGCCGAAGACCAAAGCACTCCTCAAGGCGCTCATTAGAAGGAGCACTAGCGCTGGGCTTCCCAACAACAACCCATTCACAATTGCGTGGATTCTGGAAACTGTGGATGCCCTGGAGAACGATTATTCCGACCCACTCGACGGCTCCGACAAGGCGCTGATTGCCCAGATGGAAAGGACACTCCAAGATGCGATAAAAAACGGCCACGGCGGCGTCAGAATCGACCGGTACCCTTCCTCCGCTTACCTGACACAGCTGCTTGTACGCGTGCTTCGGCGCCGCTCAAAATTAACTCCTACCCTCGAAAAAACCGTAAATATATGGGCGTGGGCAGAGCTCACGCGACAACTCGCACTGGTGCAAGCAAAGAGCAAGACAGCAGACGCATTTGCCGTGGCATATCTGCTAATGCTAGTCACCGCCGTTACTCCTAGCTCGAGAACCAATCCTGAACAAACCAGCACCCAACGTGCCGCTCTCAAGACCTTTTTTGAGTGTCAGGAGGACGACGGGACTTGGCCGCTAAGCCGCCCTCTTTTTCACTACAAGAAGCTCGGTAACGCCTATTGCTACGAATACGAGATGCTGGCACAACTCCTCCTGCAGAACGAACTGCAAGACCTTCTGCTCGATTATTTGCCAAAATTGAGCGTGTCCGCCGCATCGGTTTCGAACAGCGTTTATCGCGTTGAAGATGGCGTTCAGTCATGGACTTCGGGACACCACCCTCAGCAAGGCGACCCTGAGTCGTGGGCGACAGCATCCGCATATCACTTCGTTCACGAGCTCGACCGCCTCCTGGCCGAGGGAGTCCGACGCGAACTGTTCCGCTACATAGAGTTGCCTCTTCCCAGATCCAGCACCCGCCGCCGCAGAAAGTCGGACTTCGCAGAAGGTTTCCTTGACAGCAAGGTACAAGTGAAAGCGCAGAGGCGCTCGCTGAAGGCATTCCTATGGGAAAAATTTGTCAAGCCCCTCGCCGACGAAGCCGATGGGATCGCCAACGGGCGTACCTTTAGCAAGCGTACCCCCAGGTCCGCAATTTTCTTCGGCCCACCCGGCACATCCAAAACAGAACTATCGCAGAAGATTGCTGACTTTCTCGGCTGGCCCCTCCTGGCAATAGATCCTTCACACCTTCTCCGCAACGGGATGGATGGCATCCAAGCTGAGGCAAATACCATCTTCCGAATACTCGAACAGACCGAACGTGTCGTAGTTCTATTCGATGAGTTCGACGAACTCGTGCTAGAGCGGGGTTCGCCCAAGGCCGAGGCATTTTCGCGCTTTCTGACAACGGCGATGCTTCCGAAGCTGGCCAGCATCCACAAGCGAGCAACTCTGGTTTTTATCATCGCCACCAACAACATAGGCGACTTCGACCTGGCCATACGCCGACAGGGGCGGTTTGATCACGTCGTTCAAATCATGCCACCGACCTATGAGTCGAAGATGGGGAAGAAGGACTGGGGCTCCCCGAAGATCGATCTTGCCGCAAAGTTGCATAGTCTCGGAATTACCCCATCAACCGACATGAGGAAGAAAATCGGGGACCTTACCTTCTCCGAATGCGAAGATTTCGCGACTGAACTAGCCAGCTCGACGACCCGTACAGTGGCCGCCTCGATTCTTGAGGACCATTGGAACCGATGTGCCCTCAGGGCCAGGGTAAGCAAGGCCCCAACGAACAAAGAGGGGGAGACTATCACATGGGCGGAGCGATGCAGGGCAGAAGCAGTCCACAATCGCTAGTTAAGCCGAGCGCCGAGCTGCTCCTCGCTGCCAACGACCCCGTTCTTGCCGGCGTGATTGCCTCCCAGCCCCACCGATGGGCCTCCGAGCCAACCGAAGACCCAATCTGGGGGCTCGTTCGTATTGTGATGGCGCAGCAGATATCTACGCGAGTTGCGTGTCGCCTTGCTGAGAGCCTTAAGTCAGCACACCCGCACCTCACAGAACCATCCCCAGTCTCTCTCCCCGAGGTTGCGCATCTTCGCGCGATGGGCCTTCCCGAGCGTCGGGCCCAGTGTTGCGTCACCATACTTCAGAACTCGGGCGAAATTCGCACTCAGGTGCAACAAGGGAAACCGTGGGAAGAGGCTTTAGCGGGTATTAAGGGAATCGGTCCGTGGACGCTATCAGTGTTCCGTATTATGGTCCTCCGAGAGCCTGACGTACTTCCTTTGGGGGACGTGGGATTAGAACGAGCCATCGACAACGTCTATGGAAAAGGCCGCAGCGTCGAGCGGCTTGCAGAGAAATGGCGCCCATTCCGCTCCGTGGCCTGCTGGTATCTCTGGCGGATGCTCGGAAACGAGCAGCTAGGCTGACTCCATGGCGAAGCGCTTTTATCTGGCTACACGAAAAGATCGGAGCGAGCAGGCAGCCCGTCTTCTGCAAGCTCTGAAGTCGCAGGGCTAGGAGCGCACATATTCGTGGACTGCAGAAGAGGAAGAGAAGGGAGATGCTAAGCAATATTCGGAAATCGCCCTGAACGAGCTAAAAGGAGTAGAGGAAGCCGATGTCCTTCTCGTGCTGCTGCCCGGTGGATACGGGACTCACGTCGAGATCGGGGCTGCGTTGGCGCTGGGAAAACCAGTCATCCTTCATGCGCCAGACCGCAAGACGTTGGACTCACCCTATCCGTGCCCGTTTCACCATCACCCAAACGTCAAGCTGCTCATCTCTGAGGAGATTGATATCGCAACATTTATGAAATGCCTTCCGGCCTAAATATCCAGGTTGTTCACATCTAGCGCATTCTCCATAATAAACTTCCGCCGCGCCTCCACATCCTCACCCATCAGCGTGGTGAAGATGGTCTCGCACTCGGCAATGTCTTCCAGCTTCACCGAGAGCAGAGTCCGCCGCTCCGGGTCCATGGTCGTCTCCCACAACTGCGGAGCCGTCATCTCCCCCAGGCCTTTATAGCGCTGCACGTCATACCCGCGGCTGCCTTCTTTTTTCACATACTCGAACAACTCGCGTGCCGTGGCTTTCTCTACCGGCTCGATGACAGCGCGGCCCTTTGCTGCAGCCTTCGCGGTTTTCTTCCCCGACTTTCCATCGGACTCAGCGGAGTCATTCTCGCCTTCATCCTCCGCTGATTCGTCACCGTTGCTCGCTGCGCCGGCCTTGGTAATGGCTTCAACCACAAACGGCGGCTCCAGATAAGGCTCAATCTGCTTGAACTTCGAAAGCAGTTGCCGGAACTCCGCGCTCGACGCGAGCTCCCAGTTGATCACGTGCTCCGAACCCTGCGAGTTCACGATCTTCACTTCCCACAAGTTGTGCTCTTCGTCGAACACCGACTCCACGCTCTTGAACTTGCGGTCTTTCTGCAGCCGCTTCAATTCTCTTTCCAGCTTCTCGATCTTCTTCGATGGCGTCTTCTTGTCGCCCTCGAAATCCGCGTGCTTCGAGAAATCCATCTTCGGCAACAACTCGGTGACGCTCTCGTCGCGCAGCCGCTTATTCACCTTGTCGAAGAAGTTTAGATACTCCTTCAGCACGCTCATGAACTTCGTCAGGTTCGCGCCTTCCAGTTTGGCCGCGCCCTCGCCGTAACGCACGATCAGCCCATCCGCCGCGCGCTTCAGCATGACCTTGTCGAAAGCGTCGTCGTCTTTGATGTACTGCATCGACTTGCCCTTCTTGATCGAATACAGCGGCGGCTGCGCAATATACACGTTGCCCCGCTTGATCAGCTCCTGCATGTGCCGGAAGAAAAACGTCAGCAGCAGCGTGCGGATGTGCGAACCGTCCACGTCGGCGTCGGTCATCAGAATAATTTTCCCGTACCGCACCTTGGTCGGATCGAAATCATCCTTGGCGATGCCGGTGCCGAGCGCCGTAATCATGGCGCGAATTTCTTCGTGCGCCAGCATCTTGTCGTAGCGAGCTTTTTCTACGTTGAGAATTTTTCCCTTGAGCGGCAGAATCGCCTGGAAGCGCCGGTCGCGTCCCTGCTTCGCCGTCCCGCCCGCGGATTCACCCTCAACCAAAAACAATTCGCAGCGGTTCGGATCGCGCTCCGAACAATCCGCCAGCTTGCCCGGCAACCCGCCCGAATCGAGCGCTCCCTTGCGCCGCGTCAAGTCGCGCGCCTTGCGCGCCGCCTCGCGCGCCCGCGCCGCGTCCACAGCCTTATTGATAATCTTTCGCGCAACGGTTGAGTTCTGTTCAAAAAATGCGCCCAGCCGCTCGTTGATGAACGCCTGCACCACTCCGGCGATGTCGGAATTTAGCTTGCCCTTGGTCTGCCCTTCAAACTGCGGCTGCGGCAGCTTCACGCTGATCACCGCCACCAACCCTTCGCGCACGTCGTCGCCCGTCAAATTTTCCTTCACATCTTTGAACAGGCCCATCTGCTGTCCGGCGTAATTAATCGTGCGGGTGAGCGCCATGCGGAAGCCGGACAGATGTGTGCCGCCGTCGACGGTGTTGATGTTGTTGGCAAAGCTGAAAACAGATTCCGAATATCCGTCGTTGTATTGCAGGCCAATCTCCATGGCGACGCCGTTGCGTTCCGCTTCCATGTAGATCGGCTTGTCGTGCAGCACCTGCTTGCCGCGATTCAAATGCTTGATAAATTCCGCAATGCCGCCGTTGTACTTGAAGTCAGTATGTTTGGCCTCGCCGGTCTTCGCGTCGGTGGAACGCTCGTCGGTTAGCGTAATCAGCAAACCTTTGTTAAGAAACGCGAGTTCGCGCAGTCGCTGCGCCAGCGTGTCGTAGTTGTATTCCGTCGCGGTAAAAATACTTCGATCCGGCAGGAAGTGAACCTTCGTTCCGCGCCGCTTGGCCGCGCCCACCTTCTTCATCTTGCTGGTCGGGTCGCCTTTGGAATAAGTCTGCTCCCAGGTTGCACCATCGCGCCAAATTTCCAGCTCCAGTTCCTCGCTCAACGCATTGACGCAAGAAACACCCACACCATGCAACCCGCCAGAAACTTTGTAAGTCGACGAATCAAATTTTCCGCCGGCGTGCAGCGTCGTCATCACCACCTGCGCCGCAGAAACTTTTTCCCCATCAATATCCATGTCATCAACGGGAATCCCCCGCCCATCATCACAAACGGTTACACTGTTGTCGATGTGGATGGTGACTTCGATTTTGGTGGCGAAACCGGCGAGGGCTTCGTCCACAGAGTTGTCGACGACTTCATAAACGAGATGGTGAAGGCCGAGGTCGCCGGTTGAACCGATGTACATGGCGGGACGTTTGCGCACGGCTTCCATGCCGCCGAGGACTTTGATAGAGTCGGCCGTGTAGTCGTTCTTGCCTCCGCCGTTGCTGCTGGTGATCGGCGTCACGGCCCCGTTTTTTGTTTTGGTTTCAACGATGGGAGTAGTCATTTCTTTGGTGGCCATTCGGCTCCGTGTAGAACGCGCCGGCCTCTTGCAGGACCGGGCTTTTCGCCGCCCGATGTAACTTCACCAAGCCGCCCCTGACGCAGGCCCTTAATGGGCACTGCGAAGCGACCTCAAGTTATTGAAATTTCTTGTACTTAGGTTCGTTTGGCGATTGTTGAAATTATACCACGGGCCAGCCGTTTTTTCGAGCTCCGGAGAGCCAGAATCGCGCCGGTTACTGCCCAATTTTGCACTACACTGCTGGGTTTCGTTTTCCGGCACCTCGGCGACGCGCGGCCTCATCTAAATACCCGATCCTGCTAGAATAGAGACACAGGAGTTACCTACCCATAATGGCTGTTCCCGTTTCACAGATGTGGACAGTGACGTCCTACGTCCTGCGCCAGAAGCTCGCCGGGCGCAAGCAGTATCCGCTTGTGCTCATGCTCGAGCCTCTGTTTCGCTGCAATCTGGCTTGTGCCGGATGTGGCAAGATCCAGTACCCCGCCCACATACTGAAGAAAGATCTCAGCCCGGAAGAATGTTTCCGGGCGGTCGATGAGTGCGGAGCGCCGATGGTCTCGATTCCTGGGGGCGAACCGCTGATGCATCCCAAGATTGGCGAGATCATTGAGGGTCTGGTCGACCGCAAGAAATATATTTATCTGTGCACGAACGCTTTGCTGCTGAAAGAAAAGATTCATCTCTTCAAGCCGAGCAAGTATCTGACGTTCAGCGTTCACCTCGACGGCCAGCGCGAAGAGCACGATCTCGCCGTGTGCCGCGAAGGCGGATACGACATCGCCCTAGACGCGATCAAAGAGGCCCTTAGCCGCGGCTTTCGAGTTACTACGAACACTACGCTGTTCGACGGCGCCGACCCGAAATCCGTGCGCGCTTTTTTCGACGACATGATGGAGCTTGGCCTTGAAGGCATGATGCTGTCGCCTGGATACTCCTACGACAAAGCGCCCGATCAAAAACATTTTCTTGGACGCGCCCGTACGCGCCGCATGTTCCGCGCGATCCTGTCGAACCGCAAAAAGAATTGGCGCTTCAATTTGTCGCCGCTGTTTTTGGAATTCCTGATGGGCAAGCGCACTTACCCCTGCACACCGTGGGGCATGCCCACCTACAACATTTTCGGATGGCAGAAGCCCTGCTATCTTCTGCAGGATGGCTACGCGGAAACTTTCGCGGAACTTTTGTCGACAACGAACTGGAGCAATTACGGCACCGAGTCGGGCAATCCTGCCTGCGCCAACTGCATGGTGCACAGCGGATACGAAGCGTCGGCGGTGAACGCGACGTTCAGTTCGCTCGGAGGATTTCTGGCGACAGTGAAGGCCACATTGTTTACTGGTTATCGCGACGACGAGGCGCTTCGGTTGTTGGATGAGCCGCAAACCCCGATTCATCCGCTGGTGCAGATTGCGCCGACTAACGAGCCGCAGGAGACGCGCGCGTAGCAGGGGCTAAAGCCCTTTTCATTTCTGGAAGTATTGTCGCAGCGGTGAACCGCTGCGCCACCCAAAAGCAGAGTTTTTATCCACTATGACTGGTAAAGCATCCGGCCACATCGATCACGAAGCCGCCCAAGCCGTGCCTCACGTGGCAGCGAACCCTGAAACGCTCGAAGTCGCTCCCGGTACCGCGCACGAACAACTGGAAGGCTGGATTCCGCAGCTGGCGAGCGACGAAGAAATCCGTGTGGCGCTGGAAAAAGCGTTTGACTATCGCGGCGATGTAACCATCACCCGAAGAGACGGATCGAAAATCGAAGGCTATCTTTTTGATCGCCGTACCGCAGCCACGCTGAAAGATTCCCTCGTCCGGCTTTATCCCAAGAACTCGGACGAGAAAATCTCCATTACCTACTCCGATATTGCCGCTCTCGCTTTCTCTGGACGCGACACCGCCGCCGGCAAGAGCTGGGAAGCCTGGATGAAGAAATACGCGGCCAAGAAGGCTGCCGGCGAAACCAATATTGCGCTGGAGCCGGAACCGTTGGACTGACAGACGTTCGGGTGTGAATTCCCGTCCAGGCCAGCAAAGACTAACCGGTGCAAGGGGTCCTTCAACTACGCAGGTGCTTGCGCTTGGCGCGCAAACCCCTACTCCGCTCAGGAAGACAACGCTTGGGGACGCGATTGCATCGTGATGTGGACGATGGCATCGCTACTTTCCGTGCGGGCCGCTCACAAACTTCAGCCCCTGGATCAATTCTTCCACTTCATCATCAGTCCCGCCGATAAAAGTGAACGACACGACGTACCCGTGCGCCAATATCACCAGCGTTGACTGCCGCATCACGCGCGTGCCCACATCTTTGTGAAAATCACCGCGGGCCAGCGTCTTGCTTCCGATCACGAGCGCGTATGGATCTCCATCGGTTTCGAATCCCTGCGCCTTGGTAACTTCGGTGAGCGGCCCAAAATACTGCGCAGCCTCCTTCAGGCCGGGATAGGCCGCCGCACTTTCTGCGGCGATCAGAATCGACGCATTCACGTCTTCGGCCCGCGCCTCCGGAGGACGCGAAAACGCAGCCAGCAGCACGCGGCCACTTTTTTCCGCACTTGCTTTGGATTTGTCGTTGCTGGACGTTGCATCTTGGTCCTCGCGGGTATTCATCTCTTCGGTGCGCAATACCCACCCTGCAGAAATCTTGCAGATGAATCCCAACGCCGGATTGCGGTAAACGCCGGCTCTGACCGAACCGGCATCAAGGGAAGACACGGGAGTGCGCGCCTTTTGCGGCGCGGCAGAGGTTGATCGACCGGAAGTCGACGAAGAGGCGTTCTGCGCAGGGGCGTTCGCTTGAAGGGTGGGGGCACACAACACAACGGCCACACCGAGTAACACAAAGGTAAATCGACGGCGGCAGCAAACCATATCGGCAATGGTACCGGATCAGGTCCAACTAAGTATGCCGTGGTTTCTAGGCCGCCCTTCCCATCACCGGCTGCGTGCAGTGCGCACACCGCGTGGCATCGATCGGAATCTCGCTCAGGCACTCGGGACATTTCTTGGTCGTGGGATCGGGCGGCTTCTCACCCCGATTCATACGCGCGACTAGAGCATTGACTGGCGTCACAACGAAGAAATAAATCGCCGCAGAGATAAGCAGGAAAGACACGCAGGCATTAATGAAATCGCCGACCGGAAACCTGGTGCCACGAATGGTGAAGCTGAGGTTGGCAAATTGCTCTCCCTTTCCCGCAACCGCCGTGATTAAAGGTGTCAGCAGATCTTTGGTAAGCGCCCCCACCACCGCGGCAAACGCCGCGCCAATCACCACGCCCACCGCCATATCCACAACATTTCCGCGCAGGATGAATTTCTTAAAGCCGTCGAGCATGGTGCCTCCGAACAAGATTGGGGCTAAATGTATGACAGGAGAACGGGAAGGTCAAGTTGGACGCAAGGTAGGATCAAACGCTTCGAACCACGAAGGACACGAAGTTGCACGAAGGTACTTCGTTTATGCTGACCGCTCAGATGCGCATGGGCATCACGATATAGCGGTACTTGTAATCATCGCCCTCGGCGGGCCGCAACTGCCCTGCGGATTGCGAATCTTTTAACTCCAGCCGAACTTCGTCGGTGCCGGCGGCTTTCAGGAAGTCGACCAGGTATTGGGCGTTGAAGCCGATGGTGAGTACCTCGCCGTCGTAGGGGGCTTCAATCGAATCTTCGGACTCGCCGGCTTCCGTGGACGACGCAGAAATCTTTACTTCGCCTTTTTCGAGCTTCATCCGCACCGCGCGCGACCGCTCGTCGGCAAACTGGGCTACGCGTAGAATCGCGGAATTCAAGTCTGAGCTGTTCAGCGCAATGCTCTTGCTGTTGTCCTTGGGCAGGACGGCTTCGAAATTGGGGAACTGTCCCGTCAGTTGGCGTGAAGTCAACAGTCGCGATCCGATGCGAAAGAATAATGTCGACTCATCTTTGGCGAACTCCACCGTCTCCGCATCGGTTGAATCCAAGAGCGACTTCAGTTCGTCCATCGCCTTCTTCGGCACCAGCGTTTTCATCTCGCCTGAGACACCTTCAAACTTCTCGCCGCTGCGCTCACAGTGGGCGAGGCGATGGCCGTCGGTTGCGACCATGGTGATCGACTCCGGCTTAAGCAGCATGAGCGCGCCATTGAGCGTGTAGCGCGATTCTTCGCTCGAGATTGCAAAGCCGGTGCGCGCGATGAGCCCGCGCAACACTTGCCCAGGAATTTTCACAACGCCCGCAGTCGGAAATACGGGCAAGCTAGGGAAGTTCGACTTTGCCATCCCGACCATTTTGGTGTTGGAACGGCCGCAGCGAATGCTGACCCAATGATTTTCCAGCAATTTGATGGTGATATCGGCGTCAGGCAGCAGCTTTACGTAGTCGTGCAGTTTGCGCGCGGGGATGGTGCACGAGCCTTCTTTCTTCACTTTGGCATTGCAGGAGGTGCGCAGGCTTAGATCGAGGTCGGTCGCCGTCAGCGACAGCTTGCCCTCGGCCGCCTCGAATAAATAATTGGAAAGAATTGGAATGGTGGTCTTGCGTTCGACCACGCCCTGCGTGGCGGTCAACTCTCGCAGCAACTCTGTTTTGCTGACAGTGATCTCCATCGTTCCCACCGCCGTCCCCGTCGCAACCACCGCTTCCACCGGCATAGACTTGGTCTCCCCTGCCGCGCGCTACTTTTATTACTTCCCTTATATCAAATATAAAACCTATAAAACCAGCAGTAACAGTAGGCGGGTCGGAGAAGTGGAAAACTTTCCCAAGTCGCTTATTGCCACCGCCGTGACCCGATACCTTCGTGTGAGAAATCGGTCTCGAACGCTGCGCCCTGGCGGGGACAAGATTTCCGCTTTTGCCAATTCAGCTATCCCTTACACAGCTTCCACATGCGATGCACAGCAAAGAAAAAGGAAGAGTGCGGCGCTTGGTGCAAAACACGAAATAATTCTCTTTTATCCGCCCAATTGCTCAGTCAACTTATTGAGAAGCCTGTTTAAATCTTTGTCGTTCTTGCGAACCTCTTCGATTTTTTCGACGGAGTGCAGCACGGTGGTGTGATGCTTTCCGCCAAACTGGCGTCCAATCTCCGGCAGTGAAGCTTCGGTCATATGCTTGGCCAAATACATTGCGATCTGCCGCGGGTATACGATGGCCCGCGAATTGTCTTTGGCTTTGATTTCCACTAGCCGAAGTCCAAACTGCTCGGCTACCATCTTTTGGATTGACTCGATGGTGACCTTGCGCGCCTGAGAATCGATGAAATTCTTCAGCACCTGCTGGGCGTAAGGAAGCGTGATCTCCGCGCCGATCAAGGAGGAATGGGCCACCAGACGGATCAGGGCGCCTTCCAACTCACGCACGTTGGAGCGAATATTCTGCGCCACGAACAGGGCGACGTCGGTCGGCAGGGTGACTTTTTCCTGCTCAGCCTTCTTTTGCAGGATGGCGACCTTCGTTTCCAGATCTGGCGGCTGAATGTCGGCAATGAGTCCCCACTCAAAGCGACTACGGAGGCGATCTTCAATCTCAGCCAGCTCTTTCGGCGAGCGGTCGCTGGCGATCACGATTTGTTTCATCGTGTCATGCAGGGCGTTGAAAGTGTGGAAGAATTCTTCCTGGGTACGTTCTTTTCCCGCCAGAAACTGGATGTCGTCGATGAGGAGTACGTCGACTCCACGAAACTTGTCGCGGAAGGTGGTCATCTTGTCGTAGCGCAGCGAGTTGATCATGTCATTGGTAAATTTCTCGCTGGACACGTAACAGATGGCGACTTGGGGCTGGCGGCGCTTTACTTCATGTCCGATGGCCTGCATGAGATGGGTCTTGCCCATGCCGACGCCGCCGTAGAGGAAGAGCGGGTTGTATGCCTTCGAGGGACGGTCGGCCACAGCCTGGCACGCCGCGTGGGCGAACTGATTGCCGGAGCCAATGACAAAAGCGTCGAAGGTGTAGCGGGGATTCAGTTGAGCAGCGCCATCCCAGTCGAACCGCGCTTGGGAGGGCGCTGAAACCGCGGCGGGTGCAGAGAGGCCGCCATTGTGACGCACGGTGGTGGCGGCCGGATCGTCTTCCGGGGTAACGAACTTTACGTCGCTGAATTCGAGGCCCAGGTTGTCGATGGCCTCTTGAATCAAGTCGGCGTATTTGTCGCCGGCGTGACGAAATTCCGCAGTGGGTACGCGAACAAATAAAATTCCGCCACTCGAGTGGCTGTAGCGGGTTGGTTTCAACCAGGTGTCGTAGGAGTGCCGGTTAATCTTTTTTTCCAGCGCATCCAGAATGCGCGTCCACGGATTGGGGGAAAGGATTGTGCCTTGAGCTGACATAAATTAAGAAATACCCGCCGTGGCGTCCCGGCGGCTGGCTTGAGGGCGCCTGTTAAAAAATGCTGTTCAACTTCTCGTAGTTGGAGCCTTTAGTCTACTGCGGAATGCGCCCCTTGTGTTCTGCGCGGTTGTAATTGTTGAATGAGATTTCAAAGCCGACCGTGCGGCATAGTAGCATAAATTTTTTTCGGCGTGCGGAAATCTTCACGCGTACTTTTCTCGCGACCAATATCAGAACCCCGAGCGTGGCACCTGTCAAGTGGCGAAGATATAACTGCAGCGCACCCGGTGCAACCACGCGCAGAAGTTTTGAAAATATTTCTTTGGCGCGACTGAGATCTGAGGCGTCCGCTAGAATCTCGAATGCTGGAAATGGAAGGCGATCGGTTACAGGTTGAGATCCTGTGGTGGATCAGTTTGAACTGTGAGTCATTCCGAAGAGCCCACGTTCTTACCAGCGGGCCGAGGGATCCCCCGTGGCACACAGCGTGGTAGCGGAGATCCTTCGCTTCGCCTGAAGAACGGCTACGCTTGATTGCATAACGACGTTGGCCCGTCGCGAGTAGATTGGTATGCGATGAAACAAGACCAAGGCTCGTGAGAGGAGCCAACGTCATGCTGATTATAGGCTGTGATTTTCATCCTGGGTTTCAGCAGGTCGCGATCTTT
>DATNMU010000125.1:0-5489 GCA_035602195.1 Candidatus Acidiferrum sp.
GTGGGATGGCTTCCGCTGCCTCGCATTTCGTGACGGCAAGCACGTCGACTTAATGTCAAAGTCGCAGAAGCCACTGACTCGATATTTTCCCGAGCTCGTCGCCGCTCTCGCTGCGCTCAAAGCCCAGCACTTCGTTTTCGACGGCGAAATCGTCATCCCCAGCGATGGTGGCTTATCCTTCGACGCGCTTCTTCAGCGAATTCATCCCGCCGCCAGCCGCATCGCAAAACTCAGCCAGCTCACGCCTTCCCTTTACATCGTTTTCGATCTTCTGGCCGACGACAAAGGCAATTTGATCGCAGATTTGCCTCTTGAGAAAAGGCGCAAACGCCTTGAAGATTTTTTCCGCAAGTATGTGAAGTCGAATAAATTCATTCGTCTCTCTCCAGTCACCAAGGATTTCGCCGAAGCCCGCAAATGGTTTCAGATGGGCACCGCGCTCGACGGAGTCATCGTCAAACGCCGCGACTTGCCCTACCAGAGCGGCGAGCGCACCGGCATGCAAAAAATCAAACGCCGGCGTACCGCCGATTGCGTCGTCGGAGGTTTTCGCTATCTTGAAAAACAACCGGTCGTCGGTTCTCTGCTGCTCGGCCTCTACAACGACAAAGGCCTGCTCGATCACGTAGGGTTCTCTTCCTCAATCCAAGTCAAAGACCGCCCCGCACTCACAAAAAAACTAGAACGCCTGATCAAGCCGCCGGGCTTTACCGGCAAAGCTCCCGGAGGCCCCAGTCGCTGGAGCACGAAACGTTCGATGGAATGGCAGCCGCTCGAACCCAAACTTGTGGCCGAAGTGCAATTCGATCACTTCACCGGCGGCCGCTTCCGCCACGGCACAAAGTTCCTGCGCTGGCGTCCCGAAAAATCTCCCAAAGACTGCACCATGCGCCAAGTGGAACGCGAAAACCGCTCCGCCCTGGACTTATTGTGAACTCGCTTCGAGAGCCTAACTCAGCGTGATATAGATCACACCCTCATGACCGCATTTTCGCTAGAGTAACGTCAGCATGGGCGGATTCTCCATCCTTACCAATCGCAAGCGTGCCCTGGTTGCGCTGGTGCACTCCGTTATATTTCTTCTGATTGCGGTGCGGCAGATGGTTGCATCCACTCCCGCCGCTGGCGTCTGGCTGCCCTCTACGGTGCGCCCCGGCACTTGGTTCCTCTGCGCAATCTTCGCCATCGTCTCTTCCATTCTCCTGTGGCTCCTGATTATTTCGCGTGGATGGATGGAAAAGATCTATTTCGCATTCTGCACCCTCAGCGCCACTTCAGGCCTGCTGCGCACTGCCGCCGGAGATCAAGCCTTTCACGCCGGAATCTACATCAGAGTTCTAATGCTCGTGAGCGCGGTACTGGTTGGATTGCTAATCGTCCGCAGGCACTCGCGCGCCGAGACAAATGGTGACTCATGCTGCATGTAAAGCATTTCTTTCGCCAGAGCGCGGGTCGCCCAGACCGCCCGCCAATTGAATTTTAGAATTCGTTGTTTGGGTCGGTGTCAAAGTGCTAGAATGCGCGACACTGATTTCAGCGGTAGGAGTTCGAGTGGGCCAGAGCCCAATCTTCGGCGGTCTGTCAGACCAACCAGCAATGGCGCCCACTCGCTGTATCGCAGGCTTCTGGAGACGCCTACTTGCCCTGGTAATTGACGTCGTCCTTATCTCGATTCCAGGTTTCCTATTGGGTTCTATCTTTTACGATTTCTTTTCTCACTCGAGCCTGTGGGCTGCCGTACTTGGACTCGTAATCACGCTTCCCTATTTCGCCATCTTAGGCAGCTCCATCGGTGAGGGGCAAACGCTCGGACATCGCTGCACCGGCATTGAAGTGGTAAATGGCGACGGGAGCCATCTCTCAATTGGAAAATCGGTTCTGCGATACACGATCCTCCTGTTGTCCCTCGGCTTTGCCGGTGCGCTTCTTCCAGCCTACATGGCCTACCCCGTTGGGATGGCCTCGATCACGATTCTCTACCTTTACCTCTTCAACATCCGCACGAGGCAGACCCTTCACGACGTTGCGACCGGTTCGTTCGTAGTCAAGGCGCTTGGGATTGGGGCCGTGGGGGAACCCCGTTTATGGCGCGGACACTGGGTGGCGCTTGGCGCGTTGCTAACAATTGCGGTTATAGCAATATCCCTCTTAACTCGGACGAGGCCGTTCCCGGAACTTGCGGCTGTCCAGCGGTCGCTGATAGATTCCGGCCAGTTTCAAGAAGTCGGCGTCACACTTCAGACTCACTACCCAGGGAGTAAAACTGACCTTCATTTGATCGTGAAGTGTAAGAACAGGCCTGCGGACTACGACAAAGCAGCCAAGGATATAGTCACAAGTGTCGAGAGCGTTGATCCGCGGGCGTCCGAACTGGATTTCATTTCAGTCGATTTCAAAGAGGGCTTTAATGTCGGCCTAGCCACGTACTCGACGACCAAGAGAGTGAGTCACACACCCAGCGAATGGGAAACAATCGCCCGCGCCAACTAATATATCCTTGAGGGCACTAAGGGCGCGGACCCAGGCACCCCGAAGTTGGCTTGATCCCGCCATTCGCAGTATCCTTACCCCGTGTCCTACCTCGACAATTCCTACCTGGGCGAGCAGCGCGAAAAGCGGCGTCTGGCGGCCAATTACGCCGCCATGACCGATGGCGAACTGCAAAAGCTCGCTCGCAACGCCGAGTCGCTGACCGAATTGGCCTGGGATACGCTCGAAGATGAGTTGGACCGCCGCCATCTGGAGCTACCCGACGAAGCGGCGCCCGAGCCTTACCATGAAATGGAAATACGGGAACTCGTCACGATTCGCCAGTTTCGCGATCTGCCGGAGGCGCTGCTCGCCAAAGGCAGCCTGGAGTCGGCGGGCATCGAATGTTTTCTCGCCGACGAAAATCTGGTCCGTCTCGACTGGTTCATTTCCAATTTCATCGGCGGCATCAAACTCAACGTCCGCCCCGCAGATGTGGAGAACGCCCAGAAACTTCTCGACGAGCCCATTCTCGAAGGTCTCTACGTTCAGGGTGTCGGCCTTTACGAGCAACCCCGTTGTCCCTATTGCCAGTCGCTCGACGTAAACTTTCAGGAACTCGACCGTCCCATCGCCTACATGAGCGCATTCCTTCGCATGCCGATCCCCGTGCAGCGCCCAGCCTGGCGCTGCCACGCCTGCGATGCCGAGTGGAAAGATGACAGCACAAATGACGCTGCAGCCGAGCCGCATTAGTAGTCCGCCTTTGTGAAGTAAATAGTGGTGAGCACACTTCACATATCCGACCAACATTTTTTGGATAGCCTGAATCTCGACAGCCCCATTCGTCCCAGGCGTAATATCTCAATCACTGCAATGGACCATCACACGGTCGCAGCTGTCAGCATCGCCGGCACCTGCCTCGACGTGCTCGGCAGCCTTTATCTCGCCTATGACTTGCTGGGCGGCCAGCACGGGCCGCTGCGCCTGCTCACCCGGGCCGTAACCTACTCCGTCGTGTTTGGTGTCGGCTTTGGACTCGGCCTCGGTCCCTTTTTTGGCCTGGCCTCGGGCATCGCAACTGGCGTCACCATTTCAATTGAACTCAATCGCGCCGCGCGGGGATTGGATCATTACTCCCTCCCCTGGGAAGCATTCTTTAGCGCCATCCGAAGTTTTGCTTTCGGTGCGGGACTATATCAACGCGTGGGCCTCGGATTCGCCATCGCGTTTGCTGTTCTCATCACTCTCGGCCAGGTATTCGCCTATAGCCGCGGCATGCGCCCCGCTACCGACTATCTGGCATCTCGCCGGGCTCGCCTCACCCGCCGCCAGTTTTGGGGAACGGTCGCCCGCACCATCGGCTACATTGCCACCGCGCTGATCTGCGCGGTTGTCTTCCACCATGTTGACCATGCCTGGTCGTTCGCCATCCGCGTGGGACTCGTGACCGGCCTGGTCACTGGTGTTGGCGCGACGGTGAACCCCTACATCGAGTACTACGCTGACCATCTTCCGGAACGCCGCCTCGGCACCTTCGGCATCGGACTCATCTTCTGCGGCTTCGCCCTGCAGTCCCTGCAATATTGGCTGGCTCTCTTCGATGTCCGTATCACCTAGGCTTTAAACGGGCGCGACTTCAGTCGCGCCGCAAAAACGTTTTTATTGACTGAGAGTAACGCCCGCTTGAGTCCCACACTCCCCGCCCCGCATCTACGAACGCATGGCAACCACAACGGAATTCAATCTCCCCGAAGCCGTCGCCATTCTCACCCGCACCCCCGCCGCCCTCGACGCGCTGCTGCGCGGTCTTCCCAAAACCTGGGCGCACAACAACGAAGGACACAATCAAGATGGAAAAGATACATGGAGCCCGTTCGATATCGTCGGCCACCTGATCGTCGGCGAGCGCACCGACTGGATCCCGCGTGTGCGCATTATTCTGGAGCACGGCGAAGCCCGCGCCTTTGATCCCTTCGACCGCTTCGCGCAGCAGAAAGAGAGTCAAGGCAAGTCGCTCGATCAACTCCTCGACGAGTTCGCTCAGTTCCGAAAAGAAAGTCTTACCGCGCTGCGGAAGTTAAATCTACAACCCGAAGATTTCACTCGGCGAGGAACACATCCCGAGCTCGGCAGCGTTACCCTATCGCAACTGATCGCAACCTGGGCCGTTCATGACCTCACGCATCTGCATCAAATCTCCCGCGTCATGGCCCACCAGTACCGCGCTGAAGTCGGCCCGTGGAGCGAATACATCGGCGTGCTGAACTGCGCCGGCCATGGCGGGTAACCGGCCGGAGATTCACTACTTGAACTAAGCTGCCCCACTCACATTTCTCACCACTACCTTCCTGGCCTGAGTCAAGAAGATTTGTTACTCACCGGTACATACAAAATCAAGGTACGCAAACCTTTGTGACCTATCTCTGCCGAGGCCTTGCCGCTACAGTCGTCCCATCCCAGATAGACCCGGCCGAAAAAAGAATCAGCGCGATGCTGCTCCTCGATTTGGCCAAGCACGAAGGTCGTAATACAGAAATCAAGCAAGGAATTTAAAAACTAAAAAGCAAGCAAGATCCTTAGTTACTCCGCTCCTGAGGAATCATGCGTCGAACACAACTCGCTGTAGTTCTGCTACTCGCCATCTCGGGGAGGGGTTGGGCCTCTAACTATGTGGCCCCAACCACCACCCTCGCCGCTCAAACCGCCAACAACACCAGTGCTGCCAACAGTTTCGTGACCCAGTCGAACGGCAACCTGGCCGCCAACAACGTCAGCAAAGTGGACGTCCACTCCCTGCTCTATTCCGGCGCTGCCACCAAAGTCTTCGCGCACATGATGCTTTGGTTCGGCGACGGTGGCCACATGAATGTTGGCTACAGCTCCACCGATCCCGCTCAAGTGCAGCGACAGATCACCGACATGATCAGCCGCGGCATCGACGGCGTCGTCATCGACTGGTATGGTCCGAATAACTTCGTCGATCAAGCCACGCAGGCAGTGATGAACGAGGCCGAAAA
>DATNMU010000126.1:0-13173 GCA_035602195.1 Candidatus Acidiferrum sp.
GCCAACAGCCAAATTCTCGCGCTCCGCAGGGCGTGCCAAGCACTGGTTTCCGTGGCTGAATTTGCCTGCCGCTCCCGCTCCAACTCTGTGACCAGCCATTCGCGTTGCTCGGGTGACAACCATTTCGCATCATTCGGCCCATCCATCAACACCCAGTACACCGCTGTCCCAAGCACAATCGCCGGAATGCCCTCAAAAATGAACAACCATTGCCAGCCCGCCAGCCCGCCTCGATGCATTCCCAACAGCGCCCCAGACAGCGGACTTCCCACCACTCCAGCCAGCGGATTCGCCGTCATGAACCACACTACCGCCCGCGCCCGGGCGCTGGCAGGAAACCAATGCCTCATGTAAAGGATCATCCCCGGAAAGAATCCCGCCTCGGCCGCCCCCAGAAGAAAACGCAGAGCATAAAAACTCATGGGGCCGCGAATAAAAATCATGCAACACGACACCAGCCCCCAGCACACCATCAACCCTGAAATCCAACGCCGGACGCCCACTCTCTCAAGCACCAGATTGCTCGGCACCTGAAAGAGCAGATAACCGGCGAAGAACAATCCAGCCGCTCGCCCGTAAACTCGATCGCTCAACTGCAGCGGCCCGCGCATCTGCAGTATGGCAAAGCTCACGTTGATGCGGTCAATGTAAGCAACAATGTAGAGGAGAAAAAGAAAAGGCATCAGCCGCCACATCACGCGGGAAACCACGCCGGACTCCAGACTTCGATCAGACACCAGCTTCAAGAAATCTCCATGGTCCGTTAAAATGGTCCGCTAAATTAGTCCGTGAAATTGCTGCGTTAAACGCCGAGCTGCTTTCGAATCCGATTCACAATTTCCTGCGGCGTCGCGGCAATTTCGGCCACCACAGCGTTATTCGGCCCTTCCAGATCGGCAAACTGGGCGGAGAGAATCTTTTCATCGGCGAAATGCCCCCGCCGCATCTTTAGCCGCTCCGCGATCCGCTTCGCATCTCCCTTCAAATACACGAACTTCACTCCCGTACCCACGGTCAGGATCGTTCGGTAACTTCTTCGAAGCGCCGAACACGCCAGCACCAGGTTCCGCCCCTCCGCATCGTGCTTCGCGATTTCCGCTCGCAACCGCTCCAACCACGGCTGGCGATCCTCCTCGCTCAGCGGAATACCCCGCCGCATCTTCTCGATATTCGCCGCGGAATGAAAATCATCCCCCTCTTCAAACTCCCATCCCAACTCTTGAGCCAGCAGACGCCCCACAGTCGTCTTTCCCGCCCCCGTCACGCCCATCACTACTAGAATCACGAGGCTCCTCTAGTTGACCGCTAGTTAACTGTCGCCAGGTTTTGAAGAAGCCAATAATACCGTCTGCGCATGAGAACCCTTCGTGATACTTTGTATCCTTCGTGGTTCACGCTCTTTTTATTGCGCGCAACTCGAACTCACGCTGTCAGCTACCTTTTCCCTGCATCTGTCATCTCAAAGGTACCGCGGAGGCTTTATGACTTTCTTGTCGAAGCATTTCGGCATTTCATGTCTGCTGATTCTCGCAGGCGCTTCCTTTTTCATTCCCGCTTTGCACGCAGACAATAAGGTGCTCGGGGAAGTGGAACTCGAAGGCGCATCCAAGGTGGAAAACACTTCCGGCGTCTGGGTCGACGGCCAATATGTCGGCTACCTGAACGAATTGAAAGGTTCGAAGAAGCTCCTCCTGCTACCCGGCGAGCACGAAATCACTGTGCGCCAGGGCGGATATCTGGATTTCGTGCAGAAAATATCTGTGCGTGCGGGCGCGAAGCAAGCCATTGCCGTGAAGATGGAAAAAGACACCAGAATCGTAATGCCCAAAGTAACGGCCGAGATCAAACTGGACGTAAATCCAAATCGAGCCGCGGTATTCGTGGATGGGGTCTACGTGGGTCACGTCGCTGAATTCGGCGGAATCGGCCGGGCCCTGCTAGTGGCCCCCGGAAAACACGCTATCAAAATTAGCCTGCCGGGCTACCAGACATTTGAGACGGAAATCCAGCTTTTTCCCAAGCAGAAATCCACCGTCAAAACCGACCTGGTCGCGGGCGGACCGGCGGAAGGCACACCTTTGCCGCCACAGCAATAGATTCCGTCGGAAGAATATTACTTAAAGCGTTTGGCAAGACCTTACTTGCGCGAGCTCAATAAAATGGGGCAGCGCAACGTGGGAGTACTCGGCCCCTCCCCCGAAAGGTCGGGTCTTCCCGCGGTCCATCTGCCCCATAAATGCTCCCTCTCTTTCACGGAGCAAACTCAAATTGGCACTGGGCAGAGAGGTCCAAGAGAGGGCGCGACCTGCAGCGTACCGAGCAGCAAGGCACTGGTTTCTTCATACAACACCCCAAGTGCCGGGAAAGTTACCATGCCCATTTTTCCTTTGTCAAGAATTATCGATGAGCTGACGTAATTTTCGCTGGTCTGGAGGGGTCTCGCTAGAACTCTGAGGAAAAAACTTTGAGGAAAGAAAATTAGGATCAGGCGGAAACGCCTGCCGTTGCAGCCATTCCTCGTTGCTTGCGCAACTCAGCCAGGAACGAATCGGCTGGCAACTCAGACTGATTTCGAAAAAGGCCGATCAACGCGTCTTCTGCTCCGCTCGATTCAACCGGAGTTTGTTTCTGTGCAGAATCAGTCTCCAGCCCTTCCGCTTCGACCATCAACTCCGGCATCACGTCGCGATTTTCCGTGAGCAGGCTCAAAAACTTTTCCAGCATGGCGCGATGTTCGGCAGTCGCTTGCGTGAATTCCACTCCCATCCCCTGTTCCTCGTGCATCACCCGGACCACGCCTTCGGTCTTCAGTTCAAGTTCTACAGCCCTCATCGACAATGTAACGCGCGTCGAGACCGGGAAGGGCGATGACATCCGGAGATAGCATCCTCCCAAACTCAAGTCGGTGAGCTGGCAGCGCACCGGCGGATCATCCTTCTCTAGCTCCGGCGTGTTGCGGCCCAGCCATTCATGTAACTCCCGCGCAACCTCCGGAGACACATTCTCGAACCGCAAACCCACCTGCGTCCCACTGCTCTCCCATGCGAACTCCGCTTCGATATCGAGGGCTGTGGCGGACCCCGGCAGTGTAAATTTCAACTGCCATCGTCCATGAGGCTTGCTGCGCCGAGGCAAGCTGAGCGCCAGCCCGCCTTCGCCCAGATCGGTCGTATTGACTTTGAACCGGACGCCCGATTCCTTGCTCCACATTTCCACCGGAATTTGTACTGGGATCCGCGAGTTACGCCGCCGCTCTTTCTTCATCAGCGCCCGGGCAGCGCGGAAACTTGATTTCGCGCGCTCCACCGACACCGGCTTATACAGAATGAAATGAGCTCCCAACTCGAAGGCCGAGCGCAGCCCCACTCCGTGATCCAGAATCGCCACCGCAACCGCTCGTTTGTTGCACGGGGCCGTGCGCGCGCTGCGCAGCACCGCCGCCGCTCCGGGGCCCGCGCAATCCACGATGATTGCTTCGAACCGCTCTCGGGTCAAATGCCGGAGTGCGCTCTCCGAACTGATGCAGTGTTCGACGTGAATTTCCAGATCGCCCAGCGTCCTGCGCAGGACGCGGACGATTTTTTCGTCCGAACAAAGCAGTAGGGCCTTTAGATCCACGCCACCACCTAAATCTTTCAGCCAAGCGTTTCGATTGGCACGAGCTGTTTTCCTGGAATCCTTATCCTGCGGACGCGCTACCAAAAAAACACGACCTCGTTTACTCTAAGCCCGCCCAAAAGCTTGATCAATGCGACCCTTGTGCCACTAGGTTACGAGCGTAACTAAGAATGAATTTTTTCTTTCTCGGCTTCCCGATCAGCAAGCCGGGCTCTCTGAACTGAGATCCGTCGCCCTCTCTGCCGGTTTTAGCCCCAAATGCGCTGAGAGTACTAAAACCCCCTTGGTCCTGCTTTGACGAAAGCCTAAACACGCTTAACAGCAATCCTCCCAGTAGGTTAGAAGCTATCAATTTAAGTTAAAAGCACTTAATTTCGTTGACTTTCAAGAAATATTGCCCTAAGCTATCGACTCTCCGATTCAGTTTTGCGATCTGGGAAACCTTTCGCGGGCCTTGTATTTAGCCTTGCCGGGCTTTTCTATGCATCCCTGTACGAGCCGGAGAATCAAATACATAGGCATTTATTAGCGTTCATTCCCCTTTTGTAGGAAAGGCAAGTTTCATGGCAAAGCGTCGCGGAAATCCAAACTGGGGCAAGCCCGAGCCCATCGGCCCGATTGTCCCTACGATCACGGAGTTTGAGCAGGTCGTGCGCGAGTACAAGCTCACCCCAGACCAATATCTGCGCTCCACCCGCCTGCGCGAGTGGGCCCGCCGCAACAAAAACTCAAAGTACATCCCCGAGCCTCTCCTGGAAGCCTGGGGCTTCGAAATCGAATCCACTCTGTAATCGCAGATTTAAGTCGCAGGATTTTCTAGGGTCGCTAAAAGCGACCCTTTTTGCGTTCCGGCAAAACTTTTAAAAGCTAAGAAGCTCTGTCATTCCGACCGAAGCTTCACCTTCCGAAGGAAGGGGAAGCGAAGTGGAGGAACCTGCTTTCCGGCGCTGCGATTTCTGGCCTATCATGAACAAGCTTTAGCTCCTGAGGTCCTACCCTGCCCAATTGGCTCCAAATCCCGCTTCCCGAACTCTTCGCCCTCCTTGCCGCCGTCGCCTTCGCCGCCGGCATCAACGTCTACGCCACCATCTCCGCCCTCGGCCTGCTCGCCCGCTTCGGACATCTCCCGCTCCCGCCAGCTCTGCAACTCCTCGAAGCCTGGCCCGTAATCGCCGCCAGCACCGCACTCTTCGCCATCGAATTCTTCGCCGACAAAATCCCCGCCTTCGATCTCGTCTGGTCCGCGCTGCACACCTTCGTCCGCGTTCCGGTCGCCGCCCTGCTCGCCTACCGCGCCACCGCACAACTCACTCCCGGCGAGCAACTCCTCGCCACTCTTCTCGGAGCCGCCATCGCCCTTGCCGCCCACTCCGGCAAAACCGCAGTCCGCGCCGCCGTCACCCCATCCCCCGAGCCCTTCTCGAACATCTCCCTCAGTCTCGCCGAAGACGCCCTCGCCATCTCCCTAACCTGGCTCGCCACCCGCCACCCCTACACCGCCGGTGCCATCGCGCTGTGCCTGGTCGCAATCGTCATCCTGCTGGCGCGTGCAGTAATCCGCGCTGTCCGCGCCCTCTTTCGCGGCGCAGAAAAAGAACTCACAGGATAAGTGTCTACAGGCGAGGATTTGAAAGGGCGCGGCTTCCAGCCGCGCCGCCTAGCACAACCCCTCGATAGCAACATACCTGTAGAGTCTCAACTCGCCCGCCGCATCCTGCTCTCCCTCTCCGCCGCCGTCTCCCCAGCCCCTTCCTGCCCCAGCGACGCATTCCACTCCTCCACCTGCCGCAACGCTTCTTCCTTCTCCAATCCGTAGCGTTCCTGAATCTTCCCCACCAATACATCTTTCTGTCCCGCGATGAAATCCAGATCGTCGTCGGTCAATTTGCCCCACTTCATCTTGAGCTTGCCCTTCAGCTGTTTCCACTGACCCTTCACCTGTTCCCAATTCATAAAGTTCTCCTTCGCTGTTTCGCTATCGATTGTTCCGATAAACCCAGCCTAAGACACGCCCCGGAGCCACCGGAATACAGCAATGACTTGATGACGACAATGTCAATTCAAAACGATGTTGACAACACTCTGTCATTCCGGCCGGCGCTTCGGAAACCTACTGTTGACTTTGGACGCCACACCTCGTGGTGGAGCGGGCGCCCCCGCTCGCTGCCTTTGACTTTGCTCTTGCCTTTGCTTTTGAAGCCCCTTCCGCCACCAGTGGCTCTTGCGTACAAGCCCATTCAGCGCTAGCATTCGCCTGCTATTGAAAATCGAGATTTCGCTCTGGATCGCAAGCGGAGGTCTCCTATGAAACGCAGCCGAAGTTCTCTGGGCGTTCTTTTCTTCCTCATGCTGCTCGCGTCGCAGGCCGGCGCGCAGACCGACAAAATCACCATTCCCGCCGGCACTCCCGAAGATCACGATTTGCAATCCATCTCCAACGAGCAGGACGCCTCGAAAAAGCTCGCCCTGTACCAGGACTTCGTGCAGAAATATTCGGCCAACTCCGCGGCGGTGGCTTATGGAAATTGGCAGATTTCCCAGGCCTACCAGACCACCGGCGATTTGGATAAAGCCCTCGACTACGGAGACAAAGCTCTGGTAGGTGCGCCTCGTAACCTCGATATCCTCGTCTCGCAGGCCAGCATCGCACAACAGGCCAAGAACAATCAGAAACTCATGGACTACGCCGCAAGGGGAGGCGAAGTTTGCAGCTCCATCGCGAAGCAACCTAAGCCCGATGGTATGACCGACGAAGAGTTCAGCCGGCAGCTCGCAGACGACAAGAGCGCAGTCAAGAATAGCTGCGACTTCCTAGACTCGGCCGGCTTCAACGTCATCGCCAGCGAGACCAACGCGAAAAATCGCATGGCGTACATCGAGAAATACTCGGCGGCATTTCCCGATTCGAAGTTTCAGGATCAGGTTTCCAGTTATGCCATGTATACCTTGGGCCCAGGTCAGTTGAACGATCAACCCCGGCTGATCGCCTACGGAGAGAAAACTTTAACTGCTAACCCTAACTCACTGCCTGCATTGCTATTGATGGCTGGTACCTACGTAGACGATGCCAAGCCGGGCAGCCTGGCCAAGGCTGTCACCTATTCCCAGAAAGCCATCGCCGTTGCCAAGGACGACGACCCCGACGCCGATAAGCCCCGCAAGCTTTCGGCGGGCATGGCCCATTCCATCTTGGGATACGCTTACATCAAGCAGGATAAGACGCCGGCCTCGATTTCCGAATTCCGAGCCGGCGCCGCGCTGCTTAAGGGACAGGATGATCAGCAGTATTCCATCGTCTTGTATCGTCTGGGTTTTGCCTACGCCAAGCTCAACCGTGTCAACGAAGCCCGCGACGTACTCGCCGAAGCCGTCAAGATCCCAGGCCCGGTGCAGAACATGTCGCAAGATCTGCTGGCCAAAGTGAACGCAGCTCGCGCCAAAGCGAAGTGAGCCGAAAGAAGCGCCACATCCCGTGTGGAGCGGACACTCCTGTCCGCTTGCCTTTGACTTTGTTCTTGATTTTGCTTTTGACTCATGTAGGGACGGCCGCCCCCGGCTGTCCATCGAGCGCAGCTCGACCCTCCCTCCCCATTCACCATCCCTTGTCATTCCGACCGGAGCTACTCCTTCCGAAGGAGGAGCGGCGAAGTGGAGAGCCTGCCCTGAGCAAGCAAAGCGTGCCGAAGGGAACCTGCTGTTTGCTTTAAGCTCCACATCTCGTGTGGAGCGGACACTCCTGTCCGCTGCCTTTGACCTTGGTGTTGTTGTTGATTTTGACTCGGACTCTCTGGGGAGGCGCGACCACGGCATCGTTCGGCAGCCCGAGAATGGACACCTGCTCTCCTTCAACGAACCGGTCGAAGTGTTCCCGGTTCTGCCCAATCCCTACGCGCAACAGCGAGTGCCAGAAGGGATAGTCGCTGTTCCCAGAGTTGCCTTGAAACCAGTTCCAATCCTCGGCGCGAGTTCGCCAATTTATCGAAATATCAAGCGCGCCAAGTTTATGCCCGACCGCTGAGGGCTTCTCCTGCGAGGGCGTTTGCTGATCGGAAGGCGGCTCCGCCAATTCGGGCGACGCATTGGTCGCAGGAACAGCGGAAGAGGACGGTTGCGCCAAAGTATCGCGCGCACCGCCTTCCGAAGCGGTGAAGACTCTATCTTGAGCGGCGACTTGGACACAGCCCCACATCGCAACCAGTACGCTCGTAACCAAAACCAGCCTCCTTGAGATCACGGAAGCCCCCTTTAAGGCCCGGCGCTGAACCTTGGCCTCTTCTTAAGAACGCTGCCAAATGCCCAGACATTGGCGAGTGCCGAACTTTGGATAGGGTCTCAAGAAGGGTGTCTCTAGTAAGAACATACAAGGAGGGAACATACCAACTGACGTGAGAGCATCTGAGGATCGGTCAGTGCTTTACCAGGTGTTGTAAAGGGTGCCATCGGTGGCTGTCACGCTCGACGCTGAATGTACATCGTTGATGCCGGGATCTTGTTGGTCCACAGTGAGGAGAATATCTTCCTGCACCACTTCCCAGTTCGCTTCATTGGTCATCGGATCTTTGGGAATGGTTTTGAGATAACCGCCCTGCACCAGGTCGTCCAGCGACTGCGGTGCTTTTTGCTTGTCGAGCGTGTATTGCGAAATCAACGAGCGAAGCGTGAACAAGTCCTGACGTAGCACAGCCTCGCGCGACCGCAGCAGCGAAGTGTTGTAAATGGGAAGCGCAATGGAAATCAGGATGCCCATAATGATCATTACGATCATCATCTCGAGCAACGTGAAACCCGCGCTACGCCCCGTTCTGCGCTTTCTTGCCATTACCAGTCCTTGTACTTTGTTCCGTCCAGCCCCGTGCCTTGCGACTTGGTGTAAACGTCGAAGACGGATTGCCCACCCCATGAGCCCGAGTCCGGATCATCCTGCATAGAGCGCAGACCCCACTCGGTATTGCCAGTCAGGGGATCGACAGGAATTTTGCGCAGAAAGCGCACCTTCTTGCCCTGGACATCCACGCCCTTCACCAGCGTTTCCAGATCCGGGGGATAACCCTGGCTATCAACCTTGATTTGAAAACCGCCGCGATCGGCCGCGTCTTTGTAGCGATCGATGGCGTCGCGCATCTGCCACAAGTCGGTGCGAAGCATGCGCTCTTTCTCGCGCTGAATCGTGAGCCGCGCCAGCGGCACTGCCATGCTCGAAAGCACTACCAGAATAGCGGTAGCGATGATCAGCTCAAGGAGCGTGAAGCCCCGTTCGGATTTCATTGTCCGAACGCGACGGAATCTCTTTATCATCATTTCAAAACTCAATTCAAAAGGCCTGTTACTGCACGGTCACCGAAGCCTGAGCTCCATTCACCGTAATCGCCTGCAAAGCAGGATCGCGGGCGCCACCTCGGGTGATGGTGAGGGGAGTCTGGCCGGCGGCCTTCGCCTGAAATGTTATCGTGACCACGGTGCCCTGACCTGAGACTCCGCCGGCTCCGGGCGGCCGGGTGGCGGTGATTTGCAGGGTTCCAGTAGTTTCGTCTTCGCGGTGCACCAGCGCCACGGCCTGCCCGTCCTGCGACAGAAATCCTCCGTTGGAGATGTTAAGCAGCTGCAGCTTCGATGGATCGTAATTCATCTGCACCGGCACGGAATGCACATTCTGAGCGCCTGAAATCTTCAGATTGACGACGAAAGTATTATCCTTTGCCACGGTAATCTGATCGGGATCAAATACGAAATTTGTGCCGCCGGGCGTTGCAGCCTGGTTCGGAGTCTGGTTCGGAGTCTGGTTCGCCGGTTGTACTGCGGGCGACTGACCCGCCGGCGTCGGTGTCACCGGTGTGATGGACGGCTGACTCGACTGGGGTGCTGGCGCTGCGGGGTGGCTCACGTGGCGCAGCTCGATCGTGTTTGCAGTTCCAATGTCGATGGCACGCTGGTTCCACTCGCTGATGGTAGTCCCGCGAATGACGTGCGGAGTAATGGCGAAAACCGTCTCATCCTGCGAGTGATCCTGCGTCCTCTGCCCGAAAAGGTATCCGAGAATTGGAATCTGCGCCAGGCCAGGGATTCCGCTCAGCGCCTTAGTCTGGGAATCGTCAAAGATTCCGCCAATCAGGCTCGACTCACCGTCTTTCAAACGGATCTCATGTTCGATTTTCTTCTGCCCAATGATGGGTTGGCTGATGCCTCCGATACTGGCTTGACTTACAACGGAGGAGATTTCCATCGAGATTTTCAGCGTAATTTCGCGGTCGGCATGCACGTGCGGGGTAACGTCGATATTGACGCCGACATCGAGATATTGAAATTGCGTATTCACCAGCGGGTTGATTCCAACTCCGCCGATTCCGGGTTGGAACGATCCCGTTGCCACGGGTACGCGCTCGCCGATCTTCAGCGTTGCCTTCTGGTTATCCAGCGCTCGCACCTGGGGGTTCTGCAGCGTCTTTGTGTCGGTGTCGCTCATCACCGCCGACAAATTGGCGGACGGAATGGTTACCTGAAAATCAGTCGCGTTCAGGTTGCCCAGAGTATTCAGACTGATGCCCCCCGTGCCCGTGGTACTGGTTGTGGTCGTCGTCGTTCCAGTCGTGGTGGTTGGAGTTGTAGTGTTGATGTTGCTCTGCAACGTCACGGTAGCGCTGGTTGGCGGACTTAATCCTAAAGTCCGCGATTTGTCTTTGCTCACCTGCAACACGGCGATGTCGACGATCACTTCCGGACGCACCTTATCAAGATCGTCCACCAGTTTCTCTGCCAGTGCAATCTGATCTGGGGTGCCGCGTACTACCAGCGCATTCTGTGAGAGCAATTGCTGCACGCGCTGAACGTCCAGCACGGCGCGAATGGCGTTCACTACATCCTGTAACTCGGTAGGCTGCGAAAGATTCGAAAGATAGAAAGTTTTTAGGACGCTTTGCTCCAGTTCCTTGCGCTTGGCAGGATTGTCCTGAGCCACGAAAATCGTATTGCTCGTCACCGGCCGCCAGAAGGTTTTCGATTCGAGCGCGCTAATCTGCAGCGCTTCTTCCAACGTCACTCCGTTGAGTTCGACTTTGATGCGGCGCGAGGTGTAATCGGGATCGAACAGTACGTTGATTCCCGCCAACTGCCCGATGGTTTGATAAATAACCTTGGAATCTTCGGTGAGCTTTACGGTGATTGGAATATTCGAGATGGCGGCAAGTTCAACCGGTCCTCCAGCTTCCCTGACCTTGCGCTCAAGACTATTCGGGGGCCCAGCCGCCTGAGGAGGTGGATTGGTGGCCTCATTAATCATCTGCAGCGTGCGTTTTATCTCTTGCTGAGCGCTGAACAGGGAGGGATCGATCTGCGCGGCCCTTTGAAACTCAGCGAGGGCCTCCTGTAGTTTGCCCTCATCGCGGAGTCCAAGACCGTGATGGACAATGGTCGCGGCCGCTTTGAAGCGCATACGCTCAAACGAGGCGCGATAGCGGAAATCTTTTGGTTTCAGATCGTAAGCCTGTTTGTAGAGGTTATAGGCTTGTTCGAAATTCTGCCGCGCCTCGGCGTCCTGGCCCTTTTCGTATGCCGTTTTGGCCTTATCAGCTATAGCGGGCAGAATTGCAATCACGATCAGCAGCACTACCGCCGCAGGCTTCAAACGTCTCATTCGCAAGTCCTCGTCTTTCAAATCTTCGCCGGACAAAGTTTTCCGGATAGTCAGTCCATACCCCGGCGGCCAGGGAACCTAGGATTCTCTCAATTGCAAAAGGGGCGCTTTTGCTGGGATTATAGCATCGCCTTTCTCGCACTCCCATCTGATTGCACCTGTGGGAGTTACACTCTTTAGTCTTAGTCCTAATGGAATGGTCGGGCTTTGGCCCCGGCAATCGACCTCCGGCGAGCCAGGCCGCTTCTTACCGACTCCATGAGCGCGAAGTCCGATCGCCGCAGCCCTGTTAAGATTAAACCGAAGCCATGCCGCGCCAAGCCACACACCAAACCAAGCCCAGTCCGGAGAAATCCCCTCGGCGTGAGCCGACAGCTTCCGGCCAGCGCGATGCCGCCGTTAATAGGATCGCTTCCCACAACTACTTCTTGCTGGAAAAATTCGAGTGTGGCGTGGTTCTTACCGGAACCGAGGCGAAATCGGTCCGGGGTGGCCTAGCTAACCTCAAGGACTCCTATGGTTTGGTCAAAGACGGCGAGCTCTGGCTGCTCAATGCCCACATCGGCCCGTACGAGCATGGCAACATTCACAACCATGCCCCGCTACGCACCCGCAAGCTGCTGATGCACAAAGAAGAGATCCGAAAGCTGATCGGCAAGACGCAGCAGAAGGGTCTGACGCTCATTCCGGTCAGGATGTACTTCAAGAATGGCAAAGTGAAGGTTGAACTGGCCTTGGCCAAGGGCAAGCAGTTGTGGGATAAGCGGGAGACCGAACGCCGCCGCACGGCGGACAAAGAAGCGCGGGATGCGATTCGAGGTCGGAAGAAGTAGTCGTTTTCGCGTAGCGCCGGCGTCCCGCCGGCTGTCGGGAGGGCGTCCCCGCCCGCCGTGCCGACAGCGAGATGCTCTCGAGCCTGTTAAGACAAGAACCCAGCGAGTTCACCACACTTCAAGCTTGATCTGGCGGTATCGGCTAATCAGCTCAAAGTCTCTCCGGTTAGTGGTGACGAGCCGGGCGCCGTGCGAGCGGGCGGTGAGGGCGATGAGAACGTCGAAATGCAGTTCACGCAGTTTGTGCGGCTCGAAGCCTTGTTCGGCACGGATTTTGGCCAGTATCTCGCCCGACTCGAGCCAATTCGTTTGCGTCGGAGTCAGGATCGCGTGGTTTCTCGCCAAAGCCAAGAGAAACTTACGATCTGCAGGCGTTCGGGCTCCCCGCCACAACTCGGACAGAACCACAGAGGACATCCGGACAGCGCCGCTGACAGATTGGAGCCTTTCGCGATGGCGCGGCGACCGAAGGTCGTCGATGATGATCGACGAGTCGAAAATGACCAGGTCAATCAACGTAGCCTTTGAACGAAAGCTTTCCCTCGTTCTTCTTCATCAACTTCTTGAAGCGCTTCAGCGCAACGATTTCGCGCAGCGCGATGTGCACCGCATCCGTGCGCGATTTCGCCTTGAGCACTCTCACGGCCTCGTCGGCCAAATCCGTATCAAGCCGGATTGATGTCATGGTTACAGCCATGGCGCCCTCTCTTTTATATATATACAAAGTAGTCGATTCGTATATACAACTCAAGAGCGTCGGGGGGGCATATTACGTCATCGATCTGCAGGACTCACGCCCTCCCCGCAAACTCCCGGTTCTCCGTGGACACTTTCACCTTTTCCCCCTCTTTGATGAAGAGGGGAACGCGGATTTCCAGGCCTGTCTCCAACCGGGCAGTCTTGGTCCCGCCGCCCGACGAGTCGCCACGAACCGCGGGTTCCGTGTAGGCAACGTCCAGCTCAACGAATATGGGCAGCTCTAAACCAATCGGATTGCCATTGTACTTGCGCAGCTCAATCAACGCGCCTTCGATCAGGAAGTCCAATGCGTCCCCTACCATCTCACCGTTAAGGGTGACGGTCTCGTAGCTTTCC
>DATNMU010000127.1:0-2054 GCA_035602195.1 Candidatus Acidiferrum sp.
CAGTGCTCGGGATTGTCATAGGAGATGGCGAGGCGGGCAGGAGCGGAGAGCAGTTCCCTGCCGAGAGATTTATCGAAGATGCTGGCCACGTCGCCATCAGAGTTTAGTTTCACCCGGTAGTATTCGTTTTCGAGCGAAGTACCAGAGACGCGCAGTGCATCGGAAGGGGCAGGTCCTGCGCCCTGGCGCACATCGTAGACGGAGTAGCCGACGGAAGGAACTTGCGCGAGGAAGATGACTTTGCCGTTGGAAAGTTGCGCGGGAACTTCCTTGCCATCGGGGGAAATTACGTGGACGGACTGGGGCAAGCTGTTGGGGAGCGGGAGGGATGCTTCCACTAAGTCTTCGCGGGCGATGTTCAGGGAATTGAAAACGACGACGGGAGTACCGGTGGTTGCGGTGTCTAGCGCGGCGGCGACGGCTTCGGTGGCGTTGGTGAGGACGCCAGCGAACTGGTTCATGGCGATGACGTCATCGTTCCAGGCGAATTCGTAAGACTTGGGTGTGGCGGTTCCGGCGGCGAGGTCGTGGAACTGGCCGCCCATAACGAGGGTCCAGGCCTCGTTGAGACGCTGCAGAGGATAAGGGCGCGCGCCCAGCCACTCGGCGGCAATGGAAGATTTTTCCGCGGCGTCGGCCAATAACTCTTCTTTGCGAAGCCAGCGTTTCTGGTAGGCCTGCGAGGTCAACGAACCGGCGGAGTGATTGGTCAACTCCATTTCACCGGTGTAGCGCGGAAGTCCGGAGGCTTCGGCGGGAGTGATGTCGAGGAACATCTGCTCAGCGTTCGATGAGATTACATGCACGGAGCCGTAGCCAACTTTTACCGCAGGACCTTCCGATTGTGGCAATTGATTCCCAAAGAGTTGGTTTGCCGGCGGGAAACCCGTCGTGCTTTTTGTGACGATGGCTTCGAGGCGCTCCACGAAATCTTCGCGCGGAGCGCCTCCGATGTCGCCGGTGCCGTAGTAGTGATAGTCGGTGAAGACGCCGCTAACTTTGCCGTTCTGCTCAACTCGCGCTGCCCAGTCGTTCTGATGGTGTTCTTGCGCCCGGTCTTGATCGATGCGGGTAAGCTCTCTTACCTGGCTTTGCAGGTGTAGGGATTCTTCGATGTCGTTGGGGTCAGACTGATGCCCGCTTTTCTGCTCCTGATCTAACTTCGCGCGCATCGCCTGCCATTTGGATTTTGCATCCTGAAGAGTTGTGTCGGGAGGGAGAGGTGGAAGCGGCGTGCTGAGGTCGGTATTGATGCCGCCGTCATAGGCACCGGGATTCAGGCCTGCGAGAACGCTTTCGCCGTCAGGGCCGACCCAGACACCGACGTTGAAGGGAGTGCCGTCGGGAGTTTTCTCTGGGGAATCCGGGCCGCCCGCGTTGGCTGAGGATCCCCATACCAGCTTTTGGGTGGAGAATCCCTTTACGCCGGAGTGGGCGAGAATGCTTGGGAGCGAGGACGGGAAGCCGAAACAATCGGGCAGCATGTATTCGGCACTGGCTTTGCCGAGCTCTTTGTGGAACCAGTTGTTGCCGTAGAGGACCTGGCGAATGATGCTCTCGGCGCTGGGGGCGTTGACGTCGCCTTCTTCCATGGAGGAACCTGCGGGAAACCAGCGGCCCTGATTGACGTATTGCTTCAATCGGGCGAAGTCGGCGGGGAAATATTCTTTCATCAAGCGATAGCGATTGGCGCCGCTGAAATTGAAAATGTAGTGAGGATACTTATCGAGAAGGCGGAAGTTATCCTGCATGGTCTTGCGGAGATATTCGTCGATGACCTGGGGATACTCCCAGCGCCATTCGGTATCGAGGTGGGAGTAGCCGACGACGTAGAGGGTTGGGTCTTTGGCGAGGTCGGGTCTTTCGGGAGTTTGTGCGGAGGTTGCGAGGAATGCGAAAGGATTAAAAAGCAGGATGAGGGCAAGAATCCGCGGGGATCGTCGCGTCATAAGCAACAAATGCTAACAGAATGATTAGGGATGGGAGTAGGGAGACGACAGTGCTTGGGCGCCGCTGGTTGCATAGGTCCTTCGGCCCGCAAAGGGCGCGGGCCT
>DATNMU010000128.1:0-5657 GCA_035602195.1 Candidatus Acidiferrum sp.
GAGCGGTACAAGCCACCCGCCGCCATAGGTCCGGTTGGGAAAGGGGCGGCCACCAGAACAATGTTGGTGTTCTGCGGCGAGACAGCGATGGCCGCAATGTCCATCCCGCCCCCACCGTAAGGAACGAATGGGCCTTGAATACTCGTCCAGGTGTTTCCGCCATCGATAGATTTTAAAATGCCCACACCGTAGGTGGCGATGGACGCCGGAAACGCCTCGCCCGTGCCTGCATAAATTGTGCTGGGGTTGTTCGGGTCGACGGCAATAGCACCGACCGCCAAAGCAGGCTGTGAATCGGTGAGCGGGACCCAACTCTGGCCGCCGTCAGTAGTCTTCCATACGCCACCACCCGCCGTGCCCGCATAGACGATATTTTCGTTGCTGGGATCGAGCCCCAGGGCGTCGACGCGGCCCGCATTCGGCACACCACCTTCAAGAACTGCAGTTGGACCGATGGAGATCCAGGGAACACTGGTGAGACTGGTACCATAATTAACGCTCGCCTGGGCCCGAGCGGCAAGGTCCCGCGCTCTGATCTTGTCACGATGTGCCAGCGCCCGCAGCCGAAGTCTGGCAGCGTTTGTGCCCGGTTTTATGCCGCGCAACTTCCAGAATTCTTCCGCCCGTTTACGGGCGTGCTCGGGGCCTTCGAAGGCTTCGTTTTCCTGGCTGAATGAAAGAATGGCTGGGAAAGAAATTAGAAGAAGGACAGACACTAACCGAGATAGTTTCGCGACGGGGCGCACACCGGCTCCACTTCCTACAGCGGCTATTCCGATGCCAGAGGCGCGCGGGCGGTTGTTCCCGTGCGAACCGAAATCGACTTACCATCGTCCGGGCCCCAGCGCTGGCCTCCTTTCGCACTCCATTAAAATCCTTTGTCGAGTTGCCCGGCATTTCGACCTTGTCACACGTTCGAGCGAAACCAATTCCGGCGAACTTAAAACTGGTCACCACAAGATGTGACTAGACGCGCACCTGGCCCCGGTCTAATCTCGCTCCCGTCGTCACCAACCAGAAGGAGGTCAGGACAATGGCGGACCATCAGGGCGAACTGGAAATGGAACTCGAAGACGAGTTTCACGAGGGCGAACTCGAAAGCGAAGATGAGGCAGGCGAAGGCGAAGGCTGGCTCGGCGCTCTCGGCAACATTGCCGGAAGCCTTCTAGGGGAAGGCGAGGGCGAAGATGAATTCGAAGCCGAAGGTGAACTCGAAGACGAGTTCGAGGCAGAGGCCGGCCTCGAAGGCGAAGGCTGGCTCGGCGCTCTCGGCAACATAGCGGGAAGCCTTCTCGGAGAAGGCGAGTTCGAAGCCGGACTCGAAGCCGAAGGCGAATTCGAAGACGAAACCGAGATGTTTTCTTTCGGAAACTTTCTCAAGAAGGCTCTACCCGTCTTTAAAAAAATCGCCAAGGTTGCTGCTCCCATTGTTGGCACCGCTATTGGCGGCCCCATCGGCGGCAAATTAGGCTCGGCCGCAGCCTCAGCTCTGGGCGAAGGCGAATACGAATACGAATTCGAGGATGAAGCAGAATTCGAGGATGAAGCAGAATCCGAAACCGCGAATGAGATTGCCTCTCACGAGTTGACTCACAACGAGGCCGTCGCCGAAATCATGGCGGAAGCCGCCTCCACCGAAGCCCATGAGGGTGAAGCCGAGGCCATGGCCGGCGCTGCCGTTGCCACCGTGATTTCTGCCAAAGATCGCAGGGCTCTGCGGAATATTCTTCCTCACCTCACGCGGGGCACGGCGATCCTTACACGCATTCTGCGCAGTCGCCGCAGTACTCGTATCGGAGTGCGTGCGGTGCCGACCATCATGCGCCGTTCGGTGAAGAGCCTGAAGCGCCAGGCCGCCAAGGGACTCCCCATCACCCGCCGCCGCGCTGGAAAAACCGTTGCGAAACAGATCCGCCGCGTGCTCGGCAATCCCAAAGCTTGCGCCACTGCAATCAAGCGCAATCTCAAAGTCAGCCGAGCCTACAAGCGCCCCAGCCGCGTCCGCAGCCGCAGCCGTATCGCTGCGCGCCGCAGCCGCAACGCAATGCGTTAGCCACAACCGGCCGCTAAGTTCGACCACTTTTTGCAGGAGGATTCGTCATGGCATACGAAAGCGAACTGGAAGCTCTGCCTGAATTCGAAGATGAGTTCGAAGCTGAACTCGAAAGCGAGTTGGAAAGCGAGAGCGTGGATGAGATGGAGGACGAAGCCGGACTGGAAGGCGAAGGCTGGCTGGGCGCCCTCGGCAACATTGCCAGCAGCCTGCTCGGCGAACAAGAGATGGAGGGTGAAGACGAGTTCGAGAGCGAGGACGAAGCCGAAATCAGTCCCATCCGCAAAATCTATCCAGACGCCATGATGGAACATCTCGGCGAGTTGGCGGCGGAATCCGCAAGCGAAGACGAAGCGGTCGAGCACTTCCTGCCTCTGATCGGCATGGCTGCGAGTAAACTGCTTCCCGTCGTCGCCAAGGCCGTCGCCCCCATGGCGAAGCGCGCTCTTCCCAAGATCGCCAAAGCACTCACCAAATCCACCCCCCATTTAACCAAGGGCGTGGGACGAGTAGCCAAGGTACTCCACCGCAATCCGCAGACGCGCCACTTGTTGCGCGCCGTGCCCAGCATCGCCCGGCGAACGGTGGGCAACATCGCTCGTCAGGCAGCGCGCGGACGCCAAATCACTCCTCGCAGCGCGGTTCGTACTTTGGCCAAGCAAACTCGTTACGTGCTCGGCAACCCGCGTCAGCGGCAGCACGCCTTGCGTCGTCACAAGCACCTTGAGCGCCGCTTCCACGGGCGTTTGGGACGAGGCATCGCGCGGCCACATTATTCTGGACGGGCTCCGCAGGTTGCTGCTCCTCGCTATGGCACCGCAGCTCACGCCGTTCCTGGAGCAAGCGCCGGTACGCCCGCCCACGGAGGGACGTCTGCAGGTACGCCTGCGCCAGTCGGCCGGACGGGAGTCCGGACAGGCACCACGGTTGCTGGACAATGCACCTGTGCCCCCTGTCCCGCCTGCGGCGGCACTACCGCCACCGGACAGGCAACTCCAACTTCTGCGCCAGCTCCGGCTTATTGCCGCTGCTGTGGGCAGGTCATTCGTTAACCAGATTAAGAATTGGCTCCCGAGGTGATTGTCATGGGCACGCTGGCCCAAACTTTGCCAGAAACAACAATGCGGGTGGAACCGCGTCCGGCTCCGCGGCCTCGGGTCGTGAGCGGAGCGGCACCCGTATTGTTGCCCTGGTTGCGGGCTCAATCCATTAACGTAACCCGCCACGCCGCAGCTCTGCGCCCTTTCAAGCGCGACGAGTTCGGCCCAGGCGCGGCGGCGCCTTCGGAAGGCCACATTCAGGTCGTTAACCAGATGATCACTCGGCTGCGCCGCGGCCTGTTGAAGATGTCGAAGAATGTCCACGACTCCATCGCCGTAGCCACCGAAGAGCCTCGCTCCCACCGGTTGCAGCGCGTAGTCTCCCACAAAGATGCCGCTCACCGCTGGGTGCAGGGTATTGAAAAAATTTGGGATTTTTATTTCGAACTCTTCGGCCAGCGCCAAGGGCGTTACGGAGATTGGCTGCTAAGCTGCGACCGCATTGCCATGGATTGTTATCAAGCTGCCTACACTGGCATTGGTGTGGCGAGAACAGTGCCCGCTCCCCCGCCGTTTTGTTACATGAAGACCGGTTTCGCGCCCGCGACCATTCGCCGCGGGATTCCCATGCAGAGGCTCGGCAAGCAACTGAATCCTTTTCCTCTAGTCCAGCTTCCCTATCACCGCCTGGTAAATCCCTGGACGCTGGGCGCGGTGATGCATGAAGTCAGCCATAATCTGCAAACCGACCTCGGACTCAGCAAAGACATTCCGCGCCAGGTCGGACTTCGCCTGCTGAACGCCGACTTGGGAAAATCCGTCGCTTCCGTCTGGGTGCGATGGAATCGCGAAATGTTCGCCGACATGAGCGCGCTGCTGTTGGGCGGACCCGGAGTTGTCGGTTCGTTGATGGATGTGATCGGGCGCGCTCCCGCGGCCGTGTTTGGCTTCAGCCGCCGGGGACCGCATCCCACTCCTTATCTTCGACTCCTCATCAGCACAGAAATGCTGCGCCGTCTGGGTTTCGAGACCGAAGCAGAACAGTATGCCCGCGCATGGACTCGCATTTATCCCAATCCGCGCACCGGCACGATCCCAACAAAAGTCTTGGAGAGTTTTCCCAAAGCCTGTGCCCTCGCCGTGGACGCGATGTGTTTCAAGCCCTACCCGTCGCTGGGAAATAAGAGTCTGTCGCAAGTGATTCGTTTCGGGAAAAAAGATCAGAAGATGATTGAAGAGGCCGCGCGACGCGTCGCTGCGGGAGTCGACCCCGGCATTATTCCGGAACGATATTTAATCGGCGCCGCGCGCTACGCGCTCGACAAACGTCTGGCCCGGCCGGGCGTGATTACAGAGAACTTCTACAAGGAACTGGTGAGGAGATAGTCGTGGCTCTGGAAGCGACATTCCGTGAGTTGTCCGAGCAGATCTACAATCTGCTCGACTCGTGGGAGTTCCTGGATGTCACCATGCGTGACCAACCAGAGGACCAAGGCACAGCGCTCGCGGATGCCATGGATAACAGCGTGCTCGATCTTGTCGGCATGCTGCTGCAGGCGCGCAAAGCCGCTTTGAGTGCAGCGCAAGCCGTGGTGCATCCCCTGGATTTGGACCGGGCGCGCCGCGAACTCACGGTTTGCCAGGAACGATTTCACGGCATGGAACAGAAATTCGCCGCCGACCTCGTCTCCTATGACAAGCTCAGAGGTCTGGCCCAACTTGGCGGCGAGCGCGGAGGCGAGTGGCTGGCGTGGGCCGGCATCACCAAGCAGGCAATCGAGGAGTGCCGCCAGCCCTTGCAGGCAGTCAGCGTTGCCCTCGCCGCCTGCTGGCAGGAGCTCGCCGAACGTGTGGGTATGACTTCGATCAACGTGCGGTCCACAAACATTGGTCAGAAAATCGATAAGGAAGCGCTAGAATCAGCGGAAGCATTGCACCAAGGGGTCACCTGAACCGCAGCCCGCACGGGCTGGGAAATAGCGAAAGTCACGCTGTCTGACAGAGGACTGAACGTCCTGGCTTGGGAAGCTGAACGCAGCTCCGGGAGGAATACGCAAATGCCGAGTCAACCAACAGCAGTACCGACACCAACGCACACCGCGCCGCCGCCTTCAGTGAAAATTATCAACTGTATTGCAACGCCGACCGCGGCGCTGGTGTATTTCTCCGAGCCGCTTGACCCCACTTCTGCCACTACAGCGGAAAACTACGTGGTGCGATCGCATCCGGGTCCATTTCAACAGCCGGTGACCGTTTCGTTCCTTCCCAACGCCTACGATTCAGTCGCTAAGACGGTCATTCTGCAACTGAAAGCTGCCGAGCGCATGAAGGTAGGAGACAAGCTTTCCATACAGGGTACGAATCTACTTCCCCCCGATAGCAAGACGCCATATCCCGACACTGATATCACCATCGTCCGCGTGAACGGCGAAGAGACTCAGGCCGAAGCCAACGCACGCCGCTCCACCCAGGCCTTCGAGGATTCCGTCGCCTATCCAGTCATGACGGAGAACGTCGGCAACCCGCCCTCGTCCTCTTATGGCAGCGCGTCAAGCGGAGGAGCA
>DATNMU010000129.1:0-19229 GCA_035602195.1 Candidatus Acidiferrum sp.
ACCGCTAGCGTATATCCCGTATTCGTCTTGGAGATGTTGTAGACGCCGAAATCGTTGCTGAAGACGGTCCAGGCTTCGGTGGGGTCGGTGGCGTTGGTGGTGGAAGTCCAGTAATAGTCGGAGACGACGAAGTTGGTGAAAATAGGAGCCTGGTAAATGGTTTGCGGGGCGGCCTTCGGAATGTAAGTCTGATCGAAGAATGCGGCGTGATTGTTTTGCATGCGGTCGGAGAGGCTTTGCATTTCGTTGCGGTTGGGCATTCGCCAGCTGCCGGCGGAGGAGCCGTCCGTGAGGCCGCATCGGCCGCTGGCCAGGTTGTTGATGGCGGCCACGGCGGCGGGCCAGGGCTGATTGATGCAATCGGCTTGCTTCAGCCAGATCAGGCTGGTGACAGTATCTGTGATGGTGCCGTTTCGGTTGTCGACCCAGCGAGGGTAAGTGGGAGGCACGCCGGCCTGGAAACTTCCATCGTCTCCGGGGGTGTATGCGACGTACATTCCAGTGGATTGCAATTTGACGACTCCGCGGCTGCGGCCCTTCACGGCCCACACTTCATTGTTGGCGCTGGCTTTTAGGTTGGCGGTGGAATCGTTCATGTAGCGGCCGTCGCTGAAGCGAATGCTCCACGCGTGTGGTGAGCCGCCCTCATCGTCGAAATAACTGGTCGATGACCAGTAGACTCCGTTGGAGATGGCGATGAAAGGACTGCCGGCGGTGACAGCGGGATTGCTGGCGGACACGTCGATGAGACTTTCAAGTTCGTTGAGGTTGGGCAGACGCCATTGTCCGGCGCTCGATCTGTCGTTCAGGTCGCAGGCGCCGCTGGCGAGTTGGTTGACTTCGGCTAGGGCGGTGGACCAGACCGTGGCGGAAAAGCAGCTGGCATTCTGCAGCCAGATCAGGCCGGTGAGATTGTCGGTGACGGTGCCGTCCTGATTGTCGGCGAAGCGGGGGCCGGGCCAGGGGACTCCTTTGTGGAGTGAAGCGTCGTCGCCGGCGGCGTAGCTGACGGTCTGGCCGGTGCGGGCGAGAGTGACTCGGGGATTGCTGCCGTTATAGGCAGCGAAATTGGCTCCGGTCAGAGATGCGTTCGGCAAGGCAACGTAATCAATAACCGTGAAGTGGATGGCGATGTCAGTGATGCCAGTGTTCGGGTTGCTCATGAACTCCGCGGTGTGGTCGGCTCGGGTGATCTTGGCGGCGCCGGTTGCGGAGGGGTAGAAGCCATATCCATTCTTGTTCACCCAGAGTTGGAGTTTCGCGGGCGCGTCGCTGGCGGTCTCGATGGCGGAGAATTTGTAGTTGCCGTTGGCATCGGTTTTGGTGGTCTGGTAAGCGGTATTCGTGTTTTTGACAAAGGCGGTGACCGCGGCGCCGGGCAGCGGATTGCCTTTGAAGGTGACGGTGCCAGACACTGTATTGCTGGGTGCTGGGGTCGGAAAGTTCATGAGGGCGGAACCGCCGGTGCCGCCGCAGGAGGTGAGAATGGCTACGACGAACATGACCGATAGAAGCTTGATTTGGATCACGTTGACCTTTCTGAGCGTTCGTCAGTGAATGGCTTTGAAGATCAGGCATTTATGGAGACGAACAGGAGGTATATCGGCGGAACGGTGGGAGATCTTTAGTGGGGTCGCTTCGAGACCAGCGATTGGATGATCGACAAGGCCGGACAGGAGTGTCCGGCCCCCGCGAGCTACTGCTGGTCGCGGCGGAGGAGGTAGTCGATGAACATCTGCTCAATGGGCTTGTCGTAGGTTTTGAGGACGTGGCGGACGGTGTGTCCGCTGACGAAGTGGCAGACTTCTTCGGCGAGGTTTTTGGCGTGATCGCCGGCGCGCTCGAGAGATTGGGTCATAAAGATGACTTGCAGGCTGGCCTGATGGGAAATGTTTTCCGGGTTTTCGATGTGGCGAAGAAAAATCAGATTGCGAAGGCGATCGACTTCGGAGTCGGCGCGGAGGACGTCGATGGCCTTGCCGACCTCGTGATTGGAGAAGGCGACGCCGACATCGGCGAGCATTTTTTCGAGGACGGTAGCCATGCGGGTGAGGTCGCGGGTGTCATCGGAATCGATGCGTCCGGCGGCGGCTTGAGCGCTGTTGGCGAAGCTGAGGAGCAGGTCGCCGATGCGCTCGAGGCTGATCATGAACTTCATGCAGGCGAGAAGTTCGCGAGCCTGAGTGGGCTCGACTTCGGTGATGACGGAGGTGACGGCGCTGTCGATTTCCACGTCGAGGGCATCGAGTTCGCGCTCGCGCTGGCGCAAGGAATTCAGCAAAGAAGTGGAGCCGGTAGCAATACCTTCAGCGGCGGCGCCGGCGGCGTCTTTGGCGACGCGGCAGGCTTCGACGGTGCGGCGAACGATGTGCTGGTGGGCGGGTTCGGAGGGAACGCTTTCGACGCGAGCAGTGCCCATGAGGTCTCCCTGTGGCGTGAGGGAAGTTGGCGAAGCGATTGGCTCTGATTTTGCCGCATTCATAAGGGGATCGTCAATGGGGCAAGAATAGGACTCATTTTTAGGGAATGGGTTAAGGCGAGATGAATTTTTGTTTTCGGTTCTTAATGTGGAGGAGAGCTACTTGCGACGACGCTGCTGCTTGGCGGATTTGCGTTGGGCCTTCTGATATTTCTTCATGGCTTTGCGCTGCCTTTTGGCATTCTTCTTGACGACTTTTTGCTGGTGCTTGGCGGCTTTGCGGGCCTCCTGGCCATTTTCTCCGATGCTGCGGTTTTCGCGCTGGGCGGCGGCGGGCAGCGTCCAAGCGAAGGTTGAGGCGAGCAACAGAAATAGGACAGCGAGACGTTTCATGTGGGTTAGAGGAGATTTTACACCGGGGGCGGCACATTCGGGGCACGGAAAGCGCACCTCAGGCGCTGAAGCGCGGGCCTATCGCCAACGGGTTAGCGGCGCCTGAAGGCGCAATGATAACGCGGCGGTTAGGGGATGCCTGAAGGCATCCCCTGATACGAATCTCGAATTTTTCGGCAGACTCTGAAACTCGTGTCCTTCCCCAGAGCCGAGACCTTTCAAAATCACAACGCTGGGGGATCAGCGAGGCCGGAATATGGGCGCCGGGCTTCGCCCAGGCTTGGACGGCCGAGGCGGCCGTCACCACATGGGCCGGCGCCCGAACCCTTCACTTGCGCCGTGTGATTTCATTCGGCTAGTCGGCGGTGGGGAGGGTGAAGAGGAAGGCGGAGCCGTGGGCTAGTTCGCTTTCGGCGCGAATGGAGCCGCCGTGGGCGAGCATGATGTGTTTGGCGATGGCGAGACCAAGGCCGGTGCCTCCGGATTCGCGGGAACGGGCTTTGTCGACGCGATAGAAGCGCTCGAAGAGGCGGGGAAGATGCTCAGAGGCGATGCCGGCGCCGAAATCCTGAACAGAGAATTCTACGGCGTTCGGGACGGCGCGGGCACCGAGGACGATTCGGCCGCCAGAGGCTCCGTACTTGAGGGCATTGTCGATGAGGTTGGAGAAAACCTGGTGGATGGCTTCGCGATCGGCGAGGACGGGGGGCAGATTATTTGTCCGCGAGTGTTGCGAGGAAGAATTCTGGGATTGCGTGTGATGTGCGGGCAAATCTTTTATCTCGAGTTCGATGCCGTGGTTGCGGGCGATTTCGCGGAAACTTTCTTCGGCGTCATGGAGAAGTTCGGCGGCGGGGACCGGTTCGACATCGAAACGGGTTTCGCCCGATTCGACGCGCGCGAGGGTGAGCAGATCCTCGGTGAGACGGGACATGCGGGAAGAATTTTTGCGGATGATTTCGAGAAACTCACGAGCGGGACCAGTATTTTCAGGAGTGCTGTCGAGCAAAGTTTCCGCGTAGCCCTGGATGGAAGTGAGCGGAGTGCGGAGTTCGTGAGAGACGTTGGCGATGAAGTCGCGACGGGTTTTTTCGACGCGTTCGGTTTCAGTGAGATCGCGGAGGACGGCGACGGCTCCGCCATCGGGCAGCGGAGCGGCGGTGACGTCGAAGATGCGACCGGAGGCGATGGAAGTGGCACGGGCGGTTTTGACTTCACGAGTTACGCTGGCTTCTTTCACGGTCGCGAGGAAGTCGGGATCACGAATGGTCTCGACCACGGGCTGCTGCAGGCGCGCACCCTGAGGAATCAGCCGGTTCATGGGCTGGTTCGCCCATTGCACAAGGCCGTCGGCGCTGACGGCGATGACGGCGTCCTGCATGCTGTTGAGCAGAGTTTCGAGCTGACGCTGGCTGGAGCGGACGGCAGAGAAACTCTGTTCGACCTGGCGGGCAGTCTTATCGATGGCGCTCGCGACGCGGCCGATTTCGTCCTGCGAAGCTTCCTTGATGCGGGCCTGAAGATCGCCTTCGGCGATGCGGGCGGCGACATCGACGATGCGTTCGAGGCGGCGAGCGCTCCAGTTCGCGGCGACGGCGGCGACTATCAGGGCAAAGAGAAACGCGAGAACGGAAGCCATCTCTAACCTGCGGTGAACCTGCGCGCCGACAGCCTCCACGTCGGAAAGGGGATAGGCGAGGCGAACCGCGCCTCCCGAAACCGGGACGGCGATGTAAAGAAAAGGAATGCCGATGGTGGCGCTGCGGCGCTCACTGCTGCCTGTTTTTCCGGCGAGAGCGGCGATGAACTCGGGACGGGCGGAATGGTTCTCCATGCTAGCGGGATTCGCTTCGGAATCGGCGAGAACTTTGCCGGTGGGGTCGATGATGGTGACGCGAGCGCCGGCGGATTGACCTTCCTGGGCGGCGATGTCGGCGAGCGAGTGACCACGATCGGTTTCGACGCGGTGTGCGAGGAGTTGGGCTTTCTGAATGAGATTGCGTTCGATCTCGGCGCGCAGCGAGGCTTGCCAGGCGCCGCCGATCATGACGTCGAAAATCAGGGCAGCCACAATGATGACGACCAGGAAAGCGGCCATCAGCTTGAAAAAGATTCGATTTGTCACTTCCCTCTCACTTTGGATCGATCACTTTGGATCGCGCAGTCGGGGGACGCTCACTTGGGAGCCTCGAAGCGGTAACCGGCGCCGCGCACCGTCTTAAGATAGCGCGGGTTCTCCGGGTCGGGTTCGATTTTTTCGCGGATGCGGCGGACGTAGACGTCGACGGAACGCGGGGTGACGTAGGAAGTGTCGCGCCAGACGGAGTCGAGAAGATGATCGCGGGAAAAAACGCGGCCGAGGTGGCGGGCGAAGTAATCCAGCAGGCGAAATTCGGTGGCGGTGGTGGGAACGGCTTGCCCTCGAACCGTGAGGATCATGGCGGCGGGGTCGATGGCAATTTCTCCGACGGTGAAGGGAGTGGCGGGAAGGGGGCGCTCGAAGCGGCGCAGCACGGCTTTGACCCGGGCCACGAGTTCGCGCGGGCTGAAGGGTTTCGCGATATAGTCGTCGGCGCCAAGTTCGAGACCGAGAACACGATCGGACTCGCTGCTTTTTGCGGTCAGGAAAATGACGGGAACGGCGGCGAGGCTGGGAGTCTGGCGAATGGTGCGGCAGAGTTCGAGTCCGTCTTTGCCGGGAACCATGATGTCGAGAACGAAGAGGGCCGGGCGCTGGCGTTCGGCGTCGGCGATCACGTTGGAGCCGACGGCGTAGACGCGGACGGAGAAGCCGTCATTCTCCAGGTGGTGGCGGACGAGGCGGGAGATATCGGGATCGTCTTCGACAACGAAGATGGTGGGCTTCACGGTTTTATTGTAGCGAAGGGAGTTGCTGGTACCTAGTACCGAGTGGGGAGAATGCGGTGCGGACCGCGCTTTTCATGGGATTTTAACAATTGGAACGGGGGCAGGGTTGATTTGTCATTGAATGGCGAACGACCAGAATGGCTTGATGGAGTTTCTCACTGCGAACTGTTTGGGGACAAAAGCACCACGTCGTTTGAAGAGGCGCTCGCGGCCGCGTCACGGGACGAGGGATTCAAGGCTACCGTTTACGCGGTGAACGCTCTGCTGATTCGAAAGGGAGTGTATACCCAGGAAGAGACATGGAGTTCAATTCGAAAATTAGCAGTCTGTTGCCCAGCGGCCAAGTACCTCAGAGGCTAAAGCCCCGAGCCAGGGCATACGCTTATCGCAGCGCTGGAAGCGCTGCGCCACCCAAAACCAAATTCACTGCTCCACCCAAAACAAATTCGCTCCGCCATCCAGAACAAATTCGCTGCGCCATTCAAAAGCCAACGCATGCGGCGGCCGAGCGATATAGCAGCTTGTTAGGGTAACATTTTCGGTTATGAGATACGCATTCCTGGTTGAGACGTATGCCACTGAGCGGGTGAAGGTGGTGAGCGTGTGGAGCGAGTTCAGAGATAAAGATCTTCTCGTGCGACCGCAGGAGTACGACGCGCGGGGGCGCAGCGTGCTGGAGCAGATGGTGCATCAGTGCGTGAGCGAAGATTTGTGGTTCCGCAATATGTTGGGGATTGATGTGGGCGCGCCTCCGCTGCCCAAGCAGGAAGTACGACTGGAGTTTATGAAGAGGTATGCGGAGGACAGCGGGAAGAGGCTGGTGGTGTTGCAGGAAGAAGATGATGGCTGGTGGGAAGGGGATACGAAGTTTTTCGATGTGCAGCGATCGCGGGCGTGGGTGATGACGCGAAGGATGACGCATACTTCACATCATCGGGGGCAGTTGATGGCAATGCTGCGCATGCTGGGCCGGGATGTGCACAGCAATTACGGTCCGACGGCGGATACGGGGGGACTGATGCAGAATCATGTGCCTACGATTTATGCGTATGCGGGTTTGGAGGAGTTGCTGGCTGGGGAGAGTGTTGGCGGAAAGAAGGCGGGGTTGCCGGGAAGTGGGGGGAAGGCGGTGACGGAGCGGGCGAGGTAAAGTGTATATCCATCCGCACATACGTGTCTCCCTCGCCACAAGCGGTTGGTCGGGAAGCCTTTGTTTTCTGCGACTGCTATTGGTCTTCCACCTGCACTGGCACGTTGCGAGGAACCCCAGATGTCAGATTCAAGTTTGTCGAGAATTCTCCTATCCGTAATGGTCGGTGCGACCATCGTGTTGTGGATCCCGCCTTGCATTCGGGCTCAGGAAACGAAGCATGCCAGGCAATCACATAACGAGGCAGTCTTTGAGGACCGAGAGATTGAGGTGAAAATTCCGACCGGGTGGCATATTGCGACCAACCCGGAAGGCAGGAGCGCCGATTCCGCAAGAGAACTTGGAACTTTAATTTTGGAGAAGGATGCGTACAGGTTAAGTTTGGGTTACCACGCTGGGCGCGCTAGCGGCATCGTCGGTGGAAGGTTTATTGAAGCATTCGACATGAATTGGCAGGGGCTTGACGATGCTTGGAACTGCAGCTTGTATTTGAAGGAGTATGCACAGCCTGCCAGCCGCTACCTCGTATTCGTCAATCTAACAATCGATAGCGGCGACAACAAGGTGCGGGAGAACTGCGCAATCCGAAAAGATCTCGGGTATTGGACTGGGAAGGATGAGACTAAGAAATACCAGGGCGAACATCGCTGGTTTGGAGGGTATTTCAGGGAAGCTTATGGTGGGTACTTTTTCGGTCCGGACGGAGATGGTTGCGCCGAGAAGGCTTATACACTTACATTTCAGGCAGACTCGCCGGAGCGCCTTCCGGTTGCCGAGGATCCCCTACCCGAGAATAACCCGGCGTTGGAAAAGATTATTGACGAGGCACTTGACATCGTTAATTCGATTCACTACAAACGCTGCCAACCGTTTTGAAACGTGAGCGCTGCCGAGGGTCGGCGCCTGAAGGGGCAATTGATAACGCGACACGTACGGTATGCCTGAAGGCATACCCTGATACGAATCTCGAGTCTTTCCACAGCCTCTGAAAACTCGTGCCCTTCCCAAACGTGTACCCCCAAAGGATGTCAGAGGCAACGCCGGCCGGGGCACCCGCGCCGCATGAGGGCGCCGAGCTTCGCTCGGCTGGACGGCCGAGGGCGGCCGTCCCCACACGAGCCGCGTGATCCGCGGCTATCCCTTGGTGGTAAAGGCTAGCGTCAGGAGGGTTTTTTGTTCGACCTCGTGGGCTTTGGAGCTGCCGGTGGCGGGGCTGGCGCTGGAGCTGCGTTTGACTGACATAACGTGGCGTTCGCCGGCGATGCGCTCGAGGCGGGGGAGCATGTTGAAGAGGGCTCCCATGTTGGCGGGCTCTTCTTGCACCCAGACGATGTCGCCGGTCTCGCCGTGACGGGCGAATTCGGCGATGAGTTCCTGCTCCGGGAACGGGTAGAGCTGTTCGACGAACACGATGGCGGTGCTGGTGTCTTTTCTTTTCTTGCGCTCGGCTTTGAGTTCGCGGCCGATCTTGCCGGTGCAGACCAGGATGCGATCGGCTTCTCCGATTTCTGTGTCCGGAATTACATTCTGAAAATTCTTGTTCGTGAAATCTACGATGGGCGATGACGCGTCGGGGTGGCGCAGCATGCTTTTCGGAGTGAAGACTATCAGCGGTTTGCGCCAGTGGCGCAGAGCCTGGCGGCGGAGCAGATGAAAATATTGAGCCGCGTTGGAAGGCTGCGCGATCTGGATATTGTGTTTCGCAGCGAGTTGCAGGAAGCGCTCGATGCGGGCACTGGAGTGTTCCGGTCCCTGGCCTTCGTAGCCGTGCGGAAGAAGCAGGACGAGGCCGGAGAGCAGGTTCCATTTAGCCTCGCCAGCGGAGATGAATTGATCGATGATGGCCTGAGCGACGTTGACGAAATCGCCGAACTGGGCCTCCCAGAGAACGAGCGCCTCGGGATAGTCGCGGCTGTAGCCGTATTCGAACCCCAGCACGCCGGGTTCCGACAAGGTTGAATTGTGAATTTCGCAGCGAGCCTGGCCGGGCGCGATGTTTTCCAGCGGGACGTATTCGTTCTCGTTTTCTATGTCGACGAGAACGGAGTGGCGCTGGTTGAAGGTGCCGCGGCGGGAATCCTGACCGGAGAGGCGAACCGGAATGCCGGATTTCACCAGACTGGCGAAGGCGAGGGCTTCGGCCATGCCGTAATCGACGGGACGATTCCCTGCTCCCATTTCGGCGCGCTGCTCGAGAAGTTTTTTTACTTTGGGATGGATGTGGAAGCCTTCGGGATAAAAGCTGAGGTGATTGGTGAACTCAGCTAAATCTTCCGTCGAGAGTCCGGTTTCTACTTCGTATTCGGGCTTGTGCAGGCCGCCGTAATACTGATCCCAATACTTCGGCAGCTCACGCATCAAAGGCTTCTTGGTGACCTTGCCGGCGTTCTTCTGGGCGGATTCGAATTCTGCTTTAATGGCGGCGGCTTGCGCAGCGGCGTCGGTGGCACCGATGTCGTCGGCGTAGATTTCCCACAGCGGGGGATGCTCTTTAATTTTCTTGTAGAGCAGCGGTTGGGTGACGGTGGGATCGTCGACTTCGCTGTGGCCGTGGCGGCGGTAACCGATTAAATCGATGACGACATCGGTGCCGAATTGATAGCGATATTCGGTAGCGAGGCGGGCGACGCGGACTACGGCATCGACGTCCTCTCCGTTGACGTGGAAGATGGGAATCGACTGGCGGCGGGCGATGCAGGCGGCGAAGCGAGTGGAGTGCTCTTCGACGTAGCTGGTGGTGAATCCCAGGAGATTGTTGACGACGACGTGAATGGTGCCGCCGACGGTGTAGCCGGGAAGGTCGGCGTAGTTCATGGTTTCGGCGAGTATGCCTTGTCCGGCGAATGCAGCGTCGCCGTGAACGAGCAGGGGGAGATATTTTTCGCGTCCGCCTTCGCCAGTGCGGTCTTGTTTGGCTCGGGTGCGGCCGACGGTGACGGGATCGACGGCTTCGAGGTGACTGGGATTCGAAACCAGGTGGATGTGAACTTTGTTGCCGCTGCGGGTAACGTACTCGCCGGTCGCCCCCATGTGATACTTCACGTCGCCGGAGCCGAGGACACTGCGCGGATCGACGTCTTCGAATCCGGCAAAGATTTCTTCGGTCGGGCGCTTGGCCACGTGGGCCATGACGTTGAGGCGTCCGCGGTGACTCATGCCCATGACAAGTTCGGCGGCGCCGAGGCGCGAACCGGTGTCGAGAAGTTCGTCGACGAGAGGAATTAGCGCGGTGACGCCTTCGAGCGAAAAACGCTTGCTGCCGAGATAACGCTGCTGCATAACTTGCTCGAATACGTCTGCGCGTATGAGCAGTTCGAGAATGCGCTGCTGGTCTTTTTCTGTAACCTCGAAACCCTGTGACGGCGACTCCATGCGCTCGTAGATCCAGCGGCGGCGTTCGGGGGCGTAGATGTGATTAATCTCGACTCCGATGGTCGAGGAATAAATGGCACGGGCTTCTCGGGCGTATTCGCTATTAATCTGCAATTCAGGGGTAGGACGCGGACGGAGGAAGCCGAGGGGGTCGAGGTCGCCTTCGAGGTATCCCCACTGGCGGAAGGCGTTGAAGACGGCTTCGCGTTCGGGGTTGGAGCCGTTGTTCGCAGAGGGGCTGATTACGGCGGAGGCGCCGCTGGAAGTCTTGGATTTCGGGGTTGGCATATGAGTACGGTACTAGGATAACGGATGCGGGAACAGCGTTGAACATTTATCGAGGCCCGGGTCAACCCTCCATCGTAGAAACATCTCCCGCGTCTACCCCGGCTTCTTTCGCCTTCAGAAACCGCCGCAGAATCTTCCCCGATCGCGTCTTGGGCAACGATGCCACAAACTCAAGCGAAGAAGGCGTCGCAATCGGCCCCAGTTCTCTCCGCACATGTTCAATCAGTGCCGCTGCCAGTGCCTCAGATGCCACGTGATCGCCACGAACCTGCACGAACACTTTAATGGTCTCGCCCTTCATCGGATCGGGTACGCCAATTGCCGCCGCCTCCGCCACCGCCGGATGCGACACCAGCGCGCTCTCCACTTCCGCCGTCCCGATGCGGTGCCCCGCCACATTCAGTACGTCATCGTAACGCCCGAGCACCGCGATGTATCCATCTTTGTCTTTCATCGCGACGTCGCCGGTTACGTAGCACCCGGGGATAACCTGCCAATCGCGCTCGTAGCGCGCCGCGTCGCCCCACACCGTGCGCAGCATGTGAGGGAAGGGACGCTTCAGCACCAGCCGTCCTCCAACACCGGCCGGCGCTGAGTTTCCGTTCTCATCCAGCACATCGGCTTCCGCTCCCGGCACCGCGACGCCGACTTTTCCCGGACGCATTGCCATTGAAGGCGGCGTGCCCAGCGTTGGTCCGCCCAATTCCGTCTGCCACCAGTTGTCGGTGACATAACCCCAATTGCCATCGCCCGCGAGATGCGTCTGCGCCCATCGCCAGGCTTCAGGATTCAGCGGCTCGCCCGCGCACGCGATCAACCGCAAGCTGGTCAAATCATGCGCCGCCGGATAACTCTCGCCGTAACGCATAAACATTCTTAGCGCTGTAGGCGCGGTGAACATCTTGGTTACGCCATAGCGCTCCACGATTTCCCATGCGACTCCTGGATTCGGATAATCGATTGCTCCTTCGCGGAACAGCGTCGTCACGCCCGCGCACAGTGGCGCGTACACGATATACGAATGCCCCACAACCCAGCCGATGTCGGAAGTGCACCAGAAAATATCACGCTCGCCCACATCGTAGAAATTCTCCAAATGGTAGGTCGTGCCCACCATGTAACCGCCATGCACGTGCACCACGCCCTTTGGCTTGCCAGTAGAACCAGAGGTGTAAAGCAGGAATAGCGGGTCTTCCGCATCCATCTCCGTCGCCGGACAGATTGGAGGAAACTTAAGCAGTTCGTTGAAATCAATTTCACGCGGTGCGATAAGTTCGGCGCCGCTGCGCGAGTAAATCACCACTTTCTCCACGAACTCCAAACCGTCCCCCGCTTCATCGACGATGGCTTTAAGCGCGACCGTCTTGCCACGCCGGAAACCGACATCTCCCGCGATCACAATCTTCGCCTGGGCGTCAGTAATTCGATCTCGCAATGCGGTATGTCCCAATCCCGCATATACCACAGAATGAATCGCGCCAAGACGAGCGCAGGCCAGCATTGCGAGCGCGCCTTCAATCGTCAGCGGCATGTAAATAATTACGCGGTCGCCCTTCGCCACTCCCAGCGACTTCAGTCCGTTCGCAAAGCGGCAAACCATGCGGTAGAGTTGCCCATAGGTAACGATGCGCTCGCTGCTATCTTCGCCCAGCCAAATGAATGCGGCACGATTGCGCCGGTCCGAGTTTGCGTGCCGGTCGAGCGCATTAATCGTGATGTTGGTTTTGGCGCCGGTAAACCATTTATGGTGCACGCCGTCCCACTCCAGCACCTTGCTCCACGGCTTTGACCATGAAAATCGGCCAGCATACTCAGCCCAGAACGCGTCAGGATCCTTCCTGGCGCGCTCGCATTCGCCTAACCAATCTTTTTGAATCACATTCCGCGCAACGATTTCAGGCGCGGGATATTCCTCATCCAGAGCTAGTAAATTCGAAATGTTTTCTGGTTTGGCAAGGGTGAGAGCATTCATGTGGGACCTCCGAGGACTGCGGCAGAATGCGGATACGCTGGCGTGGATTCTGCTCTGGCTGCAACCCTGCCGCAGTGATGCAGATCACAATATAGTGTGTTTTTGCCACAGAAACGAGGGTTAACTGCAACACGCTTCTCTCGGCGGAAACGTAATCCGCGATTGCTTCGCGCCGACGGTAACGGTAACATTGCAGACCAACGCGCAAGTCCAATCTGCCTAAGTTCAGTGTCGTGTGCTCGTCTTATGGTCCATTTTTTCAGCGCAAAGCACTCACGCCTCGTGCCGCAGCTTTTCGCATTGATGTCCTTGCTGCTTCCACTTGTGCTGCCAGGACAATCCCCTAAGACAAAACGGGAATCCGCGATGTCGGCGACGTTGCGCGGCGTTGTACTGGATTCTTCCGGTCATCCGGTTGCCGGTGCGGTGGTTTGTGTTAAGTCTGAGACTTTGAGGACTTTGAATGCGCCCACCGATGCTGCTGGCGCCTATCGCTTTCCGGCGCTGCGCCCCGGTGACTATATCTTGACCGCGAAGATGGATGGCTACTCGGATGCAACTCTGGGCCCGGTCCCGCTAGCGCAGCACGAATCCAAGACAATCGACCTCACGCTTGAACCGGCAAAAAAAACAGCGGCACAAAGTTCATCCAGCGCTCGCCCTGAATTTTCCGACGAGCCCAATTTCATTGTGGCGGGCGTAACCGACACCACAAATCTTGGAGGCCATGGCTCCAGCGTCTTCGTTACAAACCGGGAGGAATTGGCGAAGGCCACAGCCTCCCTGAGCCATCCCGCGCCATCGTCCGCCGCCATCGCGACGAATCCTGCGGCTGAAAAAGCTCTGCGCGACGCCGTGGAACGTCAGTCCACCGATGGCGATGCAAATTTTCGCTTAGGAAAATTGCTGGTCGATGAGGGAAAGGCTGACGAGGGACTCGTCTATCTTGAACGAGCGTCGCGACAGAAGCCCGACAATTATGACTACAACTATGAATTAGCCCTGGCCCGCGCCCAGACCGGCGAGTATTCTGGCGCGCGCAAAGATGTTCAGTCTTTGCTGAATAAAGTGGAGAAGACTGGGCAGGACAGGGCCGAGCCCCACCACTTGATGGCCGACGTCTGCGAGAAACTCAACCATCCTCTGGAGGCCGTTAGAGAGTATCAACGCGCAGCAGAACTTAGTCCGACCGAAGCCTATCTTTTCGACTGGGGAGCAGAACTGCTTCTGCATCACGCCGCCGAACCGGCTCTCGAAGTTTTCAAAAAAGGCAATCGCTTGTTTCCAGGTTCCGCGCGAATGCTGGCCGGCACGGGTGCGGCCTGGTATGCTCTGGGTTCTTACGATCAGGCCGTGCAAAGTCTCTGCGAAGCCTCAGACTTGAATCCAGACGAACTGAATCCTTATCTCTTCCTGGGAAAAATACAAGTCGTTGAGAATGCTCCCTCGCCAGCGATCGCGGACCGGCTCGATCGATTCGTAAAACTGCATCCTGAGAACGCATTGGCAAATTATTATTACGCCGTCAGTGTTTGGAAGCGGCGCAAATCTTCGGAGGACGCTGAGAGTTTCGCTAAGGCAAACTCCGCGCTGGAGAAAGCCGTGCAGCTTGATCCCACGCTTGGCGTCGCGTATATGCAGCTTGGAATTCTCTATTCGGAGCAAAAAGATTTTTCAGGCGCGATTGCGGCATACCAACAGGCGATCGAAGCCACTCCCGACTCGGAAGATGCGCACTATCGTCTGGCCCAAGCCTACGGGAGAGCGGGGGAACCTTCGAAGGCGCAGGCGGAACTCCGGCAGTACGAAGAAATCTCCAAACAAAAAACAGCCGAGATCGAGCGCCAGCGCCACGAGGTCCAGCAGTTTGTATATCAGTTGCGTGACCAGCCGTCGTCCTCGCCCAGACAATAGCCCCGTTGAAGATCAGCGAGGGGCGGGCGTCGGCGCCGTCATCAAACCAATAAACATCCGGTAGAACCTCTCCAGGTCCAAATCCACCTGAATCTCAACGGGCTGCGAAGCGAATCGCGGCTTATCGTTTTCATTCCAGATCAGCGTGTTGCCGTATCCCGCACCGCGGTCGAGATCTACTTCCATGTAGCGCGTCTCGCGCTTAGTAATCAGTGTGGGGTCGATCCACGCCGAGGCCGCCAGTTCGTCCCACATAATGTCGGCGCCCGGAGCATACATGGCAAACCGCGCAACATAGCGAGCCAACGGGGTCCCGCTCGCCTCGATCTGCTTCATCATTGCCGGCGTCACATGAGTCTTGATGGAAATATCTGTGGGCGTGCAAACGATTTTCTTCCATCGCGCCCGCAATACAATCTCCGCCGCCTCAGGGTCAAACCAAAAATTAAACTCGTGCCGCGGATTGGTGGCGAATTCAGGATTGTCAGTTTGGGGGTTGAGGCTCCCGCCCATAAAGACCAACTCCTCGGCCAATTCTGGAAATTGTGGATCGAGCGAAATCGCCAGCGCAAGGTTGGTCATCGGACCACCCTCGTAAATCGTGACCTCTTGCGGATACTTGTGCACCATACGGATCAAAAAATGAGAGGCATCTTCATCACTCGGCTTGGTTGTCGGCTGCCCCTCGGGAAGCGGAGGCACAACGAACGGCTCGTGCCACCAGCGATCGTCCCATGCGCCCGCATACGCCACTTTCCCCCAACGCTCCTGCCACAGTTGGGTTTCATCGCGGCGTCGAACTAAAGGAAATGCGGCTCCCGGCACCACAGGAATATCGGTGCGGCCGATGATCTCAAGTAGACGAAGCGTGTGCGCGACTTCTTCGTCCCGCCACTGGTCTCCGCTGACCACCGTGATACCTAGCACCTCGACCTGCGGAGACTGGATCATCACCAGCAGCGTCTGCAAGTTGCTGCCTCCGGGCCCGGAACAGTCTTGGTTGATAATCACCTTGCGCCGCGGTTGAGCAGCTCCGTAAGAATGCCCAACCAGACTCACAAATAAAAAAATCAGTATGAGTTTCCCTGCACGTAGATTCATCATCCCTCCGATATTTTGTGACCAAATAATTAAGGCAGACTGGAGCGATCCAGTCTGCCAATAGCCCAACAAAACTTCGCCCGTCTTAGAAATTCAGCCTTAACGCGAACTGCACCAATCGTGCGTTATTTACTGTGTTATTCACAACGCCGAAACTGGATGGAGTGTTGATGTCCTGCTCTCCTGTGCCAGCGAAACCTTGCAGGAAGAACTGTGGATGGTTGAACAGGTTGAAGAATTCTGCGCGGAATTGCAGATTCATGGCTTCGCGGAAGGCCAAGGGAAAATCCTTAATCAGCGAGAAATCGGTATTTACAAAACGTGGGCCGTAGACTGGCGCCCGCGGGGCAGTGCCAAGTTCGCCAATCGGAGCCTGCTTAAAGGCGCAGGGATTGAACCAATTCTGAAGTGTATGCACACTGGCCGGCGCAGTACAACCTGGATTGGCAGCTACAGGCCCGGCCTTGTTGGGGTCGCCCACTTCATTGGGACGCTGAAGCGTGTTGCCATTATAGGAGAAGAATACGCCTGACCCATCGCCGCTATCGACGACAAACAGGGGGAAACCGGAGGTAGCCCTCTCGATTACTGTGACTTGCCAATTCCCCAGGATGGCGTTGGTAGCCCCGCCCCAGTCGCTGCCGTAATGCTTGCCCTTGCCGAACGGCAGATTGTAAAGGACGCTCGCAGTAAAGCTGTTGTTCAGGTTCAGTTGAGACAGACCCCAATCCAGTTTCGCAGTCCCGGGCAACGGATAGTAAAGTGCGCCGGGGTTGGTACCCAGGCCATCGGTCAGACCAGAATCGAAATTGCGGGAGTACGTGTAGCCGATCAAGGCATAGAGCCCGTGCCGCGTGCTCTTGGTCTCAGCTTTCACTTGGAGAGAATCATAGCGAGCCGCGCCGATGCTATTGTTGGTGTCGACACTCTGGAAGAATCCTCCGCCAGGCTGGTTCACTGTGTAAGGGAAGGTTCCAAAGCCGCAGCCCAGAGTGTAGCCGGGCGTGAAATTTGCACCGCCGGGACAGGCGCTGGGCTCGTTGAGGTTTTCGTTCAGCTGGCTCACCAGAATGTGCGCGCTGCGCGAGCCGCCATAGCCCACCGTCAGAACTACATTCCCCGGCATCTGGCGCTCAACATTCAGATTGAATTGTTGAATTATGCCTTGCTTGAAGTTGCGATTCTGAGATTGAATCGTGCCCGTATAAGATTGCGGGCTTACCGGCGAGCTATAAACTGCGCCGCCGGTTACGGGCGTGGTAGAGGGAGTTCCAGCCGGGAGAAGGAAACCGCCCGAGAGCGAACCGACAGTACTGCCAAAGGCAAGGCAAAAGGCGCAGGGATCCACTTCCGCATAAAACGGCGGATTCTGCCACAGTCCCTGTCCACCTTGATTCCACGCGGAATCATGGATGATGGCGTAGCCGCCCCGAACCACGGTTTTGTCGCTGCTCATCGGTTTCCATGCGAATCCGATCCGGGGTTCGAGACCGGTCTTGTCGAACTGAATCCCTGCCCTTCCATCGGTTGGGATGCACACCGTACACCCAGCCAATGCCGGGCTTCCACTCGGGACATACCACTTCAGATTCTGGACGTCGAAGTTCGCTTGCCGGTTCTGGACCTCAGTTTCCGGCGTTGCCAAAGCCCAGGCGAACCCCAGGTTCAGCGTTAAATTATTGGTTACCCGCCAGTCGTCCTGGACGAAGGGACGGAATAGTTTCCAGCGTCGGCCGGTGGTGGCTCCCAGAAATGTTTGATCGTGGGCGGCGAAAGCCCCCAGACCCCCTATAAGCAGCCCGGCGATGTCGTCGCCGGTCCCAGAGCCATTCTGTACGATAAACCCGTCCTGAAACGCGTTATTTCTTACATTCATCTGCTCAGCGCGGAAGACGGCTCCCACGCGAATGTTGTGTTTTCCGCGAATTATGTCCAACGTATCGGAAACTGAGTAGACGTTGGTTCCGCCCTGATACGGCGCAAATCCGCGATCGCCCACCGAGAAATAAGCGGTCATATCGAATGAAGTCAGGCCGCAACTAACGCACTCTTTCGGCGACTGGTTCAGGCTGGCGGGATATCCGGTTATGCCATCGCACTGGCTGGCCAGATCTGCGCCGGGAATGCCGAGCAGCGCAGCCTCGCAGGTGCCGGTGCCAAAAGACAGGATGTGGTTGAAAATCCGGTTATACCCAACGTTAAGCTGGTTCACCATGTTCGCGGAGAAGACGTGCGTCTCCGACAGGGCTAAATTGCGTCCATGGTTTTCAATGTGCTGATTGCTGCCGAAGGCGTTTTGTTCTGACCACGTCGGCGAGCCACCGGGGACAAAGTTAGTCGCCTGATCGTAGCTGAAGCGGGCGAATGCGGAGTCCTTGTTGGAAAAATTGTGATCGAGCCGCACATCCCAAGTTCCCTCGTTAAGTTTCCTCACCGGTTCGTTGAGGTAGTTGTACGCACCCGAGGCGGGCGCCGCATTGGGGGTGGGATAAAGCTGAGCCACCTTCGCGGCGATCGGATTTATCATCGCCGCCGGAATTACGTTACAAGAAACACCGCCGGTTTGTGTGCCGGTGGGACCGGGCACAATTGCGTTGCCCGCACCGTCGCATTCGAATGGCGTCGCTGAAAACGGATTGACGAGGTTGGGGAAACCGTCAGCATTTGTAGTGGGTGCTCCGGTGGCGAAGCCGGGACGCGCTACCCCAAGGGGATCAAGGTTAAAGTTGTAGTCGCCGTTGGCGTCGGCTGTCGTCATTGCGGTGCTCGGAACAAAACCGGTAAAAGGTATTCCGTGACGCTGCATCTTGGCCTGATAGTCGACAAAGAAGAACGTCTTATCCTTCTTGATCGGACCACCCAGAGAACCGCCAAACTGGTTCAGATTAAACTTCTCCACCGACGTTGCGAAGTAGCTCCGCGCATCGAGCGAGGTGTTGCGGAAAAACTCGAATACTGAGCCGTGCCACTGGTTCGATCCAGATTTCGTAGTCACCAAGACCGTCGGCCCTGCACGCTCGCCGTATTCCGCCGAGTAGTTATAGGTCAGTACCTTGAATTCTTGTATGTCGTCGATCGAAGAAAAAATCGCAATCCCCCCCTCATCCAATTGATTGTTGTCGTTGCCGTCGAGCAGCCAGTCGGTTTCCTGCTCGCGCGAACCACCGGAAGACAGCGAAAACGAACCGCGCGTGGCCGCCTCGCTGCTGGCGGCGCTGGTGAAGAAGCTGACTGGGCTGGTGGATGACGTCGTGCCCGGCGTGAGCGTGGCCAGTTGCACGAAGTTGCGGCCGTTCAGCGGAAGTTCGGCGACCTGTTCCGACGTGATGACCTGTCCCAGCGAAGGATTGGAGGTCTCCACCGCCACTTCTGTCGCGCTAACTTCCACCGAGGTCGACACCGATGCCGGGTTGAGCGCGAAATCAATTTCACGATGTTCGTCGACCTGCAGCCGAACGTCTTTTTGTTCCGTGGTCTGGAAGCCCTGAAACTCCACCCGGAGGGTGTAGTAGGAAACGGGCAGCAATGGAATCAGGTAATGGCCAGAGTCGTCGGTTTTGGTTTCACGGGTCGCACCGGTTTCTCGCGAGGTCGCCCGCACGGTCGCGCCCGAGACTACGGCGCCACCCTTGTCGGAAACTGTTCCCGAAAAACTACCCGTTGCCTGGCCGTACAGGAATGGACACGCTGAGAACAGCGAACAGACAGCGACGACAAGCAGCGCCCTCTTATTCATCAAAATTCCCCTTTTT
>DATNMU010000130.1:0-30784 GCA_035602195.1 Candidatus Acidiferrum sp.
CTCATAGCACGTTATGCCCCCTCGGATAACCAGAAATAGCCATAGGCCACGAGCCTCGGATAGAACCATGGTTGACCTTGAGCACCAGTTTGGCTTGCCGCTCTTTCGAACTCGATGGCATCGCCACCATCTGCGGAGGAACTTATGAGCATGGGCAATCGGCCAAGCTTCTCCAGCGAAGTGAAACTTCAGAGGGCTGGATCTCGAGAAAGAAATCTCGGATCCGGTCGAGGGAGACTTTTTTTCTTGACATCCCTTTTTATAGAACTCATAGACGGGTTCCGAGTCCGAATCGCGATTCTTTCCCCGAGCATAACAGAGAGGTACACAGGGTCTCGAAGGCTCGAACCCTGGAGTAAAACTATAGTACTTCCATCTTCAAAGCTCTGCGGAACGGATCATGACGGCACGAATCGGTGTTCTTGTGAGCCGTTGAAGAATCAAGTAGGGTAGAGAATCTTCACGACGGTTCATAACCCACTAAGGAACTCAAAATCCGCCGGTACTCAGCCGAAAATCTCGCTTACCTTATCCCGTACATGCTGACTCCGTGACGGCTTCAAGTATCGCATCGTAGATTCCATGTCTGAGTGACCCAGCCATTGCTGAACGGTCCGCAAGTCCACTCCAGCCCAGAGACACCGCGTCGCGAACGTCGCTCGGAACTTGTGAAGCCAGAAGTTATCTTCGTCGAGCTTCGCACGCTCTGCAACGGCTTTCAGGCAGTCGAGGAAGTCGAGCTTCGGATTGCACCCCGCGGTCGGAAAGACCAAGTTGCAGGTCTTGTTTGCTTTCGTCTTCCACGCCTTCAGGCTCCTTACCAACTTTGCCGGGATGGGAATCTCACGTTCCTCGTACGCCTTCGGGGTCCATCCACGATCGAGTTTGTGGCTAACGCGGACAGTCGCATGCGCAAGGTTGATGTCTGACCAGTACGTGTACATGACTTCCTGCTCTCGCATTCCAGTCATCAGGAAGAACTCGTACCAAAGATGCTCTTCGGCGTCGCAGGCTTTGAGGAGCGTGTCGAGTTCCTCCTGCTCGTAAATCTCCGGTTCCTCTTCGGTGTAGCGTGGCCAGTCATTTTTCCCCACCAGACCGCGAATCCCGTTCGCCTTCAGGAACATCATTACGTTCTCGAACTTGTTATAAACGCTTCGTGGTGCCTGCTGCTTTTCGTCACGCAGGAAGGCAGAAAACTTGAGCAGGTCTTTGCGTTCGATCTCATCAAGGTTTTGCTTATGGCAAGACTCGGTGAAGTAGTTCAGCGACGTCGTGTAAGCCTCCAGAGTTTTCGGCTTCTTCGTGAGCTTCGTTTCGTCCAGGAACTCCGCGACCGCTGCCGCGACTGAGCGATGCCCATTCTGCCCACCTGGCACGATAGTAACGCCATTGTTCACGGCATTTAACTCAGCCTCTTTGCGCAGGCTTCGTGCGCTGGCATCGGCTGGATCCTTCCCCACCGACAGTCGGACTCGTTTCGAGGCTTCGCGCCATTCCAGGTAATAAGCGCCTTCGGGGTGCCGTTCTTCTTTGCCGTCCACGACCACTAGGTCGGGCTTCACACGCCCATTGGCAGACAGCAAAACGCGGCAATACCGCCATCCATGCGGGGTTTGGACTCTTTTGGTGAGATTGACTTCTCGGTTGGCCATCGGTGCTCCTTCACTGGAATTGGTATCAATGTAGGTATCACCAACCTGCAAGTGCTAGATAACTAAGGTAATGGCGGAGAGGGAGGGATTCGAACCCCCGATACCCTTTCGGGTATGCCGGTTTTCAAGACCGGAGCCATCAACCACTCGGCCACCTCTCCGCACTCGTTTATCGGACACAGTATCCCGGCCGGACGAAATCCACTGGTCACGGTTAGTTTAAAGCATTTTACTATTTGCAGTTGTGCGGTTCGGAGTCTATCTGAGGCCAAACGCCTTGGAGTGAAATTCCATGACCTCGGGAAAATGAGCCATAAAATAGGAAAAGCTGTGGCCGCCAGGATAAAGGTGATACTCGTGTTTCACGTTTCCCTTTTCCAATTGAGCGTGAAGCGCAGCAGCGCCTTTCTCAAAACCGTAGTCGTCCTCCTGGCCGCAATTGAAATAAATCGCCAGCTTTCGCAGCGCGGGCTGATTTTGATGCGCCAGGTTGAACGGGCTATTGTCCTGCCAATGTTGAACTGCGATTGGATTGCCAAACGTCTTTGCCAGCACCCTTCCCAGCGGGGCTCCAGAGTGAGCGGCCGTGTCGAGATCGCGCGGAGATTCGGTAATTAATGCGGCGCTCTGCGCGCTAACTGCAGAAAACATTGCGGGATGAGCGAAGGCAAAACGAAGCGCCCCGTAACCGCCCATCGAGATTCCGCTGATCGCCCGATATTCTCTGCCTTTATCAATGCGATATTTTTTCTCAATGAGCGGGACGAATTCCTGCAAAAAGAAGTCGCTATAGCGGACGAGGCCGTCTGCGGAATTGATGTAGAAGGTCTCGCCGCCCTCGGGAGCAGCAATCAGAAAATCTCCAATCTTGTGTTGCTGCCGCAGATCGTCCAGCAGCGTCCATCCTCCGCTATTGAAAAGAGAGCGCTCGTTGTCGCCGAGACCGTGCAAAAAATAAAGGACGGGATAAAGTTGGATGGGATGCTTTGCCGCTCCCGCATCGTAATCGGCGGGCAAGTACACGCAGTAATGAACCGGATGTTTCAGAATCCGGCTGTTTACCGCGTCGCAATCGATTCGGCTCTGAGCGTGAAGGGGAAACGAAAAGGCAAAAGTTGCGAATAAGAAAGCGATCCGGAGTTGGCAACCCATTCGATTCAGTTTACTCGTAGCGCAAAGCCTGCACGGGGTCAAGACGAGCGGCGCGTCCCGCGGGGTAGAGGCCTGCGGCAAGGCTCACAATAAAAGAAAATAAAATTGCGAACAGCACAAGCCACCACGGTACCGCCCAGAAATGATCTGGTGGAAATCCCTGGCGCTTGAGATAAACGTTCGTTCCCAGGTTGATCACCTGCCCGATCGCCCAGCCCAGAGCGACTCCCACGATGCCGCCGAGAATGCCCATGGCTCCGGCTTCCGCAAAGAAAAGCTTCTTCACGTCGCCGTCGCTGGCGCCAATCGCCTTCATGATGCCGATTTCGCGGCGGCGCTCAAGGATTGCCATTACCAGCGTATTTACAATTCCGATGAAGGCGACAGCCAGAGCCAGACTGCCGAAGATTCCTAGGAATACATCCAGCACCTTGAAAAATTGCTGGATACTGCGGCTGGCATCGAGAATCGAGAACGTATTAAATCCCATCTTCTTGATAGCGTCTTCTACCTTCTGCACCTGGCCGGGATTTTTCACATGCACGCTTACCGAGGAGTAAACCGGCTGATCGCTGGCATGAGAAATTTCACGCAGGTCGGTGGGCTGCATCACGTGCAAAGCTTGGGCAAGTCCGAGAGGTAAAAATACTCGCCCGCGAGTCGGTCCGCGCATGCTTTCAGGGTCGAGGTCGGCAACTCCGACAATCGTCAGTTTCTGCTCTCGCGACACGACAGAGTAGGCAGCGCCGGACAGATCAGTTCCAAAACTCGACACACCCGGCGTCGCCGTTGTCGCGGGAGTGTTCTGTTTCTCCCGTTGCGCATAACGCATGGTCAATTCTTTGCCCAAAAGCGGAGCGGCTAGTTCCGCAACGTTCGTCTCATCAACTCCGGACTTCGGAGTGCGTCCCAGAAGTTCTTCGGCGAAGGTCTTTTGCAAAATCGCTTCGGGCGCGGTATCGGACGAGAAGAAACGTCCTTGCACTCCTTCAAATGCGTCTGTCGATTTTGCCGAGGCAGGTAATGCTGCGACGGTTGTCAGGTGAGGCTTGTCCTGGTAGCGCAACTCGGTGATGAATCGAATGTCAGGGTAAGCCTCCACCACGTTGGGCAGGTGTTCGATTTCGGCGCGCGTAGGTTCGTCGAGGAGGCGACTTTCTCCCGGCGCCGGGCCGGAATTATCTTGTTCGCGATTGTTCCGCAGATCACGGCGAGAAGTGACAACAACTGTATCGAAGAGGCCGGACTTCATCAAACGGCGCGACGCAAGCTGTTGCAGGCCAATTCCCAAAGAAAGCATTGCGACCAGCGAAGCTACGCCCACTGAGATGCCAACGGTCGTCAGTGAGTTTCGCAGAACCGATTCGCGCAAATTGCGAAAAGCCAGTTTGGTCAAGTCAGGAAGCTTCATTGAATTTCTCCTGGCCTCGCGTGAGACGTGACGTTCGTCAATGTGGGCGCGTTGGCCTCGTCACTCACTAGCTTTCCATCTGCCAAAAAGATCAGCCGCTGGGCATAGCGTTCGGCCAATGCACGTTCGTGCGTCACCATCACAATCGTCATGCCCAATTGTCGATTGAAGTCCCGCACCATGTTCATGATTTCGGTACCAGTGCGGCTGTCAAGATTGCCGGTGGGCTCGTCGGCCAGCAGAAGCTTAGGACGGTTAATGAGCGCGCGAGCCAGTGCGGCTCGCTGTTGCTCTCCGCCGGAGAGCTCGCTCGGACGGTGATTCATGCGCGCCTGCAGCCCAACTCGCGCCAGAGCTTCACGCGCCAGGCCGTCCCGTTCTCCGCGATCGATTTCAGCAAAGCGCATGGGGAGTTCCACATTTTCCGCGAGAGTCATGCTGGCGATCAGATTGAATGATTGGAAAACCATTCCCACCGTGTGCAGGCGGTATTTGGCAAGTTCCTCGCGCGAGAGTTCCGCAAGATTCCGCTCCTGCGCGGTCACGCTGCCCGACGTCGGACGGTCGAGGCCGGCAATCAGATTAAGTACCGAAGATTTTCCGGAGCCGGAAGATCCCAACAAAGCGACGAATTCGCCTGTGGCGATACGAAGCGTTACGCCATCAACCGCCCGGATAAGCGTCTCGCCCATGCGGTAATGGCGGCAAAGCTGCTCTAGGCGAATCGCTGGAGCATCGTGGGCTGGAAGTGCAATCGTGGGATCGCCATTTGTTGCAGCTCTCTCAATACTTCCCATGCGCTAGCGAACCTCTCCACGGAGCACACCCAGTGCATCGGCGTTCTTCAATAGATCCTTGCCTGGCCGCCCAGAGCCCTCACTCCCATCGCCTTCACTAGTGTCCCCTTCGCCGGGGGCAAGAAACAAATTGTCTTCCACTCCATGCTGCCTGGTGTAGAGATCGTAGTACCGTCCCTGCAAGGCGTAGAGCTCCTCGTGAGTGCCATGCTCCACGATCTGGCCTTGCTCCATCACCAGGATCTGATCGGCGCGGCGGATGGTGGAAAGCCGGTGCGCAATTACAAAAGTAGTACGGCCCTGCATGAGATAAGAAAGTCCGTGCTGAATCATTTGTTCTGATTCGGAGTCGAGGCTTGACGTTGCCTCGTCGAGAATCAGAATGCGGGGCGCGGCCAAAATGGCGCGGGCGATCGAAATGCGCTGCCGTTGCCCGCCGGAAAGCTTTACACCGCGTTCTCCGACGACTGTGTCGTACTTATCTGCGAAGGACTCGGCAAATTCGTCAACCCGCGCGATACGGCACGCCCGCAAGATTTCTTCGGTGCTCGCATCGGGGCGCGAAAACGCGACATTCTCACGGATGGTTCCGTCAAACAAAAACGACTCCTGCAGCACGACTCCGAGACGAGTGCGGTAGGAATCAAGGCGAACCGTGCTCAGGTCCGTGCCATCCACAAAGATCTTACCTCTGGTGGGAACGTAAAAGGCGGAGATGAGTCCGATGGTTGTCGATTTTCCCGAACCGGACGATCCCACCAGCGCGGTGACAGTGCCGGGCGCGGCGCGGAAGGAAATATCGCGCAACACGTCGTGGCTTCCGTCGTAGCTAAAACTTACATTGTCGAATTCCACTGTACCGCGAATGTCTTGAAGCGCAATCGTTCGCCGCGGGTCTTGATCTTCCGGCCGCTCTCGCATAATCTCCTGCGTGCGCTCAAGGCCCGCTAAAGCTTCTGTGAGTTGCGTTCCGATCGAAACAATCTGCATGATGGGCGCGACCAGAAACCCAAGCAGCAAGGTGTAAGAAAAGAAACCGCCCACCGTCAGCGTCCCTGCCGCAATCTGGTGGGTGCCAACATACATCGTGATCGCCCCAACAACCCCTAGAAGCACGCTGGCAGAAAGGCTCATGACTGAAGTCGCGGTCAGACTGCGCATCACGTTGTCCAGTAATCGGCGCACCCCGGTGGAAAAAATTGCTTCTTCGCGCTTCTCCGCGTGGTAGCCCTTGATCACGCGCACGCCTCCCAGCGATTCCGTCAGCCGCCCCGTAACCTCCGCATTAATCTTGCTGCGCTCGCGAAAGATCGGCCGGATGGTAGCAAACGCTTTGTTCAGGGCTATCGCGAAACAAACGAGCGAGCCAACCGCGATCATCGTCATCTGCGGGCTGGTGCGAAATAATAAGACCAGCGCAATGCAGGAGGTAAGCAATCCACCGACGAGGTCTACAAGTCCCGTGCCCAGCAGGTTGCGCACGCCTTCCACATCGCTCATGATTCGCGAAACCAGATTGCCGGTTTTGTTGCTGTCGTAAAACGCAACCGGCAGGCGAGAAATGTGTATCTGAACTTCCTCTCTAAGCTCAGCAATCAAACGCTGCGCAGCCTTCGATAACAATTGCGTCAGCGAGAACGAAGTAAATCCCTGGATCAAAGTCGCGCCCAGGACGACCAACACGAGCGACCGCAGTTGATCCATGTGGTGCTTGTTGATAACGGTGTCGATGAGAAACTTTGTGGAATACGGCAGCACCAGCGCCGCTACGCGGTTAATCACCATCAATCCCAAACCAAGCGCGAGCAGCCGGCGCCGCGGTCGCATTAGCCGCCACACTTCCGGCAGAACGGTGCGCAGTCTCTGGACTTTAGCAGGCTTCTGAATTGTTTTGGGATCGGGACTCAATCTCTAGTTGGACTCCAGAAGACGTCGATTCGCTTCATTATTACAGCTGTGGCACACCACGGGCAGCCGATGTATCCTCGGGGCGTGCCACGTCCGCTTTCCCCTGAACGCTCACCAACCCTCGGCCTGTTGCTCGGCCTGATCATTACGCTGGCCGCCGTGCTCGCCTATTCGGCTTATATTACGTGGCAACTGAACGGCTTGCGCAGGCTGCAGTCTGAACTGATCGATCGTGATCGCAGGGATTCCCTGCAATTGCTCCGCATTCAAAATGATTTGAACCTGCTCGCGGTCGCCATGCGGGACATGATCGATAACGACGAGCCTTATCCTCTCACGGCCTGGGCAACGCAGTTTCAGCGGATGCGCTCCGACCTGAACGATGCCATGGGCATCGAGTCCCGCTTGGCGCCGATTACACGAACAGCAGAGCAGAGCGAGGCTCTCAGCCGTTCGCTAAACCAGTTCTGGGACGCGGTCGACCGCGTATTTGCTTTGGCCGGCCAAGGTCGCGAAGTGGAAGCGCGAGCACAGATACAACGTTCATTGCTGGCGCGACAGGAGGCCTTGAGCACGGCAATAGCCCGGCTGCTGGTACAGAACAGTGACAACGAAGAAGAGGCAGCCCAACGCATCATCGAAATCTATAACCACGTGCAAAAGCAAGTTTACTTTTTTTTGGCGGCCACGCTGGTTGCGATCCTGTTGACCGGATTTTCCATGATTCGATGGAACCGGCTTTTGTTTGCGCGTATGGCGGAACTCTCCGAGCGACGCAGTGAACTAGCGCAGAAGCTCATTGCCACTCAGGAATCCACGCTGCGCTACATCTCGCGCGAGTTGCACGACGAATTCGGCCAGATTCTCACAGCCATGGGCGCGATGCTCGGCCGCGCAGGTGTGCATGCCCCTGAGGGCTCGGCTTTGCGCAACGACTTGCAGGAGGTCCGCCAGATCGCGCAGGACACGCTGGAACATGTGCGGAGCCTGTCGCAAGCTTTGCATCCGGTAATGCTGGACGAGGCCGGGCTCGAAACCACGCTTGACTGGTACATCCCAACTGTAGAACGGCAGACCGGAATTGCCATATCCTATGAGAAGCAGGGCGCGCCATTTTCGGTGGATAATAGTGCGGCGGTACAAATTTACCGTGTGCTGCAGGAGGCGCTGAATAATGTTGCAAGGCACTCCGGCGCCAAACAAGCTTGGGTGCGACTGCGGTTTCTGCCAGCAGCGCTCGAACTGGAAGTGGAAGACCATGGGACCGGCTTCAGCGGTCGCCCGGCAAGGCAGGGGATCGGACTCGTTGCCATGCGCGAGCGTGCGGAATTAATGGGCGGACAGCTGGAGTTTTCGCCACCCGCTTCGGGGGGTACGTTGCTGCGGCTCATCGTTCCTCGCGAAAACACTGAACGGCGCGACAAGGATTAATAAAGAAACTTCTCAATCGAACGCAATGAAGACAAATAAAAAATGCATATGACAAATAAGATCACAGTGCTCCTGGTCGATGACCACAGCCTGGTCCGGCGCGGATTCCGACGCATGCTGGAGGATGAACCCGACATGCTCGTCGTCGGTGAAGCCGGCGACGGCGGCGAAGCCATCAAACTGGCGCGTGAGTTGAAGCCAAAAGTGGTGGTTATGGACTGTGCCTTACCCACAATGAACGGCTTGGACGCAACGCGAAAGATTCTTGAGGATCTGCCCGAAACGGCCGTGCTTATGCTCAGCATGCATTCCGAAAACACCTGGGTGCGCCAGGCAATCGATGCCGGCGCCAAGGGATACATTTTGAAAAATGCGATGAACCTTGAACTCGGGCCGGCGGTAAGGCGCGTGGCCGGCGGCGAAAAGATTTTCGATCCGCAGGTTGAGCAGCCCTCCGCACTCAAAGGCGAGAAGAGCAGCGGGCTTACTCCTCGCGAGCTTGAAGTCCTGCAGATGATCGTCGACGGCAAGTCGAATAAAGAAATCGCTGCCGCGCTCGACCTAAGCGCCAACACGGTTGCGGTTCATCGCGCGAATATTATGAATGCGCTCGACATTCACAAGACCGCCGAGCTTGTGGTTTACGCGATTCGCTCCGGGCTGGTGAATGTTCCGTGAATCGCAGATCGTTTCTGCGGAACATGGCGGGAATCGCGTCATTGTCGCAGTTGCCGCTGCTGTCCGCGCTAGCCTCGGTCCCAGGGCCTTCTACGTCGCCCGGCTTTCGTTTCGTGGATGTCACTTCCAGCACCGGCCTCCGTTTTAAGCACAACAGCGGCGCGTTCGGAGGGAAGCTCCTGCCCGAAACACTGGGTTCGGGTTGCGCCTTTCTCGACTATGACAGCGACGGCTGGCAAGACATTCTGCTGATCAATGGAATGGACTGGCCCGGCCACAAACAGCGGCGCACCACTCTGCGTCTTTATCGCAACAACGGAAACGGAACTTTCACTGACGTTACTTCGCGTTCCGGCCTTGATGTGGAAATGTACGGCATGGGCGTGGCGGTCGGCGATTACGACAACGATGGATTTCCCGACATCTTCGTCACTTGTGTAGGGCAGAACCGCCTGTTCCACAACACCGGCAAAGGAACTTTTACGGATGTTACCAATTCCAGCGGCTTGGGAAAGCGCCTTTCATTCAGCACATCCGCTCTTTGGTTCGATTACGACCGCGATGGCCTGCTCGATCTTTTTGTCTGCAATTACGTGAAGTGGTCGCCCGAACGTGACGTCTTCTGCAGTCTTGATGGCAAGCATAAATCGTATTGCACGCCTGAAGCGTATCGCGGCGAAACTTGCTGGCTGTTTCACAATCGCGGTAATGGAACATTCGAAGACGTCACGGCGTCCAGCGGCATCTTCGACAGCAGTTCGAAATCTCTGGGCGTGGCCATGTTGGATGACGCGCAGAGCGGCTTTCCCGATCTACTGGTCGCAAACGACACGCAACCCAACAAACTCTATCGGAACCAGCGCAACGGAACATTTAAAGACTCCGCAGTCGAAGCTGGACTGGCGTTCAGCGCCGAGGGCAAAGCGCGCGCCGGCATGGGAGTGGACGTAGCCGACTTTAAAAACTCCGGCCATGCCGGAGTCGCCATTACGAATTTCGACAACGAGATGACCGGGCTCTACGAACTCTCGGGAAAGACTTATGAAGACGTCGCGGCACAGTCAGGAGTTGGGCTAGCTTCCAAAAATAGCCTGGGATTTGGCTGCGCTTTTTTCGACGCCAATCTTGATGGCTGGCCCGATCTTGCGGTGGCAAACGGTCACATCGATGAAACCGTACGCAACATTCGGGGAAATGTGGGCTACGCCCAGCCGCCATTGCTCTTTCTCAACGATGGCAATGGAAGTTTTCGTGATGTTGCTGCGGAACTAGCCGGCGGATTTGATCAGCCTAAGGTCGGCCGCGGACTAGCCTACGCCGACTTCGATCGCGATGGTGACCTCGACCTGCTGCTCACCACCAACAACGGCCCCGCCTACTTGTATCGGAACGATCAGCTTTCCGGAAATCACAGCATTCGTTTTCATCTGACCGGAACCAAATCGAATCGCGACGCAATCGGTGCGATCGTGCGCATCACCTCCGGCGGGCTAACTCAGTCGCGCATGGTTAAGAGCGGTTCCAGTTATTTGTCACAGTCCGAACTTCCACTGACGTTTGGATTGGGGAAGCGCGATGGAGTGCAGCAGGTTGTCATAACCTGGCCCAGCGGGAGAGTCGAAGAATTCAAGAACCTGGCGGCGGGCCATTCCTACGATTGTCTCGAAGGCAAGGGAATCACTCCGCAGAACGGATTTTGACCGGGCGGGTCATTTCAACGACGCCTGCATTCGCCTGCACTCCCCGGCGGCAGTAAGGTCAATTTCTACGGATTCGCTGACCCGCAGAAACAACGTGCTGGGATTCTTCATTCCCCACTTCGCATAAGGTACCGCAAAGTGCATCGTAGCCGTCCAGTGATTGGCGTTGATTTCCACCTCGGTCGGCACTATGAGCTCATGATCGGAGCCGTGAACGGAAAAAATTCCGTGCACCCGCACCGAGGATTTTCCCGGCAATAGAACACTTCCCTCAATGCGATCAGGACGGAAGGCAATTTCCGGATAGCGATCGCTCTCCAGAACTTCGCGATGCATCTTCCTGTCGCGGGCTTCGCTTCCGCTGTCGCCGCTTTTGGCGTCAACCACGATTGTGCCTGCCAGCTTTCCGGAAGCAGGATCGAAACGCAGAGAGCCTTGCTTCAAACGAAACGTTCCACGCACCGTGTGCAGCACGTCGCCGAGCGTGAAATTCACCGTGGAACGTTGGGGATCGAGCTGGAATGCCACATCCTGCGCAGCTGCAATACCAGCTAACGCAGAAAAGACCGTAACTGCCGCAGAAAAAGACGCCAGCGCCCGGCAAAAAGATTTGCAGTTTTTCCCCATTCGCCTGAACGCTGGCTCAACACCCATTAGCACGAATTACGTAACCTCACCATTGCAGAAGTAAAAGCTCCGAACAAAAGCCCGGTCCCATTGCCGCGAGCAAACCCAGCGTACCCGGCTCAGGACGACGGTTTTTCATCACATCTTCCAGCACTACCAGAACGGAAGCCGATGAAAGATTCCCCACCTTACGCAAGCAATCCCAGGAAGCCTTGAGCTCGCCGTTGTGCAGACCCAATGCGTCGGCATAAGCCTCCAGCACTTTCGGTCCACCGGTATGTAAAACCCAACTGTGCAGGTCGCAACGCTTGAGCCCGTTGTCCGCCAGAAACGCATCCACGTCCCGTCCCAGGTTTTCTCGAATCAGGGTCGGAACCTCAGTCGATAAAACGATGCGGAATCCCTTCTCGGAAATGTGCCAGCCCATCATTTCCTCTGTGTTGGGATAGAAAACGGATCGCGTTGCCAGAATCTTCGGGCCATTTTCCGGCCCGGCCGATTCGAATTCCGCTCCCTTCACAATGACAGCTGCGGCTCCATCGGCGAACAATCCCGAGGAAATCAAATTCGCAACCGATAAGTCCTCCCGCTGCAAAGTGAGCGAACAGAGTTCCACGGAAACCAACGCAGCAGCTTGCGACGGATAGGCGCGAACATAATCTGCGCAGCGCGCAATACCCGCCGCGCCAGCCACGCACCCCAAACCAAAAATCGGAGTGCGGCGAACATTCGCTGGAAGTCCGATCCGGTTGATGAGCAGCCCGTCGATCGAGGGGCTGGCCACTCCAGTCACTGTGGTAAAAAACAACGCCCCAACATCTTTCGGAGCCAGTCCGGCATGATGCATTGCGAGACACAAAGCCTTCTCGCCCAATTCCTGTGCGACTCTGATCCAGATGTCATTGGCTTGTCCCCAGGTTTTAATATCCACGTATTCTTCGGCGGGAACCGCGAGGTAGCGCCCATCTACGGTCACATTGCGGTGCAAACGCGCCAACAACAAAGGATTCTTAAGTTGGTCGCCCCAGTAATCCTGAAGTCGTTCCAGAAGAACCTTCTGGGTGTAGTAATGCTTCGGGAAGGCGCTTGCAGCGCTGGCAATTCTCATGGATTCTGTGTCCTGAACTCAGTCTCGGCACGGAATCCGCCCCAGCCAACCGAATCCTACAGCCCTTTCTGGATTCGATGTTTGGGCGCCCCCCAGGGTTGTACAAACAGGGGGACCAGCGCCGGCCCAACTATTGTCGCAGAGTTTTTGGGTTTTTGGTTGTCAGACTCTTGTCATTCGCTTGTAAAGCCAGACCATTAAAGCCGGATAAGCCTTAGAAAAAACATTGATATCATGCCCGCTCAACGCGACCACCAAGAACGCTTTCGCTCAGCTTCAACTCCGTTCATTTGCCCAGTACCACGATGGAAGTCGCAGTATTTCCAACTCCGTATGTCGAGATTGCGGTCAGGTTTCCCGGAGTCACGCTGAACGCCTGAATATCTGCCGAAGTGCCCTGGTTCCCCACATACAAATACTTGCCGCTTGGATCCATGCCGAGAACGCTGGGACTCGCCACCGTGGTGAACGCCCCTGTGGTGGTGGAAGTCGTCAGGATGTTTGGCAGCCCTGTGGTTGTGTTAATCGAAAATACCGCAACGTTGCTGGACCCCTGATTGGCTGCGTACAGGTTTTGTCCCTTGGGGTCCAGGAGCAGCGCGAGGGGTACGCTGAAACCAACGTTCACCGGGGAATTCGCAACTGGCCCCAACATTCCGGTAGACCCAATACTGAAGATCGCGATCGAATTTGATCCAGAGTTCGCCACGTAAAGAAAACTACCGCTCGGATCGATTGTCATGCCGTTCGGATTGTTGCCGTCTGTAGGATATCCGTTGAGCGTTGTGAGTGCGCCAGCGTTCACGCTGAAGGCGAGGACCAGGCCCTGCGGCTCGTTTGCGGCGCTCACATATAAAAAGTTACCCGAAGGCGTTATCTGCATACTGAGAGGTGTCACTCCCAGGGCAAACGGCGAGTTGGCAATCGGTGCCAGTGCGCCGGTACCGCTGTCGATGGAGAATACCGAGATATTGTTCGAGCCGGCATTGCCTACATACAGAAAAGCTCCACCCGGGTCCATCACCAGGAGCACTGGCAGCGAGCCATTCGGAGCAACCGTGGTGCGCGGGAAGACTTCGGTCAAAACGCCATTGCTGGCGATGTTGAACAGCGAGATGTCGCTCTCGGCGCTGCCAGCCTCGCCAGGATTCGCAGCGTATAGGAATTTTCCCGAAGGATGCAACGCCAGAGCGTGAACTCCGTTGCCTACGCTATACGGACTCCCGGCAACCAGCGTCAGCACTCCGGAGTTGGGGTCTTCGCGATATGCAATGATCTGATTGGCCGCCGGCAGGGCTGCGTAGACGTAATGGTTTGCAACGGTACCGCAGCCGGTCAAACCGGTAATACTCGCCATCACAAACACCAGCACCAGTGCCTTCTGAAACATCCGTAACTCCTGAGAGAATTTGCCAGCGAAGAACAATGTAGAAGAACCATAATACTGGTTGTCGCGTAATCTCGCATGCGAACCAGGTGGTGGCCTCACATCATGCGGTCCCGGCGAGCGAAATTGGCAGCGCCTGGCGATCCATGCTCCGCAACCGATCGGCTGGACTTTCTTCGACTTAAACTCAATTTACCCGCTCGACACCCTTAGCACCCACTGCTGCGATGCGGAGCTTCGAACTGCAGGTTGCACGCTCTTTGCCTGGTAGCCGGAAAATCGCACGAACACGAATAAGAAGTGAAATATTGCTAGTGGGCGGGGCTCGGCCGTGGAGTGCCGGCGGACCCTTGTGCCAGCGCAGTATCTTCTCCGCCGGTTAATGCCGTACGCAAGCGGTCGAGATAGACATACACAACCGGCGTGGTGAATAACGTAAGCGCCTGGCTGACGATGAGCCCTCCCACGATCGTGATGCCAAGGGGGCGGTGCAGTTCCGAACCTGTGCCGGTACCGAGCGCCAGCGGAAGCCCCCCCAACAACGCTGCCATCGTCGTCATCATGATAGGACGGAAGCGTAGCAGGCATGCTTCGTAGATAGCCTCGGCTGGCTTCTTTCCTTGCGTGCGCTCCACTTCCAACGCCACATCGATCATCATGATGGCATTCTTTTTTACCAGCCCGATCAGCAGAATGATGCCGATGGTCCCAATTACATTGAGTTCGTTGTGGGTCAAAATCAAAGCCAGCAGCGCGCCCACGCCTGCGGAGGGCAGCGTCGATAGAATCGTGATGGGATGAATGTAGCTTTCATACAACATCCCCAAAACGATATACACCGTGATCAAAGCCGTGAGAATCAGCACCGGCTCGCTGGAGAGTGAGTCCTGAAAAGCTGCCGCGGTGCCCTGGAAGCTGGCCTGAATCGTCGAAGGAAATCCGATCGAACGTTCCGCGTCGTTAATTGCCAGCGTGGCCTGCCCAAGAGAAATTCCCGGAGCCAGGTTGAATGAAATCGTGACCGAGGGAAATTGGCTTTGGTGATTGACCGCCAACGGTATGTTGGAGGGAACGAAATGGGTAAATGTCGCCAGCGGAATGGGCGCACCGCTCGAGGACCGCAGATAAATATTCTGCAAGCCCTCGGTTGTTTGCTGGAATGCGGGAGCCACTTCCATCACCACATGGTATTGGTTGAGTGGCCGGTACATGGTTGAGACTTGCCGCTGTCCGAACGCGTCATAGAGGGCGTTATCGATATCCTGAGCGGCTATGCCCAGCCGGCTGGCAGTGTCGCGGTCGATCACAAGTTGGGCTTGAAGTCCCTTATCCTGCTGATCGGTATTTACGTCCCGCAGCTCAGATATGCTCCGCATCTTGGCCAGCAACTGCGGCGCCCAGGTGTTGAGCTCATTCAGATCTTCGCCCTGCAGCGTGTACTGATATTGAGCGTTGCTCTGGCGGCCGCCAATCGTGAGGTCCTGCGCGGACTGCAGATAGAGCGTGGCTCCCGGCACCACGGCAAGTTTGCCGCGTAGGCGGTTGATGACATTATCGGCGGTAACGGTAGGACAGGATTGCCAGAAATGCAGGTTTTTGCACGAACCGCGTCCGGCGAGCGGTTTCAGCATGACGAAAAACCGCCCCTGATTGGAAACCGTATTGCCCCCGGCAAATCCAACGATCGTGCTTACCGCAGGGTCGGTCATCACGATTTTTACGTAGCGCTCCATCTTTCCCCGCATTGCCTGGAATGAAATGTCCTGTGCCGCCTGCACAGAACCCATGATCCGGCCGGTATCTTGCTGCGGGAAAAATCCCTTGGGAACCTTGATGTAGAGGTACACGCTCAGGCATGCGACCAGGATAGTGACGATGAGGGTGAGCAATTGATATTCCAGCACCCATTTGAGAGCATGACGGTAGGCCGCCAGCGTCCCATCAAAAACCCATTCGCTGGCACGATAGAAGCGATTATGGCGCTCATCTTTCGCAGGCGGCCGGAGGAACTTGGCGCACATCGTTGGCGTTGTGGTCAGCGAGACCAGCAGTGAAACGCCTATGGCAATGCTTAATGTAACCGCGAACTCGCGGAATAAGCGCCCGACAATCCCGCCCATCAACAGCAGCGGAATAAACACTGCGACCAATGACACGCTCATGGAAACCACAGTGAATCCGATTTCCGCGGCACCTTTGAACGCCGCCTCTACCGCATTCATTCCCTGCTCCACATAACGCGTGATATTCTCCAGCACCACAATCGCGTCATCCACCACAAAACCGGTGGAAATCGCCAGCGCCATCAGCGACAGGTTGTCCAGGCTATAGCCCAGCAAGTACATACCGCCAAATGTGCCCACCAGCGAAAGCGGTACCGCAATGCTGGGAATAATGGTCGCCCGCACCGTTCTCAAAAAAGCAAAAACTACCAGGATTACAAGAATGATCGAAAGGATGAGCGTGAACTCAATATCCTTTACCGAGGCTCGAACTGTGACCGTTCGATCCATAGCAACAGTCAGCGAAATCGCCGGAGAAATGGAAGACTGCAAATAGGGAAGCAGTGCCACGACCCGGTCCACGGTCTCGATGATGTTCGCCCCAGGCTGCCGGAAAACAATAATCAGAACGCTGGGCTTGCCATTGGCTAATCCAATGTTGCGAACGTCAGACACGGAATCTTGCACATCGCCAACGTCGCCCAAGCGAACCGGCCCTCCGTTGCGATACGCAACGATCAGGGGACGGTATTGATCGGCAGTAAAGAGTTGATCGGTATCGTCGAGCGAATACGAACTTTGAGAATTTGATAGCGATCCCTTGGCCAGATTTGCATTAGCCAGATTGAGTGCGCTGCGCACGGTGTCGAGCCCGACCCCCAACTTGTCCAGCAGCATCGGGTTCAGTTCCACGCGCACCGCCGGCTGCGCCGCACCGCCCACAAACACCTGCCCCACGCCCGAGACTTGCGCCAACTTCTGCGCCAGAATCGAGTCGGCCGCGTCATACATTTGCGGCACCGTTTCCGTATCCGACGTCAGCGCCAGAATCATGATGGGAGCATCTGCGGGATTCGCTTTGCGGTAGGTAGGATTGCTCGGCAGGTTCGCGGGAAGCTGGCTGCGCGCGGCGTTGATCGAGGCCTGCACGTCGCGTCCAGCAGCATCAATGTTGCGGTTCAAATCAAATTGCAAAACAATACTGGTCGACCCCAGTTGACTGGTCGAGGTCATCTGGTTGACCGCTGAGATTCGGCCAAACTGCCGCTCCAGCGGCGTCGCGACCGCGGAAGCCATGGTCTGAGGATCCGCGCCCGGCAGGCTCGCTCCCACGCCGATCACGGGAAAATCCACTCTAGGCAGCGACGCCACCGGAAGATAATTGAAAGCAAGAATTCCAGAAAGCAGCAGCGCCGCAGCCAGCAGCGAAGTGCCAATCGGTCGCCGGATAAATGGAGCAGAGATGCTCATGGTCTAATCCGCAGAAGCATGCCCTTCAGCCGCGTCGTGCGGAATCGGATTGCCAATCTTGTACTTTTCAAACTTATGCGCCAGCCGGTCAAACCACAGATAAATCACGGGCGTGGTATAGAGCGTCAGCATTTGGCTTAGAATCAGGCCGCCGACAATCGTAATGCCCAGCGGGCGCCGCAGTTCCGCGCCAGTTCCGGATCCCAACGCGAGCGGCAAACCACCCAGCAATGCCGCCATCGTCGTCATCATGATGGGACGGAAGCGCAGAAGGCAGGCTTGATAGATCGCTTCCTCGGGCGGTTTATGTTCTTCGCGCTCGGCTTCAAGAGCGAAGTCGATCATCATAATGGCGTTCTTCTTGACGATGCCGATCAGCAGAATGATGCCGATCAACGCCACCACCGTCAGATCATTGCCCGTAAGCATCAACGCCAGAATCGCGCCCACGCCCGCCGACGGCAGCGTAGAAAGAATCGTGACGGGGTGGATATAACTCTCGTACAGAACTCCGAGCACAATGTAAACGGTGATGATAGCGGCGAGAATCAGGAACGGCTCGCTGGCCAGCGAGTTCTGAAATGCCGCTGCGGTTCCCTGGAACGAGGCGTGGATACTCGCAGGCAACTGAATATCCTTTTCAGCCTGCTGAATCGCTTTCGTCGCCTCGCCCAGGGAAGCTCCGGGCGCGAGGTTAAACGAAAGTGTGACCACGGGAAATTGTCCCTGATGATTAATAGCCAGTGTTGCGTTGCCGGATTGCATCCGCGTGAAAGCGGTTATCGGTACCGGCGCCCCGCTGGTTGTGGCCGTGGAGGCATTGGCGCTGGGAGCGCCCGTATTCGGCACCGTGCTGCTGGGACGAACATAAATATCGTTCATCGCATCCGGCGTCTGCGCAAACGTCGGCAAAACTTCCAGCACCACGTGATACTGATTCAACTGCGTAAAAATGGTTGAAACCAGCCGCTGACCGAAGGCGTCGTAAAGCGTGTTGTCGATGGCCTGGGGAAGAATGCCCAGCCGGGAAGCGGTATCGCGATCGATGGTGATGTTGGTTCTCAGCCCGCCATTGAGCTGGTCTGTGGCAACATCGCGCAACACCGGGGATGCGCGCAGTTTGTCCAGCAGCTTCGGAGTCCACTGTGCCAGTTCCTGCGCGTCGGCGTCTTCAATCGAGTATTGGAACTGGGTGCGGCTCACGCGGTCTTCCACCGTCAAATCCTGCACTGGCTGCATGTAGAGCGTGATGCCTTCGACCATGGCTAAATCTGGTTGCAATCGCCTGATAATGGCCGACGCATCGTCGCTGCGTTCATCGCGCGGTTTCAGATTGATCTGAATGCGCCCGCTGTTGGGAGTTGTATTCGTGCCGTCCACGCCGATGAAAGAAGACAGGCTCTCCACGTCTTTGTCTTTCAGAATTGCCTTCGCCAGTTCCTGCTGGCGCTGCGACATGGCTTCAAAGGACACGTTGTCGGGCGCTTCCGAGATTCCCAGAATCACGCCCGTATCCTGCACCGGAAAAAATCCTTTCGGAACGACCACGTAGAGAAACAGCGTGAGCAGCAGCGTTCCAAAAGTTACGATCAATGTTGCCGTCTGATGCTTCAGCACCCACTTCACGGTGCGGCCGTAGAAAGCAATCACCCGGTTGTAATAGTCTTCCGTGACCTCGTAAAAACGACCCTTCTCGCCCTCCTTGCGATGCTTCAGCAGCTTGGCGCACATCATCGGCGTCAAACTCAAAGACACTGCGGCCGAAACCAGGATTGTCACCGCCAGCGTCACGGCGAACTCGCGGAAGAGCCGGCCTACGATATCTCCCATGAACAACAGGGGAATCAGCACGGCAATCAGAGAAACGGTCAGCGATACGATGGTGAAGCCAATCTGTTCCGAACCTTTAAGAGCGGCATCCAGCGGTGAATCTCCAGCCTCGAGATAACGGTCGATGTTCTCGATCATGACAATTGCGTCATCCACCACGAAACCAGTAGAGATGGTCAACGCCATGAGCGTGAGATTGTTGAGGCTGTAGCCGAGCACATACATCACGCCGAAAGTTCCCACAATCGAAAGCGGGACGGCGACACTGGGAATAAATGTCGCGCGCAAGTTTCGCAGGAAAAAGAAAATAACGATGACCACCAGAACGATGGTCAATGCCAACTCGAACTCAACGTCCTTTACTGACGCGCGAATCGTCGTGGTGCGGTCGGTGAGAATTTGTACTTTCACCGCCGAGGGCAAGGAAGCCTGCAGTTGCGGAAGCAACTTCTTAATCCGGTCGACCACGCTGATGATGTTCGCGCCCGGCTGGCGCTGGATGTTCACGATGACAGCCGGAGTTGTGTTCATCCACGCCGCCAGCAACGTGTTTTCGGTACCGTCGATCACGTTGGCGACATCGCTGAGCCGCACTGGCGCGCCGTTGCGATAGGCCACGACGATGGGCTTGTACTGGTCGCTGGTAAACAGTTGATCGTTGGCGCCGATGGTGTACGACTGGCGGGAGCCATCGATCACGCCCTTAGCCTGGTCTACGTTGGCCTGAGCCAGCGCTGTGCGGACGTCTTCCAGGCTCAACCCGTAAGACGCGAGTTGGGTTGGGTTGACCTGAATGCGGACCGCGGGCTTTTGGCCGCCGCTGATAGAAACCAGACCCACGCCCGGCAATTGCGAAATCTTCTGCGCTAGCGCCGTGTCGGCGAGATCTTCAACCTTCGACAGGGCCAGCGAATCCGACGTCATGGCCAGCGTTATGATGGGCGCGTCGGCTGGATTTACTTTGTTGTAGATCGGCGGATTCGGCAAATCGAGCGGCAAGAACGTGGCTGCCGCATTGACCGCCGCCTGCACCTGCTGTTCTTCCACATCGATATTCTGGTCAAGGGCAAACTGCAGGGTGATGACTGAACTGCCAAACGAGCTCGTCGAGGTCATCTGGCTCAGGCCTGGAACCTGGCCGAACTGCCGCTCCAACGGCGACGTCACCGACGACGCCATCACGTCGGGATCAGCTCCCGGATAAAACGTGACGACCTGGATCGTAGGATAGTCGACTTCCGGAAGAGCCGATACCGGCAACTGCATGAACGCAACCCACCCCACCAGCAGCACGCCCACCATCAATAGCGTGGTCGCCACCGGCCGGAGAATGAATAAACGTGACGGACTCATCGCGATGGGCTTCCTGAAGATGCTCCTGAACCCGATGTTCCGGACGTTGGTGTTCCTGAAGCTGGATTTCCCCCGCTGTCTTGCGCCGGAGTGCTGCCGGCAACATTGTTTCTAGGCTCAACCCTGCTGCCGGTTTGCAGCTTGTCCTGGCCGTCAGTCACAACCGTATCGCCAGGATTGAGACCACTAGTAACAACGCTGATATTGCCTTGAGTCAGCGAAATGCCAACGTTGCGCGCTTCCACGGTTTTGTCGGGCTTAAGGGCGTAGACGAACGTTCCCTGCGGACCTCGCAGGATAGCCGCGGTAGGAATCACGGTGCTGCCCTTCCGCGTTTCCAGCAACAGATTGGCGTTGACGAATTGATTCGGCCAGAGTTGGTTATCTTCGTTACTAAAAACAGCCTTCAACTTGGCGGTGCCCGTGGTCTGATCGATCTGGTTATCGATCGTCAACAACTTGCCGGTCGCAAGTTTGGTTTGGTCGTCGCGGCTGAAGGCGTCGACCTCCAGAGTCGAATTCTTCATGTGCTTGGAAACCGACTGCAGTTGGTCCTCGGGCAGCGTGAAGATGACCGCGATCGGCTGCAGTTGGGTCAGGATTAGCATCGGGTTGGTATCGGCCGCGTGCACGATATTTCCCGGATCCACCTGCCGCAAGCCAACCCGTCCGGTGAAAGGAGCGGTGATGTGGCAATAAACAATCTGCAGCTTCGCGCTGTCAATCTGCGCCTGGTCGGTGCGCACCTGGCCATCGAGCTGGTCCACTGTTGCCTTTTGCGTGTCGACTTGCTGCTGCGCAATGGCGCCGGAAGGAATTAACGTGGTGTAACGATCCAGGTTCAGTTTCGCGTCGCGTAAAGTAGCCTGGTCCTTAAACAGTTGCGCCTGCATTTGTTCCAGTTGCACCTGGTAAGGGCGAGGATCGATCACGATCAGCAAGTCGCCCTGCTTCACGTTCTGGCCCTCTTTAAAATTCACCTGCATGATCTGGCCATCGACGCGGCTCTTGATGTTGGCGGTGTTGAAGGCGGTGGCCGAACCCAGCCCCGTGAGGTAAACCGGTACATCCTGCTTTTGCACGGTCGCCACCGCCACCGAAACTGAGCGTGGAGCCGCTGCCTGGGCTTTCTGTTTTGAATCGGCGCTGCTGCAGGCCAGGGAAAAAAGGCAGCACATCGCCAGAGCGACAGTTATCAGCTGCCGAAGTCGGCGCCGGCTAAAGAGAACGGGGTTGGAAAGTGGAAAGCTCGAATTGATAGTCTTCAAGAAGTTAATCCCATTGCGACTTTTCACAATATCGGCGGAAAAGCCGCCTTTAGTTAGACGTACTCACCGTCGACTCGGTTGTGGCGTAAGACGATCCATTGCTCCTTGTCGCGGGCGAGGTGCCGCGGCTCAGGCAGGAACCGGAACCCAGATGTAATAGTAGAACCGTCCCCAGCCAGCATCAACTGTGGCTTTACGCAGGTCAAGGTTGGGGCGAAACTTTTACAAAACTTTACTCGCTTTGACGCTGCATTTACGCTTCCGAGCTTAGCAAGCTTCGTGACGGCGGATGCATTGCTTCGTAAGCGGAAATTTCGCCTTCGTGTTGCAAGGTAAGCCCGATGTCATCCAAACCATTCAACAGGCAATGCCGCACGAATTCGTCGACAGGGAACTTCGCGCTAAAACCCTGTTCGTCGCGCACCTCGCATTGTTCCAGATCGACGATGAGTTCGTAATCTTTTTTCTCGCGAGCGCGCCGCATCACCTCAGCGGCTTCCTGCTCGCTGAGTTGCACGGTAAGAAAACCATTCTTGGTGCTGTTGTTGGCAAAGATATCGGCGAAGGAGGAAGAAATGACGGCGCGGAATCCAAAATCAGCCAGCGCCCATACCGCGTGCTCACGCGAGGAACCGCAGCCGAAATTCTTCCCCGCAACCAAAATGCTCGCGCCTGCGTAGCACGGCTCGTCCAGAACGAAACCTGCGCTTTTCTTACCGTCGCCGGAAAAACGCCAGTCGTAAAACAAGAACTGGCCGAAGCCGGTGCGCTCAATGCGCTTCAGAAACTGCTTCGGAATAATCTGATCGGTATCGACGTTCACCCGATCAAGCGGCGCCACGCGTCCGCGATGCGTACGAAATGGTTTCATGGATGAATCTCCCCCCGCCTTTCGCTGCCCTGTCGCCGTGCCCTCAGGCGGCGCGGCCGCTTTCACCGCTGCGATCCTAGTTCTGGCGCCGTGCCTTTGGGTGGCGCAGCGCTTTCAGCGCTGCGATCTCAGCCCTGCTGCGAGTGAGGGCTTCAGCCCCTGAGGGATGATTGCGATTACGCTCACTGAAATTTCCAATTCCGAATATCCGTAAAATGCCCCGCGATCGCCGCCGCCGCGGCCATCATCGGACTCACCAAATGCGTGCGCCCGCCACGCCCCTGCCGCCCCTCAAAATTCCGGTTGCTGGTGGAAGCGCAGCGCTCGCCCGGCTGCAAAATGTCGGGATTCATCCCCAAACACATCGAGCATCCCGACTCGCGCCACTCGAAACCAGCGTCCAGAAAAATCTGGTCCAAGCCTTCCTGCTCTGCGGCTCGCTTCACTGTCTGCGACCCCGGAACCACCATGGCTCGCACGCTCGCGCTGACGTGATGCCCGCGAGCCACTCGTGCCGCCGCTCGCAGATCCTCAATGCGCGAGTTTGTGCACGAGCCAATAAAAACTCTGTCGATCCCAATATCTTCGATCCGCTTCCCCGGCTCCAGGCCCATGTATTGCAGAGCTAACTCGGTCGAGCGCCGCTCGGATTCCTTCAGGCTGCTTACCTCGGGCACGCGTCCCGTCACCGGAGCCACCATCCCAGGATTCGTCCCCCACGTCACGAACGGGCAAAGCTGCGCTGCATCCATCTCAATTATTTTATCGAACGGCGCTCCCTCGTCCGTGGGCAAGCTGCGCCAGTACTCGACGGCCTTCTCCCATTCGCCGCCGCGTGGTGCAAATCTCTTTCCCTTCACATAGGCAAGCGTAATTTCATCGGGCGCAACCATCCCCGCCCGCGCCCCGGCCTCGATGCTCATGTTGCACAGCGTCATGCGGCCTTCCATGGAGAGCGCCCGCACCGCCGCGCCCGCATATTCGATCACGTGACCGGTAGCGCCGTCGGTGCCGATTTGCCCGATGATCCCCAGCGCCAAATCTTTTGCCGACACGCCTTCGGCCAATCGGCCGCGCACATCGATCTTCATCGTCTTCGGCTTCTGCTGCGCCAGGCACTGCGTCGCCAAGACGTGTTCCACCTCTGACGTTCCAATGCCGAAGGCCAACGCGCCGAATGCGCCATGCGTGCTGGTGTGGCTATCGCCGCAGACGATCGTCATCCCCGGCTGCGTCAGTCCAAGCTCTGGGCCGATTACATGGACAATCCCCTGATCCGGAGAGTCCATGTCGAACAGCCGCACACCAAATTCTTTGCAGTTGGTTTGCAATGCGGAAATCTGTTTAGCGGCAATAAGATCGGTGATGGGAGTTCCGCGCGGCTCCGTCGGAATATTGTGGTCGACTGTGGCCACGGTGCGTGCCGTTTGCCTGACTTTTCTACCGGCAGCCCGCAGCCCATCGAACGCCTGCGGCGAGGTCACCTCATGCACCAGATGCAGATCGATGTAGATAATCGGAGACCGGCCGCTGGGTTGCGCCACCAGGTGCGCATTCCAAATCTTTTCGAAAAGTGTTTGCTTCGATGGCATGAGAAGTTGAATCACCAGTTTTTCATACTGGTTCAGCAGGCGCAAGGCCGCCTGCCGCGGATACCTGGCAAACGAATCGAAATCATCCTTCGCGTATCATATAAAAAGACTGTAGCTTTACCCCGTGTTCCCCCAGTGTCCTCTGTGTTAAAGGTTTTCTCATGATCAACGGCAAGCGCATCGCGGTCGTAATGCCCGCCTACAATGCGGAGAAGACCCTCGAAGCTACGGTCGGCGAACTGCCAGACTTGGTCGATATCCGCATTCTGGTCGACGACCACAGTTCCGACAATACCGTCGAACTGGCGCGCCATCTCGGGCTGCTGGTTTTTCAGCACGATCGCAACTACGGCTATGGACGCAACCAGCAGACCTGCTACCGCGAAGCGCTCGCCGCGGGCGCGGATGTGGTCATCATGCTGCACCCGGATTATCAATACACGCCGCTGCTGAGCACGGCCATGGCCAGCATGGTGGCCTACGATGTTTATGACGTCGTGCTGGGCTCGCGCATCATTGGCGGAACCGCCCTGCGCGGGGGCATGCCGGTTTATAAATACGTTTTCAACCGGCTACTCACGGCTTTCGAAAATATTTTCCTGCGCGTCAAACTTTCTGAATATCACACCGGCTACCGTGCCTTCAGCCGAAGGGTGCTCACCGAACTGCCACTGCTTGAGAATTCCGACGACTTCGTATTCGACAACCAGATGCTCGCCCAGTGCGTGTACTTTGGCTTCAGCATTGGAGAAGTTTCCTGCCCCACCAAATATTTTGAAGAAGCTTCCTCTATCAACTTCCGCCGCAGTGTGACCTATGGTTTGGGCGTGCTCGCTACTACCCTTCAATTCGCATTACAGAAATCGGGCTTGATGCACTTTCCCCGCTTCAGCGACAGAGGCCGGAAGCTCGAACCCGGCTATACGACCTACTACGAAAGCCGCACCGAGACCACACGCCCCGCCTGACCGTCCTCGATTCAAGGAATTCGGCAAACCTTCACTGTGCCGTTCTCATAAACGCAGCTTAGTCCTTCGACACCCGGCTGCTGCAGCACGACCCACTTCACGCCGTAAGTATTTTTCAATCGCACGAAGTCTGCCAAGCCAAAATCTTTCCATGGCGTTTGTGCCTGAACTTGAGCCCGCCAGCGATCCACCAGCGCCGGAAACATGCTGACTGCGCCGTCGTCTTTCACGGCGTCGGCCAGGCGGCTTCTTTGGGCAAGGCAGCGAAAGCCGATCTCATCCTCCCCCGGGATGTGCATGTGATCCGGATCGATGGCGAAGACCGCGTCAACCGGCGTGTTTTGCCGAATCCACACGAATGCTTGCGCCCAGGGATTTTTCGGTCCCGCGCCCGGCCATTCGACGTGCGCGCTCGCCGGAAAAATTGCGCGCTGCACCAGAAACATTCCGAGAGCAAGAGGAACGAAAAGCAGCAGCCATCGCCACACGTAATCTTTGAGCACGTATTCGGCAAGAAATCCGCCCATGATGACGAACATTACGGTGTAAAGCAGGTGGAGGCATCGGAGCGGTTGAATCCTTGCCAGCGTTTCCCACTGAGGAGGCAAATCAACTACCAAAGCAATCGCGACATAAATTAACCCGTAGATCACGAACGCTCGGCTGACCCGTTCGACATTAACCCACTTCCTCTCCCGAGCTAACTTTCCAAACCACCACAACAATCCGAGGGGAGCGACAATTCCGAGCCACTCATACCATTGCCAATGCTGAATGTAGAAATAGCTATGATGCTTTGCCACTTCGTGATACGCGGCGGAGGATGCGGGCGCCAACGGTATACCCATCCATAGCAGCCCCGCCAGAACCGCGGGCGCTGCCTTTTTCCATACGAATTCAAATTTCTCCATCACCACAAACAACAAACAAAACGAGAACGGAAACACCCACATCAGCGGATGAACGCTGGCCGCAAACACCAGCCAGAGAAATGCGCGAAGGTACTTTTTCTCCAAGACTCGTGCCAGAACAAGAATTCCCGCGAACGCCGCCAGATTTCTGGGATTCAAATATTGATCCACAATGTAGAGCGCAGTTCCGGCCACCGGAATGGTTAAAAGCGCCGCCACTAGACAAACTCCTCCCCACCGCGCTCTAGCGGTCGGAAAGAACAGCCCGCCCAATTCCCAGCAGGCAAGAAGAAGAAGGAAAATCGAGGCGACTTGCCAAAGGAACAGTCCTACTTCCAGCGGCAAGCGAGTTATGCGCAACGAAAACGCGATCAGGTTCGGAAAAAACGTGAGGCTGGCATGCGACGAGAAAAATTCCTGCCCCGCTGGAAATAACTTCGGGTGCAAAAGTTTCTCGACGCCCGGCAGATAGATTTCCGCGTCTTCAGAACATGGATGATACCCATGCACCGCAACGGCCGCTGCAGTCAGAAGAGATAGTCCGAAAACAGCCTTCCACGTTGGGGCAGAGGTGTTACTCAAAGAGTTTCGCAACGACTTTTACCCTAGTGACGCTCACTGCGTCTGTCAAATAACACTTTCGGAGAAGAACTTAATGCGACTCATGGCTTGCCAGAGCATCATCTACTACGTAGCATTAACTCACATGGCTGCTGCCCTTATGCCCGAACGCCTTCGGCCCAACATGGCCATTGGCGAAATACTGACCTTTGCCTTCGACACTTTTTGCAGCAATAAGATCCGCTTTATCCTGACCGCCCTGGGTATGGTTATCGGCACTGCATCTCTCATCCTTGTCGTTACTATCGGAATGACTGGGAAGCAATATGTGCTCAACCAGATTCAATCCATTGGCACCAATGAAGTCTGGGCGGAGTACCTGGGCGGCGCGCCTCACATCAGCAATTCCAATCCCGATCCGCTCACCATTGAAGACCTCCGCGCTGTTCGGCAGCAGGTTCCTGGCATTATCGCTGCGTCGCCCGTGACGCAGGTCTCCGACCGTATCCCTGTCGGCAACGGCAAAGAAAAAGATGTTTCTATTCTGGGGGTCGATCCGGACTACCTGCGTGTTCGTAATCTAGTGATTCCATCGGGAAGGTTCTTCGATCAGGAGGATTCTCAGGCTCACAACAAAGTCGGAGTCATAACCGAGAAGATGGCGATTGAAGTGTACGGTTCTACGCAAGCCGCTGTGGGCCGGGTAATCAAACTCACCGGTCTGCCCTTCACCATTATCGGAACTTTTAAAGAGCGGGTGGAAACTTTTGGCCAGTCGGAGATCGTCGACAACACCCTGCTCATTCCGTTCTCCGTGAGCCGCTACTTCATGGAGATTCCCAACATAAAGCTCTTGTATTTTTCCATGGAAGATCCCTCCATGGTGGTTGAAGGCACGGCGCAAATTAAACGCGTCTTACAGTCGCGTCACCGCTCGGAATCGGTTTATGACGTTGCCAACCTTACCGCCCTGCTTTCCATGGCCGACCGCATTGCCACCGGCCTGACGTGGGTTCTACTTCTGGTTGCCATGGTCACCCTGTTGGTCAGCGGCATTGGAATCATGAACATCATGCTGGCCACTGTAACCTCGCGGATTCGCGAGATCGGCATTCGCAAAGCCATCGGCGCCACCAACCGCGAAATCCGATTTCAGTTTCTGGCCGAGGCCATTCTGATCTCCCTGATCGGAGGATTCGCGGGAATCGTGATCGGCCTCGCAATTCCCTATTCGGTTCGTTTCCTCACCGAATACCGAATTCCCATTTCGGGCTTATCGGCGATCATCGCCATCGTCGTTTCCTCTGTCGTTGGAGTCATTTTCGGAACTGTCCCCGCCGCCCGCGCCTCCCAACTCGACCCTGTGGAAAGTCTGCGTTACGAGTAGGAGTCGGACTAACCCTTTTGCATTTAGTAGCTTAAGCGCGAAAAGCGAAATCAAGCCTCTTCTTCCGAACCCACGCGATGCTCGATGCAACGAAAAAGTTGCATTTCCCACTCACTCCGAAGTAATATGGTTTACGGAGCTTATTTGGTAGGTTCCCAGTGTTCCAGACCCTGCACCGCTAAGAGATAACTTCCAAAACTTGCAGTTCAGCTTGTGCAAAACAACTTAAGAGGCCGCCTGTCAGCCTCCGTCCCGGTTCGGAGAGTTCTATATGGCGTGGTACGCATACTGCCTTACCGAGCACCAGACCCTTCCCAACGGCACCCGTTCCCGACGCCCTTTCGTAATTGAGAATGTTCAAGGCGTGAACGGAGCCCCTGTCCTCAGCTATCCCAGCGGCGAGTTTGCTGTGATTGTGAGCGAATACGACCAGAATGTTGGACCGCTTGATCACAAATCGGCCATCGACCATGCGCGCGTGGTGAGCGGCTGTTTCCGCAACTCCACCGTGCTTCCGTTCCGTTTCGGAACCGTCTTCGAGAGCGATGACGGACTTCGCCAAGCCGTCCGGGTCAACCGGCGGGCCTTTGGACTGAGCGTTGCCAGGCTCCGCGGCAAGTCCGAGATGCACATCAAGCTGACCGTTACCGACGGTTCCCTTCGCGAAGCCATGATCGACGTAATCCTGCCGGATACCGTTGGCGGCGACTACCTTTCCAAGCTGCGCGTAAAGGCTTCCCGGGAACGCGAGCGCCAAACCAAGGCCCGCGCTCTCTCGGTTCAGGTACACAAATTATTTAACCCGCTCGAAGAAGAGGTGAGCTGCAAGAAGGTCGCCCCTCAAGGCATGCTCATCGATATCGCCCACCTCATCGACAACAAATCGCTCGAGAAATACCAGAACCGCTACAGCACCGCGACTAAGCAGTTGAAGAACTGCGAAGTGGCGATCAGCGGGCCATGGCCTCCCTACCACTTCCTTCCCGGGAAGTTGCGGACGGTGGCAGGAAACAGCTAGGTTACAGAAACGAGCTCTACAGAAACTAGCTCTACAAAAACTAGCTCTACAAAATTAAGAGCCGCCGTGGCAGAATGCGCGGCGGCTCAAGTTTTGCGTGGGAACCACAGTCTCGTCCTCGGCGAACCCAACCGGCCAATTCCTCCAGGGCTGATCTTCCGGAGATAATCTGCAGGAGCCTCCGCGCCGCGGTGTAACATCTCTTTTCAAAGACGCCGAGACTAACGTCGATGAAGACTCTGCTCACCCCCGGCGTCTGTCTGTTGGCGGTAGCGGTCCTGCTCCATACCGGCCTGATCGCACCCAGTCCCGCCGTGGTCAGCTACGCCTTCTACGGGGCGCTGGTCGCGGGCCTGATGCTGGCTTGGCGGTTTCACTCCACTCGAATTTTTTCCGCGTTGCTTGTCGTCTTCCTGGCGCAACAAGCCATCTCGTATTTTTCGGCAGGACACGTCCCGCTTAGTCTGGCGGGAACCAAAGCGTTGGCTGTGATCGGCGTGCTCCTTCCTCTGGATTTTGTTCTTCTCTCATTCGAGAAAGAAAAAGGATTCACCGCCTCCAGCCTCGCGCCTATCGCGCTGTTGCTGTTCGTCGAATCGGTGATCGTCGCCGTCATCTGCCGGCCTGATCCGCTAGTTTCCGCAGCGCGCGCTGCCCATCACGCTCTTTCGCCGGCGCCATTGGCTTTCGCCGTGCAACTCGCATTTGCAGCGTCCGCAGTGGTCCTGCTCATTCGTTATTTCCTCTTTCACCGGCCCGTAGAGAGCGGTCTACTCTGGGCGCTGGCGGCCTCGTTCTTGGCCCTCCGTTTTGGAGGAGTGGGACGAATTCCCTCGGTCTACTTCGCTTCCGCCGCTTTTCTTTTGGCAGGTTCGATTGTAGAAACCTCTTACCTTCTCGCCTATCACGATGAACTAACCACACTCCCTTCGCGGCGCGCTTTTTACGATGCGCTGCTTCGCCTGGAATCGCCTTATTCGATCGCAATGCTCGACATCGACCATTTCAAGCGCTGCAATGACACCTACGGCCATGACACTGGAGACCAGGTTCTGCGCATGGTTGCGTCGCGCCTGGCGCGCGTTTCTGGAGGAGGAGAAGCTTACCGTTGCGGCGGAGAAGAATTCGCCATCCTGTTCTCCGGCAAGACCACGGCCGAAGTTCTGGATCATCTGGAAAAATTGCGCGCCGATATTGAATCCAGCAGTCTTCGTCTGCGCGGCCCTGACCGGCGCCAGGAAACCCGCGGTCCCGATCGCCGCAATCAACGCCAGCGCGGCCGCATCCAGACCGGCCATGTGATTCGGCAGCTTTCTCGCGAAACCCCATCGAGCGAGCTTTCCGTTACTGCCAGCATCGGAGTCGCAACTTCAAAGTTGCATTCGCCCCCGGAAGAAGTCATCCAGGCAGCCGACAAAGCCCTTTACCGGGCGAAAGCCGCGGGGCGTAACCGGGTCGAAACGGCTTCCTCTCCCCGCCGCCTAAGGGCCAAATCCGCCGGCATCGCCTAAAAATTAAAAACGTACGGTCCGGATTGTCATATTGATGGGGAGGACTTATGACGCGCCGAATCCGTACGTTTTTCGCAAGCACCACAAGCCGTGCGGTCAGCCTGCAGTCGAAGGAGGGATCGAATCTATCCGTCCGCTACCAGCGCAGCTGGGGCATTTCGACCGGATGAACGCAACGCCTTCGGAC